>JAIRWX010000011.1 GCA_031268655.1 Helicobacteraceae bacterium | reverse complement strand
GCCGATCGGCTCGCCGCGCCGAAGGCTTACCAAAACGCCCTCGATCAGATCGTCCAGATCGCCGTCTAGTATCGCGTCGACGGCGCTAAAAGCCTGCTTCGATCGATTGTCTTTGACCTGTTTATAGGGAAACAGCACGTAACTTCTTATCTGCCGACCCCAGCCGATCTCCGTTTTTTCCGCGCTGGAAGCCTCGGCGCGGCGCTTGTCCATCTCAAGCTCGTATAGCTTCGATCGGAGCATTTTGAACGCCGTTTCGCGGTTTTTATGCTGACTCCGATCGTTCTGGCACTGAACGACCGCGCCTGTGGGCAGGTGCGTTATGCGAATTGCCGACTCGGTTTTATTAACGTGCTGACCGCCCGCGCCGCTGCTTCTGTATGTGTCGATTCGCAAATCCTTGTCGTCGAGCGCTATCACGACGCTATCGTCGATCTCGGGCGAAACGCTTACCTGCGCGAAGCTGGTGTGCCGCCGCGCCGCGCCGTCAAAAGGCGATACGCGCACCAAGCGATGGGCGCCGTTTTCTACTTTCAAATATCCGTAAGCGTTCGCGCCTTTAATTAGGATTGCCGCGTCTTTGATCCCCGCCTCCTCGCCGTCTTGATAGTCTAGGATTTCCGATTTGAATCCGCGCCGTTCCGCCCAGCGCAGATACATTCGATAGAGCATCGACGCCCAATCCTGACTCTCCGTGCCGCCCGCGCCGGGCGTGATGTTTACAATCGCGTTGTTGGCGTCGGTTTCGTTGGAGAGCATCAGTTCGACCTCCAGCGCGTCGATCTTCTTCTCCAGACTCGGCAGTTCCCCGCTCAACGCCTCCAAAGTTCCGCCGTCCTGCTCGTCGGAGGCAATCTCAAACAGCGCCAGCGCGTCCGCGACGGCGGCGCTCGCCTCGTTGAAACGCGACAAGGTTTGCTCCAGCCGCGATTTCTCTTTCTGAACCGCGGCGGCTTTCTCAAGATCGAGCCAGAAACTTTGCTCTTTCTCAATCGCCCCAATCTCGCCAAGCCGCTCTTTCAGTTCGTCGGGCTTGATAATTTCGCGCGCGTTGAAAAGTTGAGTTTGCAGCTTTTTGATCCGCTCGATATATTCGTACGCGTCGATAATCACCGCCGTCCTTGTATAATTGCGCGAAAATTTAGCGCGGATTATAGCGCATAAGGATTTATGGGTGATCTATCCTAGTCTCCGTCACAGGTCGAGGAGTCTAGCGCCACTCGGCTTATATAGATTTTATACAGATTTGAAGCTAGGCGGCTCTAGGATACCTCAACTTACAGCGTTATAGAACAGCCTAGCAGCAGTTCTTTTATCATCTACCAGAGCCCTAAGGAACGCCATATCAGCCTTCTGAAACCACTCCTTAGCCCTGTCACATAATAGCCTTCGTCATATAGCTCAGTAGCCATAGCGTAGCCGTAATCGTGGGTTACAGAGCTAGTTAAATACTCGTGAGGAGCAAATATAGTCCACAATGGTCTTGGAATACTAGCTCCGTCGAATACAAAGCCAGCAGGGACTTCAATTCCATTTCTTACGAACGCTTTTACCAATTGGAATTCGCCCTTACTATAGGGCGTTAGTATGAGTTTCATTTGGATTTCCTTTTTTAATTAAACGATTATCTTTCGCCGATAGACTCTTTTTTCAGTTATTGACTGCCCCGACGCGAGCCAATAGTTTATCTGCCAAATATCGCCCGCTTGAACGGCGAACGAGACAGCTTGCTCTTGTCGCGCTTGATCAATAACGAGCATAACGCCGTTTACAACGCCCCGAACGCTATTGTAGGGATCGCCCCCGCTGTCTGGCGTGGTTTGGTAAGCGTAAATCATAGCGGCTTCTGTAGCGACATATCCAACGTTGTAGAGAACGTCCGCGCTGATAACTTCAATTTCGCCCAGCTTAAAACTCGCCAGCGGCAGTAACGTTTCATCTTTCGCCATATATGGTTTCATTCTCGCTCCTTATTCGTCCGTAACGTAGTAGATTTTTCCATCGATCAGCCGCCCTAACTCCTGAAGCTCCAGCAGTTCCGCTTTCGTTAGAAACATCGAGTTGTTCTGAGACGCATAAATCTGAGCTTCTGTGGCTGGTTTAGAAGGGTAATTGCCAGCAATGGTAGACTTTTCTGGTAGTATTGGTTCCGATTCAAACATCTTAACGCCCACAATCGTCTCTGCCCCATCTTTATGGACTACGGCTTCGTCTTCCGCTTTATCGCCGAACCCGACGACGGAAGCCACCCCGAAGCTATCGACAGCTACGTCGCCTTTAGTCGAACTGCTGAGGATACCGCCTATAGACACGCTGTTGGATACGGTGATTGTGTCTATGCTCCAATACTGTCTCTTATCCGTCCGTCTTTCCTCTCTTATGGAGAATCCGTCTGTTTTAGAATACGATATTGAGAACTTTTCGTTTAGATATGGCAGTCCTAGTAAAACTGATGGTAAGAAAGCTATGATTGAAAAAAATGTAACGGCTTCCCAGCCTATTTCATAGGCTTTAATGATCGTTAATGAAGCCAGAGCGGTGCCTATTCCTATAGATAGAGTTGCCCCGAGGAGAAACAGATAGAAGTTATACTCGGATCGTTTAGCCATAGGAATCCTTTTGCTTGACCGAGAATTGTATCACGTTATAGGAACTTTATCGCTTCTTGTTTCATTCTATCGTTAATTTTAACGTATTTAGTGATAGTTTGAACGCTAGAGTGATCCATTAACCGCATAATTACTAGCGACGATACCCCGTTAATAGCTAAATTTGACCCAAAAGTATGTCTTAATGAATGCGTTACTATCTTTTTCTTACTATCTGATTTGCTTGTGCCTTTGGGATCGTTGAATAATCTATTTAGATAAATCCTTAGTTTCTTTGGCTGAACACTTCTGTTCTGCGGGACTTTACCAAGACCTATGAGGTAATCCGACAGAGAGTTCAATTCAGTTAATGTATCGCTCAAAATGGGCTTTAATTCGTCATTAATAGGGCATACATAGTCCTTTGGCTTTATGGTTCTTTAGACGAATTAGCCCTGCCTGAACGTTGCAGTCAATACCCCTGATTGATAGTATTGTGGACACTCTGACTCCCGTAGAGTTATAGCGGTAAAAACGTATAGGTTTTTACCTTTATCGCACTTAATGTCTTCCAGCAGTCTTAGATACTCCCCTTTGGTCAGGTAATCCTCTCTCCGTCTCTGTAGAACACTCCGTTTCTGGAAGTCTTGACTAAGGGCATACGAAAACTTTATACAGAAAGATTAGGATTGTGTGAGGATTTAGGCTGTAATCAATGGGAATACGGCTTGAATCCTACGTTATCTGGACCAGCCTAGTAAACCTTGTATAATTGCGCGAAAATTTAGCGCGGATTATAGCGCATAAGGATTTATGGGTGATTGTCGCAAGAACGATTGACGAATTAAACGCGGCGCGGCGCGATCTGATCGGCGAAATTGGCTTTGTTCCCACTATGGGCGCTTTGCACGTCGGACACCTAAGCCTGATCGAACGGGCAAAAAAGGAAAACGGCTTTGTCGTCGTCAGCGTCTATGTCAATCCCGCTCAGTTTGGCGCGGACGAGGATTTCGAGCGCTATCCGCGCAGGGAGGAAACAGACATAGCGCTATGCCGCGCCGCTAAGGTCGATCTGCTCTTCATGCCAAAGAACGTTTACGGCAAAGACGAGCCGACAATCAGCGCTCCGCCGATCGGCGCGTCTATCTTGGAAGGCGAAATTCGCCCCGGTCATTTTGACGGGGTTTTGACGGTCATAATGAAGATGCTTCATTTGATCAAACCCAAAAGAGTCTATTTCGGTAAAAAAGACGCGCAACAGCTCTGGTTGATCGCAAAAATGGTAAGCGCTTTTTTTATGGAGATAGAAGTTGTCGCATGCGAGACGGCAAGAGAAAGCAATGGTCTTGCGTTAAGCAGCAGGAACGCATATTTATCAGAAGGCGAAAAAAACGACGCGCTCAAACTATCGCAATCGCTATTTGAAGCGAGCAAACTGATTAAGAAAAACGAGATAAAATCGTCCGCGATTATTGAAGCTATCGCTAAAACTTTAGCGCCTTTAACAATCGATTATGTATCAATTGTGGATCGGGAATTCAAGCCGATAAAGACGATCAAAAAAGGCGAAACGATCATATTGATCGCCGCGAGAGCGGGCGCGACGCGCCTGATTGATAATATGTGGATATAAGTTGCCCAAACTTCATTTAATCAGCTTAGGCTGCGCAAAAAATCTGATCGACGGCGAAGTGATGCTTGCGAAATTAAAAGATTACGAAATAACGCAGGAGATCGCAAACGCCGATTTAATCATAGTAAATACCTGCGGGTTTATCGAGGCGGCGAAAAAAGAGAGCGTCGAAGCGATCCTGATCGCGGCAAAACGCAGAAAAAAAGGCGCGGCGCTGGTCGTAAGCGGCTGTTTAACCGAGCGCTACCGCGACGAGCTGGCAAAGGAGCTGCCAGAGGTCGATATATTCACGGGCGTGGGAGACTATGCGCGCATCGACGAAATAATCGCGCAAAAAAGAAACGTTTTTTCCGATCGGGTTTTCTTGCAAACAGACGAAAACAGAGTCGTTACCGAAAGCGCGTATCACGCATATATCAAGATCGCGGAGGGGTGTAATCAGCGTTGTTCGTTCTGCGCTATTCCAAGTTTCAAAGGAAGGTTGCAATCCCGATCGATTAAAAGCGTAACGGACGAGATCGCCGCGCTGACCAAAAAAGGTTATTTTGATTTTACCCTGATCGCGCAAGACACCAGCAGTTACGGACGCGATTTGGGATATAAAGAGGGCTTATGCGATTTGATCGAGGCAATTGACGCGATCGACGGCGTTAAACGCGCCAGAATCTGCTATTTATATCCCGCTACAACCTCGCTGAAACTGATCGACATAGTCGCCAAGTCAAAATGTTTCGCCCCATATTTTGATATGCCAATCCAGCATATAAGCGACGCTATGCTAAAGACGATGAGACGCGGTCTGAACGCTAATAGAACAATGGAGCTGATCAAGCGAATGCGATCGGTAAAAAACGCTTGGATAAGAACGGCTTTTATTATCGGACATCCGCGCGAGAGCGACGAGGATTTTGAGATGTTATGCGAGATAATTAAATCTGGAATTTTTGATCGCGTATCGTTATTTGCGTTCAGCGACGAGGAGGGAACAACCGCTAATACAATGCGCGATAAAATCGACGCTAAAACGATACAAAAACGGCTAAAAATCGCGCAAAAACTATTAAAACAAGCGCACAAAAAACGGCTGAAAGCCATGGTAGGCGAAATTATCGACGCGGCGATCGACGCAGAAAGCGAGGAATCCGAATATCTGATCGCGGCGAAAAATCTGGACTGGTCGCCTAGGATCGATCCGCCAATTTTAATTAACGAAAGTCTCGTTTCCAGCCTTGCTACGGGAGCGATCGGACGCGCCGAGATCGTAGCCTCGACGGATCTGTGCCTGATTGCGAGATTAATCGACTTGCAAGGCGGCGACGCGGACGGCGGCGCTTAATAGCCCGCCGCTTGCAGCAGAGCAAAAACAACGAAACTATTTAGCGCCTTCGTTATCGAAGCGCCTCCACTCTTTTTGCGACCACGCCTTCAGGTTGGCGAGCTTTTTCATAAGAAACTCGAAATCGCGCGGTAACAGAGCCTGTTCGCCGTCGCTTAACGCCTCTTTCGGATCGGGGTGAACCTCTAGTATGAGTCCGTCCGCGCCCGCCGCCATACCCGCGTACGCCACCGCGCTTACATACGATCGTAAGCCCGTAGAGTGCGAGCTGTCCACGATAACGGGCAGATGCGACGCTTCCTGAAGATATGGAATCAGCGCTACGTCGAGCGAATTTCTGAAAGCCGTCTCGTAGCTTCGCGTGCCGCGCAGACACAAAATAACCTCTTTCAGCCCCTCGCTCATAATATACTCGGCGCTCATAAGGTGTTCTTTGGCGGTAGTGGCTATGCCATTTTTCAAGATCGCGGGCTTGTTCAGTCTGCCTATCGCTTTCAGCAGATTGAAATTTTGGGCGTTTCGCGCTCCTATCTGAATTATATCGGCGTACTTGTAGATCAAATCGATCTGATCGACGCTCATCACCTCCGTTACGATCGGAAGCCCCGTCTCTTGTTTGGCGGTTTGCAGAATTTTCAAGCCGTCTTCTCCGCTGCCTTGAAAGGTGTAGGGGCTGGTGCGCGGTTTGAACGCGCCGCCGCGAAGCGCTTGCGCTCCCGCCGCTTTGACCGCTTTGGCGATCGCCACGACGTACTCCTCCGTGTCAACCGAACATGGACCGGCGATCACGCAGTTATGCCCCCCGCCAATTTTTACGCCCTCGATCTCGATTACGGAGTCGCTTGGGTGAAATTTGCGACTCGCCTTCTTGAACGGATCGCTGACCTCCAACGCTTTTTCCACGCCGCCAAAACTTGTCCATGGTTTTCTTAATATCTCGGTTTTGTCGCCTATAACGCCTATAACCGTCAGCGCCTCGCCGCGATCGATATGCGCCTGCGCGCCCCAGCTTTCGATATGCTTTACAACCTCGTCAATCTGGCGAGCGGTAGCCTCTTTTTTCATCACAACAATCATTTTAATAAGCCTCGCAACGCTTTAGCATTCAGTAAAATCGCGGATTATATCTTTTTGGCGCTTACAAAAAATTATCGATTGATACGCCAAGCGCGATCGTCGCCGCAAGCAAAATGAGCGCGATCAGGCGATAGACAAACCGCGCTTGTTTTCCAAGCCTCGCGTTAATAAACGGGCAGGCAAAAAATAGCGCGATCGTAGTTAAGCCAAGCGCGGCTTTCAGGCGGTAAACCGCCGCGTTTTGCATCATCGCCGCGCCGCTTGCGATCAGAATCAGCGCGGCGATCGCGGTTGGCAAAACCGCTTTTTCGTAGAGCGGTCTTAGCGCAATCTGATCAAACGTCCGCCGCAGAACAAGCCGATCGGTTAATATAAAGCCGCCCAGCACAAACGCGGCGGCTACGTGCGCGATCAGCAAGGATCTAGCCTTAGAAAATCGCCGTTTTCTTTAAGCCACTTCTCAGCCTCGAGATAGTCGGGCGCGAGCGAAGCGACGCAGCTCCAGAAGCGGTCTTTATGATTCATATACGCCAGATGCGAGACCTCGTGCGCGGCGATATATTTGGCGACGAAACGAGGCGCTTTTACGATTCTGGCGCAAAAGCTCAAAGTTCCCTTTGCCGAACAGCTTCCATAACGGCTCTTCTGATCGCCGATTCTGATCCTGACGAAACGAACGCCGATCGTCGCCGCGAAAAACGCGCATTCCTCGCCAAAAAAGACTCTCGCCTCGCCGCGGTAAAAACCGATCGGAGCGTCCGGTTTGGCGATCCATTCGCCAAAGAGCGGAATTTGACCTTTATGCGCCGCGTAAATCGCCCTCGCCTTCTCAATTGATGCCAAACGGCGCGCCGAGCGCGTAACGATCCAATGTTTATGCGCTTCAAGCGTCCTTGCGATCGCCTCTTGCGACATCGACGGCGGCGCGGACAAAACCGCTTCGCCGTCGCGGTTGACGCTTAACCGCCACCTTTTATTCCCGCTTTTGCGAACGACAATAACCTTTCGATCCATCCTGCATTTCACGCGAAAGAACCGCGGCTACCTCGTTCTGCCGTCGATAATTTTTTTCGCGTCCTCTTGGACTTTCAACACGTTGACTCGAATCCACGACGAATCCATCCACTCGATCGGCGTTACCGCCACCCCCTGCACTCGCGCCTCGAAGTGCGTATGATCGCCGAAAGCAAAACCCGTAACGCCCGTAACGCCGATCTGCATACCTTTGCTTACGTCGTCGCCTTGCGCGACATGCAAACTTGCGCAATGTCCGTACAGGGTAAACAGCCCGAGTCCGTGATGAATAATGGGGGTATTTCCATAAACTCCGTTATCCGAGGCAAACACCGCCGCCCCGCCGTTTGAGGCAAACACGGCGGCTTCTTTTACGCTGGCTAAATCGATTCCCAGATGATACGACTCGCTGACCCTGTTTCGCTCAAAGGTATAAACGCGCCGCTCGCCGAAACCTGCGACCATCTTTGAACGCGGCAGAGGGGCGAACGCGCCTATTTCAAAGCCGTCGATCGGCGGCAATCTGCCGGGGCTTGTATATAGCTCGATCGTCTTGAGGCTCTCCGCGCGCAGAGTTTCGTTCACAAAGATAAAGCGATCCAACGCCGTCAGATTTTCGTCGCTGGCGCGAGGGTTGTAGCGAAAGTTCAGATCGTCCGCTTTGCCTTCTAAAAAGGTTTTGGTCAGCTCGATTGACGATTCCTTATAACGCACCTCTTTGAGATACAGAGGAATGCGGACGCGGTTTTGATTGCCCGCCAGATCGGTCGCCAAGGCATACGCCGTAAAATCGCGCTCGCCGATTTCGCGGGCGATCAAAGCGGCGTAATATCGCGGTTTGTAGTACGGCGCGACGGCGAAGGAACGTCCGTTCTTCGTTACGATCTTAATCTCGTCTATATTGCCGTCGCCCGCCTCAAACACCACTAAGGCGCTGCCGCCGGAAGCGATCGAATAGGAATTGGCTACAATATTAACGACGGGCGGCTCTCGATCGACGATCAGATCGAACGCGACGCTTACGCCATTGCCGCGAAAAAAGTTCCACAGGCTTGAATCCGTCGCCTCTACGGTTAAGGTAACGCGATCTTTGGGCGTTGGCTTATTCGGCGGATATTTCGCCGCGATACTAAGCTCTTTAACGTTGTTCGCGTCGCCTTCGGCGAGAGTAAACTTCTCGTTTTCAAACGCCAGCGCTATCTTGTATCTTTTAAGCGCGCGATCGTCCGTCAGTTGAATCGTCAGCGGCGCGGAGGGATTCCAATACGGCGGACGGAGCAGTTTAGCTTCCGGCGCGTTTCGCTCAAATATCGGCGAAAACGCCGCAAACAGCGCGATCGCCGCGATCAAAACGACAAAAAAAACTATTCTTGTTCTCTGGCTCTTTCTGGGGTTGTAATATCTCATCTATTCCCGCCTTTCAATTCTGCAATTTACTTTCTGCGCGAGAGGATCTAGCGCCCCTATGTAAGCGCGGTTTAGCATTCTCGATTCGCTCGGCATTAAAGAGACGTTTAGCTTTTGATTGTAACTGCCGGCCTCTTGATCGTTAATGTAATAGGCGACGCAGGCTATCTCTATTTTGCTTATAAAACTATCGGTGTGATTTATCAACTGAAAAGTAACGAGCAGCTCGCCGTTCTCGCCGCGAAACCATCGCAGAAACGCGCTTTCAAGCGCCGTCGACGCGGAGTCTCGCGGCTTGATTGGATTGCTTAATCCGCGCGAGTGCGTCCAGAGCAGAACCGCGAAAAACGCGACCAAAAACAGCGCGGCGAGCAGAACTTTCTTGGATTTCATAGCGCGTTCGATCAAACGCTTCGGCGCCGCGTTCATTGTTCGCTTAACAGCCTCTCTATACGCTCTTGCAGTTTTTTGACTTCTGCCAGCGCGCCCTCGCCGCTCTGATCCAATTCCGCAAGCAGACGATCTCCGTCGTCGGTTACGTCTTTCAGCGCGCTTTCAAGCTCGATCAGCGCCGATCGCATAATGTCAAGCTCCGTTCTTAACTCCTCTTTGCCCACAAGCTTCCTTTACGACAGACGGTTCTTGTAATCAAGATATCCAAATTCTTTCACGACGCGCGTTTTGCCGTTAAGATCGATCTTTTCGATCGACGGTAGCGGCGCGCCGTTAAAAGTGTTATTTTTTACCATAGTATAATGGATCATATCCTCAAAAATAATTTGATCGCCTATTTGCAACTCGCGATCAAAGCTGTAATCGCCAATGATATCGCCCGCTAAACAGGTCGGTCCGCCAAGCCTGTAGGTATGCTTTTTTTCGCTTGGCGTTCCCGCGCCCCGAACGTCGGGACGATACGGCGCTTCGAGACAGTCGGGCATATGCGCCGCCGCCGAAACATCCAAAATCGCCGTCGTTATTTCGTTTTCCACTATATCCGCCACGCGGCACCGTAAATATCCGGTTTGCCAGCCGATCGCTTCGCCAGGTTCTAAATGAACCCGCGTTTTGTAGCGATCGCTGAAACGTCCGATCAGATCGATCAGCTTAGGAACGTCGTAATCGGCTCTGGTGATATGATGCCCGCCGCCCATATTAACCCATTTCATGCGGCTCAGATATTTGCCGAAATCTCTCTCAAAATAAACCAGCGTCCGCTCGAGCGCGTCGCTGTTTTGCTCGCAAAGCGCGTGAAAGTGCAGTCCGTCAAGCGCGTCTAAATACCGCTCGTCGAAGCGCTCCAAAGTAACGCCAAGCCGCGATCCGACGACGCACGGATTGTATATTTCGGACGCAATTTCGCTGTACTTGGGATTGACTCTCGCGCCGATCTGCAGTTTTGGATTGACCGCTTTCGCTCTATCTTTGAACATGGCGAGCTGACTAAACGAGTTAAAAATCAGATAATCGCTCAACGCGGCGATCTCGTCAATCGTCTCGTCCGTAATCGCCGGGCAGAAGACGTGGACCTCCTTGTTCATCTCCTCTCTGGCGAGTTTAGCCTCGTAAAGCCCGCTTGCCGCCGCGCCGGATAGATATTCGCCGATCAGCTTAAAGCTGTCCCACAACGCGTAACCTTTCAGCGCGACGAGTATTTTCGCGCCGCTTATACTTTGAACGCGCGCCAGCAATTCGAGGTTTTTTACGAGCTTGCGCTCCTCTAACACATAAGCCGGGCTTACGCTCGTCATTTCTTGTAAAACCCGACGATCTCGCCGATATAAAAGCGGTGATAGTCGCCGTCGTATAGCTTGTCAATAGAGCGATCGAGAAAGTTTTTGGAATTAAAATCGTCGGCATAGATTTTTCTGCAGGAGATCGTCTCTTTGGCTTCCTCGAAACCTATCGCGCCGCCGTCAAAGACGATCGGCTGCGCTTTCGCCTTAGCCGCTTTGTCTATATCCTTGCCAGATTCAAAGCCAAAAACCTTATGAACTCTCGTTTTCGTCTCTTTGCCAAAAAAGGTAAGCGAAAAGCCGTCGTTTTTATCGACGAAGTTTCGCGTAAATCTTTGCGGGCGGACAAAGCAGACGACGACGGGTCTTTCCCACAGATAGCCCATTAATCTCCACGAGACCGTCATCGCGTTGTAATCCTCCGCGCTTCCCGCCGCGAGCAGCGCCCAGTCTTTGGACATTCGCGCGATTATGCCGCCTTCAAACTCTTTAATATCCGCCTCGCGCCACGCGCTCGAAGGCTTGATCGCCGCGGTTTGCCTCATACTACGCCTCCATCTCCGCGATATGCCAGGGAAGTCCTTGTTTAGACAGTTCGTCCATAAACGGATCGGGATCGAAATTTTCCATATTCCACACGCCCGCTTTTTTCCATTTGCCCTCCAGTATCAACTTCGCGCCGATCATAGCGGGAACGCCCGTCGTATAACTGATCGCTTGCGAAAATACCTCGCGGTAACTCTCTTCGTGATCGCAGACGTTGTAGATGTAGATTTTGCGCTTTTTGCCCTCTTTAACGCCCTCGAAAACGCAACCGATATTGGTTTTGCCTTTGGTGCGCGCCCCAAGCGTCGCGGGATCGGGCAGAAGCGTTTTCAAAAACTCGATTGGGATAATCTTTACGCCCTTGTGAACGACGGGTTGAATACTCAGCATTCCCACGTTTTCCAAGCAGCGCAGATGCGTTAGGTAGCTCTGCCCGAAGGTCATAAAAAACCGCGCGCGCTTCAGCCCTTTGATATTTTGTACCAGACTTTCCAGCTCCTCGTGATAGAGCAGATAACTATCTTTTTCGCCTATTTGCGGATAATCCCATGCGATCTTGACGCTAAGCGGATCGGTCTCAATCCACTCGCCGTTTTCCCAATAGCGCCCTTTTGCGCTCACCTCGCGCAGATTGATCTCTGGGTTGAAATTGGTTGCGAACGGGTAGCCGTGATCGCCCGCGTTGCAATCCAAAATATCGAGATAGCGAATTTCGTCGAAGTAGTGTTTCTGCGCGAACGCCGCAAACGCGTTGGTAACGCCCGGATCGAACCCGCCGCCAAGCAGCGCGGTAACGCCCGCGTTTTTGAAAGCGTCGTTTCGCGCCCACTGCGCTTTGTATTCAAACTTCGCCAAATCGGGGCTTTCATAATTCGCCGTATCGAGATAATCGACTTTAGCTTCAACGCAAGCGTCCATAATCGTCAAATCCTGATACGGCAGCGCGATATTCAAAACGATTTTCGCGCCGCTTTCTTTTATAAGCGCGATCAGCGCAATTTTGTCGTCCGCGTCGATCGCGGCGGTTTTGATCGTAACGCCCCACTTTTGCTTGATCTCCAAAGCGATCGCGTCGCATTTGGATCTTGTCCTGCTCGCAAGCGTAATTTCGCCGAACGCTGCGGCGTTCATCGCGCACTTATGAGCGACCACGCGCCCCACGCCGCCCGCGCCTATTATCAGGGTTTTGCTCATATTCGCTCCTCAAGTTATCGCGGATTTTAGCGAATATCAGCCGAAAATTGACGGCGGCGCGGAGCGCAAAGACGACCATTGCCGCGCTATGCGTTCTTCGCCTCTTGAAGCCATGCCTCGACTTTGGCTATCTGCGTTTTAACGGCGTCAATCGCCGTTCCGCCCTCGCTTTTTCTCGCGTTCATGGATTCAAAAACGTCCAGCGCGGGCGCGAGATCGGCTAAACGTCTATCGACCCGCGCCAGATCGTCCTTTGTCAGCTCGCTTAGATCGACCCCTTTTTGCTCGGCGAACGCGACGGCTTTACGGGCAAGATGGTGAGCGTCTCGAAACGGCAAGCCTTTTTTTGCAGCCGCGTCGGCAAGATCGGTGGCGACCAGATGTCCGCGCTTACAAGCCTTCAACATAGCTTCCGCGTTAAACGTCGTATCCTTATCGCCAATCATTTCGGTAAAGATCGCAAGCGAATCGCTCAAGGTTTTAACCGCGTCAAAAACGCCCTCTTTATCCTCTTGCATGTCTTTGTTATACGCAAGAGGCAGCCCCTTCATAACCGTCAGCAGACCGATAAGCGAGCCGTAAATACGACCCGTTTTAGCGCGTATCAGCTCCGCCGCGTCGGGATTGCGTTTTTGGGGCATAATCGAGCTGCCGGTGGTGAAGCGATCGCTAATACGCGCAAAGCCAAACTCGCTCGAAGACCACAAAATCAGCTCCTCGCAAAAACGGCTTAGATGCGTCTGCGCGAGACTCGCGTTGAACAGCAGTTCGAGCGCGAAATCCCGATCGCCCGCGCCGTCCATCGCGTTCATGGTTACGCCGCTGAAACCAAGCTCTTTTGCCGTCGCCCGCCGATCGATCGGATACGAAACGCCCGCCAGCGCGGCGCCGCCGAGCGGCGAAAGGTTATTGCGTTTGCGGCTGGACTCAAAGCGCTCGAAATCGCGCATAAACATAGCCGCGTACGCCAGCAGATAAAAAGCGAGACTGATCGGCTGCGCGCGCCGAAGGTGGGTAAAACCGGGCATCAGCGTCGCGGTATGCTCCTTGGCTATCGCGTTCAGCGTTTCAATAAGTTTTACGAGCGCCTTTGCTATAGCTTCGTTTTGCCGCCCGCACCACAAACGAAAATCCAGCGCCGCCTGATCGTTGCGGCTTCTCGCCGTATGAAGCCGCTTGCCCGCATCGCCGACAATCTCCGTCAAACGCCTTTCAATCGCCATGTGAATATCTTCGTCGGCGGTCTTGAACTCAAACTCGCCGCGATCTATTTCGCCTTTGATTTGCGTTAGACCGCGCTTAATCGCCGCAAAATCGCTCTGCGCGATAATCCCCTGCGCGGCGAGCATCTTAGCGTGCGCGATCGAACCTTCGATATCTTCTTTGTAGAGAACGCGATCAAAACCGATTGAAGCGTTAAATTCGTCAAGCAAAGCGCCGCCCTCTTCGCTGCCGTCGCCCCAGAGTTTCGGACTCATCTCGCCAGCTCTACGGCGCGCAATTCTCGAATAACGTTAACCTTTATTTCGCCCGGATACTGCATTTTCTGCTCTATTTCGGAGGCAATCTCTTTACTAAGCAGAACCGTCTCCCGATCGTCTATTTCGGAGGCGTTTACTATCACGCGCAACTCCCGACCCGCGGCGATAGCGTAAGCCTGCGTAACGCCTTTTTTGTTGACGGCGATGCTCTCAAGCTCCTGAACGCGCCTGAGATAACCTTCCAGCACGTCGCGGCGCGCCCCGGGACGAGCGGCGGACAGCGCGTCGGCGGCGCATACGGCGGCGGCTTCGATCGTAAGCGGCTCTTCGTGTCCGTGGTGGGCGTTGATCGCGTTTAGCACCACGCTACCCTCCCCGTAACGCTTGCATATTTCAAAGCCAAGCGTTACATGGTTGCCGTCATGATCCTGAGTGGAGGCTTTGCCTATATCGTGCAAAAGTCCGGCGCGCTTGGCGAGCTTGTCGCTGCCGTCAAGCTCCGCGGAGATAACGCCGGCTAGACGCGACACCTCGATCGAATGCGCCAGAGCGTTTTGCCCATAGCTCGCGCGGTATTTGAGCCGCCCGATCAACCTAGCCAGCTCCGGGTGCAGATCGCTCACGCCCAGATCGATCGCCGCGTTTTGTCCGTCCTCTAACAGGCTGTCTTCAAACTGGGCTTTTACGCCGTTGTGTATCTCTTCGATTCTCGCCGGTTGAATCCGTCCGTCCTGTAGCAGAAGCTCGATCGTGCGCGTGGCGATCGCGCGGCGATATAGGCTAAAACTGCTGATCACAATCGCGCCCGGCGTGTCGTCGATCACGATATCCACGCCAAGCAGGTTTTCCAGCGCTTTAATGTTGCGCCCCTCTTTGCCGATAATTCGCCCCTTGTACTCCTCGTTGCCGATTGCGATAGTGTTGATCAGCCGCTCGTTGGCGAAATCGCTGGCGAAACGGGAGGTAGCTTGCGCGATAACGTAGTTTGCGCGTCGTCTCGCCTCGTTCTTCGCCTCCGTCTCCGCTCTACGAATGATGTTTGCCGCGTCGAGCCGCATCCTCTCTTCGACCTGAGAGAGCAAGACCTTCTCGGCTTCGGCTACGGTCATTCCCGCCGCCTTTTCGATCGCGATCTGAGCTTCCAGCAGCCGCTGTTCGTTGCGCTTTTTCTGCTCCTCGCTGTCCTTTTGCAGCTTCGCGGCCTCTTTATGAAGTTTATCGACGGCTCGGCGCTTCTCTTCGATCGCATCCTCTTTTTGTCCGATCAAGCGGGTTTTGCGCTCCTGTTCGCGCAAAGCGACGGCGAATTTTTCCTCCGCGCGTTTTCTTAACTCCAGCTCTTTAGCGCCAATCTCCACTTTGGCGCGCTCCAAAATCATACGCGCCTCGTTTTCAATCGCCTTTGCTTTGGCTTTCGCCTGTTCTATTCGCGCTATGTGCCGCGACATATTGACCCTGCGCGTTATAAACCAAGCGGCTAACGCGCATATTACGCCCGAAATTAACCCCGCGGCGATAAGTTCTACGACCATAACGGTCCCCCATTTTGCAAATCGCCTTATCGCCGCCCACTAGATAGTCCCCTTCAAGGTCAAACGCGTCGCTGACTCTCGGCGCGCCTAAAAAAAACGGTTGCACAAAAATTACTATCGGTTTCTTAACTAACTTGCCAGCAAAACGATCATACATACCCTTGCCAAGCCCGACGCGCTTGAAATCCGCGTCGACGGCTACGGCGGGTACAATCAACAGATCGGCTTTTTTAACCTCTCGCAAACTATTCGCGGGAGCTAAAACACCTAATGACCGACGGTCTAAAGGCAATCGATATGCTACCATTTTGAAGCTAACGTTTTCGATGTACGGGGCGTATAGTTTGGCTCTGCGTCGTAACAGGCGAAACAATGCGCGCAAGTCCGCCTCAAACCACAGCGGCAGATAGATCAAAACGCTCTTAAAAACAAGCGTATTCAGTAGCTTTTGCAACGTTCGGCGCGTTTTCGCGCTTTGAGCGGCGCAAAGCGCCTTTGACCTTGCCTTTAGTCGTTCAAGCGCGATCGCCCTTGCCGCATTTTTATCCATCGCCGTGCATGCCGTTTTCAGATATAATATCCGCTATGTTAACACGAACGCTTTATCTGATAGTTTCCGCGCTCTTTGTTCTGTCGGGTTGCAACGCCGATCGCGCGCCCATAGCGGGCGCTAAGGCGGGCTTTGAGCTGAAAACGTTAAACGGCGAAATTATCAACGCCCGCGTCGAGCCGTCCGAGGGGCGGTACAACGATCTGATTATCGATAACGGCGGCAAGCCTACGCTTTACGTGTTTTTTACAACGACCTGCCCCGAGTGCGCCAAAGAGATTCCGCACCTAATCGACATAAAAAAACGTTACGGCGACAAGATCGATCTGGTAGGAGCGCTGGTAGAAAACATCGCCTCGGACGAAGCGGCTGATTTCGTCGCGTTTCATCAGATAAACTATTCCGTCGCGCTTGGCGCGGGCGCGTTCAGATTAGCCGAAGCGGCGGGCGGGGTGCGAGTGATTCCCGCGATGCATATTTACGACGGCAAAGGCAGATACGTTTCGCATTTCGTGGGACTCGCGCCGCAGGAGATGATTGAAACTCGTCTCAACGCGCTAATTAAATAATGCTCTCGTTTCTTAAAAAAACCGCGGACGCAATCCGCGCAATCGTCCCTAGAACGCAATTTGTTTCGCCCGAAGCGCTGGAAGAGGCGCTGATAAGCGCCGATATGGATTACGACGAGATCGAGGCGTTGCTGGAACGTCTCGTGCAGCCGATCACCCGCGATCGCCTAAGTTTCGCTCTGCTAGAACTGCTACCCGCCTTCGAGCCGATCGAGATAACGCAAAAGCCGTTTGTGGAACTAATCGTTGGCATAAACGGCGCGGGCAAAACCACCACGATCGCCAAACTCGCCAGCCGCTACAAAAACGAAGGTTACAGCGTATTGCTGGGCGCGGGCGACACCTTTCGCGCCGCCGCCGTAGAGCAGTTAAGGCAGTGGGCGTTGAAGCTCGATACGCCGATCGTCCTCGCCGCCGCAAAAGGCGATCCGTCCGCGCTCGCCTTTGACGCCATAACCTCCGCCGTAGCCAAAGAGCGCGATCGCGTATTGATTGACACGGCGGGCAGACTGCACACGCAAAAAAATCTGATCGAAGAGCTAAAAAAGATCGTCCGCGTCTGCGATAAAGCCAGCCCGGGCGCGCCGCACAGAAAACTGCTGGTTCTTGATGGCGCGCAGGGACGATCGGCGATCAATCAGGCGCGCGAGTTTAACGACGCGATTGGCGTTGACGGCGTAATCGTAGCCAAACTTGACGGCACGGCAAAAGGCGGCGCGATCTACTCGATATCGCGCCAACTGCAAAAACCCGTTTTATATATCGGGGTCGGCGAAAAACAGGACGATCTGATCGATTTCGACGCGCGCGCTTTCACCGAAAGCTTTATAGAGCCGTTTTTTGAAGAGATTTGAAACGATCGCGCATCGCGCTTTTATCGCTTTTATCGGGAAGCCGTCGCCGACCGCTTGTTTGAACGAAGGTTACGAGAGCGGCGCAAATTTGAGCGAGATAGCCGATGCCTAAAGCAAAAACTTTTTTTGAGTGTCAGCGTTGCGGTATGACCACGCCGCGCTGGATGGGCAAATGCGCAAATTGCGGCGAATGGGACAGCTTCGTCGAGGTAAAAGAAAAACCCGACGCTAAAAAAGCGCTCGGCGGCGTTAAAGAGGGCAAAGTCGCCGTCGCGATCACCGAGGTCGCGGAAGATAATTTTTTGCGTTACTCCACAAAAGAGACGGAACTGGATCGCGCGCTTGGCGGCGGGCTTGTTTCCGGCAGTCTCGTGCTGGTCGGCGGCTCGCCGGGTGTCGGCAAATCCACGTTGCTGTTAAAGATCGCCGCAAACCTAGCCGAAAGCGGCAAAAAAGTTTTATACGTCAGCGCGGAAGAGTCGGCGGGGCAGATCAGATTGCGCGCCGATCGCATAGGCGCGCTTAAACAAAACCTGATGCTACTCAACGAGATCGATCTGCAAACGATCAAAGAAGAGCTTATCAAAGGCTACGACGCGGCGGTGATCGATTCAATTCAGACCATCTATTCGAATGAATTATCCGCCGCGCCCGGCAGCGTATCGCAGGTGCGCGAAATAACCTTCGAGCTGATGCGTCTCGCCAAAGAACGAGAAGTAGCGATCTTTATCATCGGGCATATCACAAAAGAGGGGGCTATCGCCGGACCTCGCGTACTCGAGCATATGGTCGATACGGTGCTGTATTTCGAGGGCGACAGCTCGGAAGAGCTGCGGATTTTACGCGCCTTCAAAAACCGCTTTGGCGGAACCAGCGAAATTGGCATTTTTGAGATGACCCGCGAAGGGTTGAAAAGCGCGGGCAACGTTGGGAGCAGATTTTTTAACCGCCGCGAAAACAAAAACGGATCGGCGGCGACGATCGCTATGGAAGGAACGCGCCCGATCGTCTTGGAGGCGCAGGCGCTAGTAAGCGACGCGTTCGGCAGTCCGCGCCGAAGCTCGACGGGCTTCGATCAGGCGCGGCTTACGATGTTGTTGGCGCTGCTTGAAAAGAAGCTGGAACTGCCGTTTAACCGCTACGACGTGTTTATCAATATCGCGGGCGGCATTCGCGTCAACGAAACAGCCGCCGATCTGGCGGTGATCGCCGCGATTTTGAGCAGCTTTAGAAACCGCCCGATCGGCGAAAAAACGCTATTTATCGGCGAGGTGAGTCTGATCGGCGATATTAGAGAGGTAGGCGCTATGGATCAGCGATTGATCGAGGGCGTGGCGCAGGGGTTTGAAAAAGCGGTCGTTCCGCGCAAACCTACAAGTAAAATAGATATTAAATGTTTTGTCGCGGAGGAGGTGTCAAAGGTGATCGATTGGATGTAAGATCGGCGACGTTCGCCTGTTAATCGTCCGACCAATCCAGCCTAGCCGACTCAAATCGCGATTGTCTCCGATCTAAACGTTTTACCACCGCAACTTAGCCGTAATAAAGGAAACGCGAATTAATCGGCTTCCGTTTTTGCCGCCTCCGCCTTGAGGCTTGCTATAAATTCAAACGTTCGATCCTGAAGCCCGTCGTTATCGGCTTTCGCAAACGCTATCCCCTCTTCCTTTACGCCCGCAAGCCACGACGGATAAAGTTTGCCAAGCCGAGCGATTTTGCGCGCAAGCTGATTTAACGCCGTTTCGTTTTTCGCGCAATCGGCTATATAGCGGCGCGTTAGCTCCGCAAAAAGCGCCTGTTGTTTCGTTCCGCTAAAAAAGGTTTCTGACGCGGATTTGATTCGATCCGCCGCGTCGTCGAGCTTGCGATCGACCGAGACAATCAGCGCCGCGAAAACTTTTGCGTAAAAATCAACCCGCTCGTCCGATCTGAACAGGTTGCGAAAAAAGCCGCCGATATTCATCGCTTATTCCTTAAAAATCTTTTGATCGCCTCCGGTATCGGCGCTTCGCTCGTATCGCCCAAAAACGCTTCGCGCAACATAGCGCCGCTTACGCCGCCGCCCTCCTTTAAGCGATCGACGATTCTGATTGGCAAAACCCCCGAAAACCATTCGCCGTCTTTGCGTTCGCCCGCGTAATAACAGGCGGGATCTGGCAGTCCCAGCCGCTTTATCTCGCGCAAAACGAAATCCGCCCATTCGCGCTTTGTTTTCGCGTCTATGTCGCGCAAGCCAAACGTTTTCAGCCTTGTTTCGCCCGCGTACAACGATTCGACCATAGCTTTGCGATCGTCAAAGCTAAACGGATTACGCTTGTCGCTCTTGTCGATCGAGCCGATTCCGACAAGCGCTATCTCCGCCTCGGATAACATCGCGTCGATCAAAACTTTATGCCCGTTGTGAAGCGGCTGCAAACGCATCACAGCCAGCGCGACCTTTTTCATCAAACTGAATTATACCAACGGAACGCCGCTTGCTTTATGCGCGACAGACTGCCGTTAAAGGAGCGCGTTTGAGGACGTTATTTTTAGTGTTTGCGTTTAGCGTTTTGCTGTTTGCGAAAGACAACTATATCTTTGACTATTCCAGCGAAGCGCTCATAAACGAACGAATCGAGAGGCTTGAAAAAGAGATTGGCGAGCTAAAAGGCGAGCTGATCGCGTTTAACGCCGATCTAAGCGCGCTCGCTAAACCGAGCAAAGATACAATCGGAATCAAAAAACTTGAAGAAGCGATCGCGCGATTAACGAAAGAGAGCTCCGCGCTCGCCGCCGCGCAGAAAAAAATAACCGCCTCGATCCCCAAAAGCGGCGGCTCGACTCAAACGATCGTGCAACGACCAAGCGCGGATACGGACGATCGCTTAGACAAATTAGAAGCCGCGATCGCGGATATTCAAAAAACCTCCGCGCAACCAAGCGGCGTAAACGAAACGGCGGACGCGACCGCGCTTCGCGTCAATACGCTTGCCGATCGGGTGTTTGCGCTCGAGACAAATCTAAAAGCGGCGGTCGCGCGCATAGACGACGGAGCTGGATTACCCTTTGATCAATATCTGACGATCACCAAAGCGCATATCGAATACTTTGCGCTGGGTCTGCTCGCGTTTATCGCGTTGATGTTTTTGCTGTTATTGACCGCGCTCGGACGCGCCTCTCGCGCCGACGGAAAGATCGCGCAACTTGTCAAACTCTACCAGTCGAGCGCCAGAAAGAGCGAAGACAGAAAATAGTTCGCCAGAAACAACGCAACGCTCGCGCTGACAACCGCCTGCGTCGTCGCCAAACCCACTCCCTTCGCGCCGCCGCTCGCGTTAAAACCGACATAGGCGGCGATCGCGCTGATAAGATAGCCAAACACCAAGCCCTTGACGCACCCCTGCAGGAAATCGCTCAAACGCGCGAAAGATACGATCGTTCGCATATAGGCGTTTTCGTTTACGCCCAACTCTACCGCCAGCAGATACGCGCCGACGTTCGCCACGAGATCAAACGCGGCGATCAAAATAGGCGCGGCTACGATCGTCGCTAAAATGCGGGGCGTCAACAGATAGGCTCTGGAATTGACCGAAAGCGCCTCAATTGCGTCGATCTGCTCGGTAACGCGCATCGTGCCAAGCTCCGCCGCCATAGCGCTCGCGGCGCGACTGATAAGCATCAGCGCGGTAAAAACGGGTCCCAGCTCGCGTCCGATCGCCAGAAATATCGCGTAGCCCATCATCGACTCCGCGCCGAATTGATGAAACGCGCCGTACAACTGAATCGACATCACCATTCCGGTAAAAACGGCGGTCATAACGACCACCAAAAGACTATTCGCGCCGATTGTCTCAAGCTGTTTTATGAACAGCGAACCGCGAAACGGACGCGAAAACAGCAACGGAAACAAACGCGCCTGAAAGATAAAAAACGCGCCGATCTTTTTGTTAAGCTCCGTAATCGCGTAAAACGATCGTCCTACGCTAAACAAAAACGATTCAAACATCTCAACTCTTATGTTTAGCTAAGCTAAAATTGCCGATTTACTCATATTGTAACACAATAAGGAGTCTGAATGGCAGAAACAAAATCCGAAGCGGAAAAAGAAGATTCTAAGAAAAAAAGTCCGTTACTTTTGATCGTAGCGGGCGGCGCGGCGTTATTATTAATCGTCGTCATTATGCTTGTCTTGGCACTAACGCTGTCAAGCGGCGATAGCGTAGAGCCTCAAAGAGTAAGCGGCGGCGCGACGGCGGGCATTGAACCTACGCTGGGACCTATGATCGATTTAGATCAATTTATTGTAAATCTGCTCAGTAACGACGGCAGACGCTACCTGAAAACAAACGTCAGCCTAGAGCTTACGCACAAAAACGTCGGTCCCGAAGTGCTAAATAAAATGCCGCGCATACGCGACGCGATCATTCAGCAACTCTCAAGCAAACGATTCGACGAAATATCCACCGAAAGCGGCAAAGTGCGTTTGCGCGAGGAGATAAAAAATAACGTCAATAAACATCTGATCGACGGGCAGGTTAAAAACGTCTATTTCACCTCCTTTGTAATTCAATGACCGCGCAAAGCTTTGGAAGCTTTGCGCAATTTAGCTTGAAAATCAGATAGATGATCGGCGTCGATCTGGTCGAGATTAAACGTATCGCGGAACTTAAGGAACGTTTTGGCGTTCGCGCGCTCAAGCGGTTTTTGAGCGAGGAGGAGATTGCCTCTTTTGGCGCTCGCGCCGAGAGCGTCGCGGGGCTTTGGGCGGCGAAAGAGGCGGTATCCAAGGCGCTTGGCGTCGGCATCGGAGCGCGATTAAGTTTTCACGATATAACAATCGCAAAAAACAAAGAGGGCGCGCCGACCGCGCTATTAAGTTCCCGCGCCGCAAAACGTTTTGGAATCGATAGGCTCTCCGTATCCATAACGCACGAAAAAACCCACGCGATCGCCGTAGCGATTAAACTTTGATAGTCCGATTCTTCGATCGTAAAAGCGCGCTCATAAACGTTATTTAAAATCCGCGCCGCGTTAATCGAATACAAAAGAAATTTTTTGTAGAATAATATAATTAAAATATTGACTGGAGGAAAAATGAAAGATTTGCCTAAGTTCAAATATCATCCAAATCCAATTGGAACGGGAGCGTTTAAAACAGATAAAACCGTAAAATGCGACTGTTGCGGACAAACAACCAACGTTTATTATACAGAACCATTTTATTCTGTGGACGATATTGAGTGTCTGTGTCCTTTTTGCATTGCAAACGGTAAAGCGGCTGAAAAATTTGACGGGGAATTCCAAGATTCTGCAAGTATTGAAGAAATTTCGCCAAATCCAAATGAGCCGAATACCTTAAATATCAATAAAGAAGCGCTTGAAGAAGTTACAAAGCGAACGCCGGGTTATATTGGCTGGCAACAGGAAGTTTGGTTGGCTCATTGCGGCGATCTGTGCGCTTTTATTGGATATGTCGGCTGGAATGAAATACAAGATAAATTAAATGATTTTGTCGATATAGAATCAGATATAGAAGATTATAATAGTATGAGCATAGACGATTTATCAAAATATCTTGTTAATGAGGGTTCTCTTCAAGGCTATTTATTCCTAGGCTTTATATAGACTCTGATTAAGCGGCGCGTTTTGTCCGCGTCGATTGCGTCTCTCGGTCGACGACGCGGAAGGTTTATATATACCTTAACTCCTCCGGCTTCTCTTTCCTGCGAATCAGCTTCTTGAAATAACCTACGCCTTCGCTTGTGCCGATAACGATCATTCTTGAATCGATCATCACCTGCGTATCGCCGCTTGGCATCGGTAGAAACTTGCCGTCTTTTTCCTTGATTCCTACGATGCTTGTTCTCGTGATCTCGCGCAGGTGAGTCTCCTTGAGTCGCTTAAAGATGATCCAGCTTTGGCGCGGCACCTCGATCTCCTCCATATCGAGCGGCGTATCGCGGCGATAGAGAAAACTTTCAAGCATATTTTCCATTTCTGGACGAAGCGCGATTGTGCCGAGTCTTTGCGCCATCAGGCGAGTCGGGCTGACCACGTTGTCCGCGCCCAATTTTTTCAGCTTTTCCGCGTCGCTTTGGTTCTCGCAACTTGCAAGTATTCTAAACGGCTTGCGCCCCAGCTCGCGCTCGTAAAGACGCAGGGAACTTATCATCGCTATATTGTCCGAAACGTTTTTAGACAAACAGATCGCGCCTTTCGCGCTCGATAGGTGCGATTTTAAGATCGCGGCGTCTAAGTGCGGCGCTTCGTTGATGTAATAGGGATATTTGTTCCGCTCCGCTTCTTCCGCGAAGTTGTCGCCGCCGTCCACCACGACAAACGGCACGTGCGCGGCGCAAAGCTGTTTGCCCAGCTCGGCGGCGTATTCGTTGTGAAAGAATATGACAAAGTGGTTTTTCAGCCTAGCTACTTTGTAGAGCATAGATCGCTCCTTGAAAAGATGGATTAATTTGCCGCGCCCCAGCACCTCGTTCAGCATACCAAGCGAGAAGGTGAACATAGCAAACCCAAGCACGATCAGCGCGAACGTAAAGACCCGCCCAGGATCGGAAATAGGCGCAACCTCGCCAAAACCTACGGTGGTAAACGTGATACCGGTTTGGTAGAATGCGTCGATAAGCGACATTTTGTCGATTATCACATATCCCAACGCGCCGAACATGGTAACGAGGACAAGCATAATCAGCGGAATACGAAACGGGCGTAAATGAGCGTAAATTTCGCCGTCCACGTTCACTTCGGGACGCGAGGCGCTCTGCCAATGAAGAAACCGCCTTAATCGCTTAAACATTTGACGCGATTTTATTCCTCAAAAGCCGCCGCGTCGATAAGCGGCGATCAAGTCTCCGCTCTCCGCGCGTTTTTGAGGAACAAGATTATTTTGAGGTCTTGCGAAGCGTTCGGAGCGTGGAGGCGGCGACTCTTATTTTGCGAGTCGCGCCATCTCCCAACGTAATCCGAACGACGCGCAGATTCACGTTAAACGCGCGTTTTGTTTTGTTGTTGGCGTGGCTGACCTTGTAGCCTATCTGACGACTTTTGCCGGTAATGGCGCACTTTCTCGACATATTTTTCCTCTTGATCGTAAAAATAGTCGGCGATTTTAGCGAAATAGACTTTATAGATCGTCTTGCGCTTGCGATCGCGCCGCAACCCGCTCAAACCAAGCAAATCTAAACGAGCGCTCGGATCGTTAAATCAAACGTCGGACCGCTCCTCGTACCAGCCTATATTTCTGGTTATATACATCATGATCGCAAGCGCCGCAAACAAGCCTATAGAACCGTATAAGAGAGCCATATCCTTCAGTTGCAGCAATATATACAAAAATCCGTACAGAAAAGCAAACGAAAGCGCCGCATAGCCAACCCGCTTTACGCTCATATCCCTGAATATGCCAAACTTAATGTACGAGACTATCAGCGCTATAGTCGCGGCGGCGGCGATCAGATAGGAGACGGAAAAGTCGATAAACTCCGAAAACGAGAGCAGCAGAGAATAAAATATAACCATGCCAACGCCGACCAGCAGATACTGGACCGGGTGAACGGGTCTTTTGCTCGCCACCTCGAAAGCAAAAAACGCGGCAAACGTTAACGCTATAAATAAAAGACCATATTTAACCCCCCTCTCCGCGTTGCGATAATTATCCACGGGAATTAAAAACTCGGTTATAAATTGCGGTCCTCTGGGTCCAGAAGCGACAATGTTGGCGATATTCCAAGTCGCGTCAAAACCTTCTTCGTCGATCGTTTTCTCGTCGGGCAGGTAGTTACCTGAAAAACTTGGATCTTTCCAATCGGAAGTTATTCGTATTTTATTGTTGTTGGCGGCGGGAACAACGCGTATAGATTGGCTTCCTTTGATCGTGGCGGTCATCTTAAAACGATGGGGCGAATCTCCAACGATAGGGGTCGAGGCGAATATAGATCCGAAGCAACCAGAGTTGTAAGCGCACTCAAAATCCTCGTCGGCGATTGTATCTCTGACTTTGGGCGCTCTTTGTTCGCCGTTGAAAAGCAGCTCAAAAGCGTGAAACCTATTTGTTCCGTTCAATCCGTTTACGCCGATCTCCACAAACGCGCCCGACGCTTCCGCGTTTTTCGGCAACGATATTTTGTCAAACGAGCCTTCTATTGTTATATCCGCCGTAAATACGGGAATCTTGAAAATGCCTATGCTTCTGATTTGCGTCGCCGCTTTAATCTGCGCGATCGCCTCGGTAGGATAATAGGCGGCGTAATGGGTCCCCTCTTTTGCGACCTTTCGACCGTCCGAGTAAGTTTCTATTTCGATTACCTTGTACGGCGCGTACAGCACGGGCGGCGCGACAAAGACCCGTCCGCCCCACGCGTCGGTAATTTTTGTCAGCGCCTCGTTTTTGTAGGAAGATCTGTCCGAAATCATGTCCATTACAAATAGCAACGGAATCCACATTATCAGGATCAGCGCTCCGACCCCAAGCGCCTTTAACGTGAAACGAGCCGGTTTTTGAAACTTGATCGCCATATTAACCCCTTTTGAGGTAATTATAGCGTTTTCAGACTCTTGATTTTCCTAAGTCCCAGACCCAATACTTCGGTCGCAAACATATCGCGGCTTATCAACGTTCCGAACATATCGCGCCCCGTCAGAGTCGCCGTTTTCAGCAGATCGTCAAAGTGCGAGAGCGTAGCGCTCATATTAGCGCGCGCGTTAGCCGCCGCGTCGTTCATCTTACGGATCGCGGGCGCTAAAATCGGAGTAATATCTATATCTGGATCGTTGGTTTTCCTCGACGCTACGCGCAGATTCCACAGCGCGTAAGCCGATTCGTAAATCATATCCATAAACAGCGCGTCGTCTTTGTGATTCTGATAGTAGGCGTTTATCGCGTCCTGCAATTCGCGCCCGCCCAGATACCCGATCATCGCGCGATCGCTTTCGGATTTATCGTTTGCGCCGAGCAGGGAACGCAAAGAGGCTTCGTTGTCGATAACCGCGCCGCGTTTGGCTAATTCGTCCAGCCTGTTTGCGAACGCGGCGGTATCGGCTCGTATCTTTTCGCCCTCGTCGCGCAGTCGGCGGGCGTTGCTGATCGTCGCCAGCCTGACAAGCGCGTCTCGATCCCCGATTGGGTCGCGCTCGATAACGCGGACCAACATCAGCCGCTTGTCTTGACTTCCCGCCGTAGTTTGCGGTATAGTTTCATCTAAGCCTCTTGCGGGAGTAGTCGTTCCCGCTCGATCTGTCGAGGAGCGCCCGTCAGCGTAGATAGTCTTGTCGGGGGAGGCTTCTTTTTTATATTCGGACAACAGCCACTTTTTCTCTTTTCCAAACCATTCAAGACTAACCGCCGCTTTATGCGTATCGCTTTCAAGAATTATCCTGTTCGCGCTTTTGGACTTTACGCTCAAACTATCTAAAACGCCTTGTAAATCGTCCAATACTTCGGGGTGATATTTCTCTATCTTAGCCAGCCCGTAGCCGTCGCTGGCGCTCGTTCCCGCTTCTCCCCACACAAGATCGATCTCGCCTACTTCGGGGTGAGACAGCGCGGCGGGCGCTTCGCCCTCTCGCGTTTGCAATAGATGGGCTACCGCCTCGTTGGGTCTGCCCTTAAACTCCGTCCAGATAGTCCCGAACTCGCCGGCGACGCGGACCGCGCCCGCGTCGCCGCGCCGCAGGTATTTTGCGGCTTGCGGGTAGTATGCGAGCAGCTCGCCGACATATCGGGCGTATTCAACCTCGTTCATTCGTTGGATCGCGTCCGCTCTGTGATTGCCGATCAACACCGCGCCGTTGATAATCCGCGTCAGACTCGTCTCGCTAACCGCGGGGGCTAAAATTGGCGCAATATCTACGTCGGGATTGTTGGTTTTCCTCGACGTATGCAAACGCGGCTTAATTGATCTTTTGGCACACTTCAATACGCAAAGGGAAGTTTATGTTAGTCGCTCCGAGTATTCTTTCGGCTGATTTCGGCTGTCTTGAACGCGAAATTAAAAGCGTTTGCGATCTCGGCGCGGATTATGTGCATATAGACGCGATGGACGGACATTTCACGCCGAATCTGACATTTGGCCCCGTCGTTGTCGCCGCCGTCGCCAAAGCCGCAAGCAAACCTCTCGATATTCATCTGATGACGGAGAACAATCCGTTTTTCGTAGAGCTTTTCGCACCGATCAAGCCGGAGTTTTTGAGTTTTCACATCGAGGAAGAAAAACACCCGCATCGTCTGATTTCGCGTATCCGCGACTTAGGAATACGCCCCGCGATCACGCTCAATCCCCATACGAGCGAACAAGCGATCGAATACCTGCTTTGCGATCTGGATATGGTTCTGCTGATGAGCGTGAACCCCGGTTTTGGCGGACAGAAGTTTATCCCGTCGGCTTTGGAAAAAACGCGGCGATTAAAAGAGCTGATCGAGAAACGAAATCCGAACTGTTTAATCGAGATCGACGGCGGCGTAAACGATCAAAACGCTCCCGCGCTAAAAGAGGCGGGCGCGGATATTTTAGTGGCGGGCGCGTACATTTTTGGCGCGGCGGATCGCAAAAAAGCGATCGAGTCTCTGAAATGAAAGTGAAAATCTGCGGGATTACCAACCTCGACGACGCTCAGTGCGCTTGCGAAGCTGGCGCGGACGCGATTGGCTTTGTTTTCTACGGCAAATCGCCGCGTCTAATCGCGCCTGAAATAGCGCAGTTTATATCGCAAAAACTGCCGCCGCTTATCAAAAAAGTGGGGCTGTTCGTCGAGCAAACGCCAAGAGAGGTCGATAGGATTTGCGCTTTTGCCAAGCTCGATCTCGCGCAAATTCACGCGGACGCGGGCGATCGCTTTTTCGCGCGTCTAAAAACGCCATTTTTGCGCGTTGTCAGAGCGCAAACGAAAGACGAGTTAGAGCGATTTTCCAACGAATACCGACTGATCGACGCTTTTACCGAAAGTTACGGAGGCGAGGGAAAGCGGTTACCGCTCGAATGGTTTGAGGGAATCGACTGCTCGAAAATCATCTTGGCGGGCGGCGTGAAAACCGAGCTTTTGGACGATATCAAGCCGTTTGGGTTTTACGGCTTAGACGTAAGCAGCGGCGTGGAGAAAGCCAAAGGAGTCAAAGACCCCGCGTTGATCGAGCGTTTTTTAAGCGCGGCAAAAAGTAAGCTCCGTTAGACTTCGGCGCAATTTATCGCTTCGTGATGAAGCAGCCACGCCTTTTTACTCGCGCCCCAGCCGTAAGCTCCCACGCCGCCGCTTTTAGGAACTATGCGATGGCAGGGAACGGCGATTGCGAACGGATTATTTGCGATCGCGCTCGCGGCGGCGCGATAAGCCTTCGCGTTTCCTGCGAGCGCCGCGAGATCGCCGTAGGTTAAGCGCGATCCGTAACTTATCGCCAGCAGCGCTTGTAGCGTCGTTCTGTAAAAAGGTTGCGGCGGCATAGCAAACGGCAACGCGGAGAAATCGACGCGATCGCCGCGAAAGTATTCGTCCAGCAAACCGATCGTTTTCGACGCGATTGGACTTGCCGCTCGTTTGCGCTTTGGCTCGCTAAATCCGATAGACAAAAGCCTATCGGCGCTCGCCAAAACAAACAGCTCGCCAATCGGCGTTTGCAAAGTTTCGTAACGCGCTTCGTCGTTCATTTAACTTAGCCCCCGCTTTCAAATATTGCGATAATTTTAACAGACAAAAGGCGCTTAAAATCTTGTATGGCGCTACGGCGATCAGTGAAAATTAAGGCGCGCAATCTCAAGGCTTATAACCGCAGCGCCTAAGGCAAAATAAGGTTTAATAACTTTAGCTTAACGCTAAAGAAAGAAGATATGAAAGCTCATATTAATTGGCTGGAAGGCGAACTTGCGTCTTGGACGCGCGAGTCGCTTGTAAGCGAAGAGAGCGCGGCAAAAATCCTCGCGCGCTACAGAGACGAAGTGCCTCGCGCTAATTGGACGACGGCGATCTTCGCCGCTTTTGGCGCGACGCTGATCGGTCTTGGAATCGTCTCGATCTCAGCCTACAATTGGGAGTATTTGCCGCGTGAAGCGAGAGCCGCGAGCGCAATTTTGATACTGCTGTGCGCAAACGCTTTCGGGTTATACGCGAAGTTAAAAAAGCCGCAAAGCGCCGCGTACGCCGAAGGAGCGGGACTATTTATCGCCGTCGCCTTTGCCGCTTCGCTCGCTATTATCGCGCAAACTTACCATCTTGGCGGATCGCTGCCTGAATTTATCAAGGTTGTGATCGCGCTGACTTTGCCCGTTATATACATATTCAACGCCAAAGGCGCGAGCGCGATCTTTTTCATAGCGATTATCAGCCTGATATGCGCCGATGTCGATCGTCAAACGTACGCGATGGGGTGGGTTTATCTTGGCGCGTGGGCGCCGTGGTATATTTTCCGCCTGATCTATCGGCGTAGCTCTAATATCACGCAGGCGTTTAATCTGCTGTTTATGTGCGGCGCGGTAGCGGTGTTGAATACGGAGATTGTCCATAGCTCAATTCGTTTTGTGTATATATATAACGCGCTCTTTTTCGCTTTCTTCTGGCTTGCGAGCGCGCTGTTGTACGCGAACGAGCCAAAAGCCTCCAAACGCCTTGTCGAAGAGATCGCTAAGTTCGCGATAGCGTTTATGCTGCTTTTAGCGAGTACCGGCGAGGGATTATTTGGAAACTATAGGGGCGAAGTCGTAAACGGCGTTTTCTATCTATTGTGCATGCTCTATTTCTCGCTCTTTGGCTTTTTTGCTCTCAAACTGCGCGATCGCCTTTGGGAGCTGATCATTCCGATCGCGCCGTTTGTTTTTTATCTTGCGGCTGTCAACGACGTATCGGGGGAGGGCGCAAAATGGCTGTTTTCGCTCGCCTGCTTGATCGGCGGCGCGTCGTTTATATACGGCGGAATAAAGCGGCTAAATATAACGCTTGCCAATCAGGGCGTAGTCTGGTTGGGGGTACTGTTCGCGCTGAAATTTTTTGATTCCGAGCTTGGGCTTATTGAAAAAGGGATCGGATTTATCGTCGTCGGCTTGGCGTTTCTGGCGGCTGGTATCCTTATTAGCCGATATATTAAGGACGCAAAATGAGAGAATTTTTTCAACAACGTCAAAGAAAAATCGTTTTGGCGGCGCTGGGGATTATTATCGCGTTGCAGCTTTTTGCCTGCTTTTATCAGATATTCAGATACGAAAGTACGCTTGCATTTGGCAAACCTGTCGTTCTTTCAATGCGTACGTATGATCCGTTTGACGCTTTTCGCGGGCGGTACGCCCGACTAAACGTTTCAGGCGACTCGCTTAGAACCGACAAGCAGCTGTGCGCAACATATTGCGGAAGGCAGTTTTTTGTTACTTATAAAGCCAAGCTGAACGATCGTAATCTCAGCGTGATAGACGACGCGTTTATCGACGAACCGCAAACGGATCTCGTCTATCTCAAACTCAGAGGCGAATACAATCCAAATAGCAAAATAGTCGAGCTATATTACGATTTTGATCGCTTCTATATGCAGGAAGATCTGGCAAAGGAGGTTGATCGCGATCGCGGTCTGCTGACGGGCGATCGGGACGCAAGATTAGTTGTTCGCGCCTTAAACGGCAAGGGCGTTATAGAAAATGTGATGATCGGCGGTCAAACGCTTAGCGACTATCTGCGCGAACGGAAAAAAGGCGAATAAACGGCGGCGCGGCGACAAATCGCGTCGCCGCGGTAGCCGATAACCTTAAAGCTCGTAATAGCTCTTGAGCGCGGCGCGATCTTTGACGTTGAAATTACCCCGTCTCTCTTCGATGATTTTTTCGTGCTTGAGCTTGCCGAGTATTCGTGAAAGCGTCTCAGGCTGAATGTTCAGCATATAAGCGATCTCCTGCTTTTTGTACTGCCTGAACTCTTCGGGCTTTTTGTCGATCATATAGGCAATCTTGGCGACGCTGTCATAGACCATATCTCTTGTGATGATAGTTTGCAACAACGCGAGCCGCTCCGCAAACAGATTGAACAAAATCGCGGCGATAGCGGTAGATTTAGAGCACAAAGCGTCCATCTGCTCTTTCTCCACGTAAGCCGTTATCGACGTTCCCACGCTCTCGACGTTGCTGAAATACTGCTTTAACAGATGTCCCGCGTACGGCGTGTACAACGTGATCATGCCCGTGTTGTTTTGTCTGAATAGGAAAATTTCGTTGTGATTGCGACTGACCTTGTACGACTTAACGCACCCGGTGACCAGAAAATATATCCGGTCTATGGCGGCGTTTTCGTAGAAAAGGATTTCGCCGTCTTGTAGCTGCTTGGTCTTTAGAGCCTGAAAAACGTGGTTGCGATCCGTCTCGCTTAACGTTGAAAAAAGCGGGCTCGCTTTGACTACTTCTATGTCGGACATTGTACACTCCATATTGTTGAATTACCTCAATATTATAGCGCCGTTTAGATAAGATAAGTTGACGATCATCGCATTTCGCGTCTTAATCGTCAAAAAAGCCGTTTGCGACGGGCATTCTGCGATCTCCCCCAAAGGCGCGATCGCTGATTTTTGCGCCGATCGGAGCCTGCGATCGCTTGTATTCGTTGCGCTTAATTAACCGCGCCACCTTGCGTACCACTTGCGGATCAAAGCCTTTGAGGTCGATCTCTTTTAACGAATAGTCCTCCTCGACAAAGAGTCGAATAATCTGATCCAAAACCTCGTATTCTGGCAATTCGTCCGTATCTTTCTGGTTCTCTCTCAGCTCCGCGCTGGGCGGTTTGGTTAGCGTCGATTCCGGAAGCGCCGCGCCAAGCGTGTTACGATAACGCGCCAAAGCGTACACCGTCGTTTTCAGCGCGTCCTTGATCGGCGCGAAACCGCCCGCCATGTCGCCGTACAGGGTCGCATAGCCGACGGCAAGCTCGCTCTTGTTGCCGGTAGAAAGCGCTAGATAGCCGAATTTATTGCTAAGCGCCATTAGCAGCGCGGCGCGAATGCGCGCCTGAAGGTTCTCTTCCGTCAGATCGCGCGCAGCGCCCTCGAAACAAGGCGCTAGCGCCGCATCGTACGCGTCCATCAGCGGCTTGATGGCGATTGTACGCGTCTCTATCCCAAGATTACGCGCCAGCGCCAGCGCGTCGTCTATGCTGCCTTGCGAGCTAAAAGGCGACGGCATCAAAACGCCCAGAACGTTTCGAGCGCCCAGCGCGTCGGCGGCGATCGCGGCGCACAACGCGCTGTCCGCGCCGCCGCTCAGTCCCAGAAGCGCCTTTGTAAAGCCGTTTTTGCGAGCGTAGTCCTTTAGCGCAAGCGTCAAGGCGGCATAGACCGACTCAATCTCGCTTGGCGATCTTTCCTCTTTGCGCGGCAGAACTTGTTTGTCGCGATCGCGAATATTCAGCGCGATCTCTCCCGCTTCGCTTGCGACGCCGCGCCGCGCCGCGCGAACGCGCCCGTCTTTTATGCGAACGCGAAAGCTATCCTCCAAATCCAAATCGCAAACAAGCAGATCTTCCTCGAAACTTTTCGCCAGCGCGATCCGCTCGCCGCGCGGATCGTAGATCGCGCTCGCGCCGTCGAAAACAAGCTCGTCCTGCGCTCCCGTCAGGTTTACGTAAACGATAAACGATCGCAGATCGCGCGCTCTTGCGGCGAGCAGATCGCGCCTAACGGCGCTTTTGCCCGCGCTGAACGGCGAAGCGTTGATTACAATGATCGCGTCGAGCGCGCTCAAATTTGAATCAAGCGCGCCGCTCCATAGATCCTCGCAGATTAGTACGCCTAACTTATAGTCGCCGACCACGATCGTTAAACGCTCTGCGCCCGCGGCAAAATAGCGCTCCTCGTCGAAAACGCCGTAATTTGGCAGGTTTCTTTTGCGGTAGATCGCCTTTATTTCGCCCTCGTCTATCGTCGCCGCGGCGTTAAACAGATCCGCGCCGCGATCGACAAAGCCTACGATCGACGCGATCGTTTTAGTTTCGCGGGCGATCGCTCTGATCGCCTCCAGATTTTTTGTGATGAAGTCCGATTTGAAAAGCAGGTCCCGCGGCGGATAACCGACGACGGCAAGTTCTGGAAACGCTATCAGATCCGCGCCGAGATTTGAGGCTTTGCGCGTCGTTTGAACAATTTTGTCTGTATTGGCGGCGATATCTCCGACGCTTGAGTTTATCTGTCCCAACGCGACGCGAAACAAGCTCATTGTCCAATCGTCGCGCCGAGCTTGAGACTTGGCTTTTTACAGACGTATAGCGCGCCTTTGGCGAGCGATCGAAGCGAATCGCCCGCGTTTGTCATATTTTGGCGACGCGCATAACTTCTTCAAGGGTGGTCTCGCCCAGCGCGATTTTCTTGACGCCGTCGGTAAACATCTCCTCGAACCCGCTCTTGCGCGCCTCTTCTAGTATTTGAGATTTCAGCGCGCCGGCGACGATCATACCCGCGATTATCTCGTTGATCTCAAGCACCTCGCTGACCATAGTCCGCCCGAGGTAGCCTGTGCCGCCGCACTTACTGCACCCTTCGCCTTTATAGAATACGATTTTAGAAAGCTCGATATCCTTCGGCGCCATGTGTTTAATTCGATCAAGCAGATCTTTGGGATATTTCGCCTCTTTTTTGCAGTGCGGGCATACTTTGCGCACAAGCCGCTGCGCCTGCACCGCTATAACCGAAGAGGCGAGCAGAAACGGCTCCACGCCCATATCCAGCACCCGCGTAATCGCGCTTGGCGCGTCGTTGGTGTGCAAAGTGGTAAAAACAAGGTGTCCAGTAAGCGCCGCTTGAATCGCGATCGCTATGGTCTCTTTGTCGCGCGATTCGCCCACCATGATAATATCGGGGTCTTGGCGGAGAATAGATCTAAGCGCTCCCGCAAACGTAAGCCCCGCTTTTTCATTTACCTGAACCTGCTGCAGCATAGTCATGCGATACTCGACTGGATCTTCAACCGTGATGATCTTCTGCGTTACGCTTTTTACCTCGTTTAGCGCCGCGTATAAGGTGGTCGTTTTACCGCTTCCAGTGGGACCCGTAACGAAAACTATTCCGTTTGGCACGCGCATCGCTCTGCGAAAACGTTCCAGATTCGTAGGCGTAAAACCCATCTCGTCGAGACGAACCAGCGTTTTGGATTTATCAAGAATACGCATAACGATCGATTCGCCGTGCGCCGTCGGAAGCGTCGAAAGTCGAAAATCGTACTCTTTGTCGTTAATCGCGGCGCTGAAACGTCCGTCCTGCGGCTTGCGCCTTTCGCCTATGTCCAGATCGCCCAGCAGTTTGATTCTGGAGCTTAACGGAGGAAAGAGATCGGATTCAAATACAAAGCACTCCGTCAGAAGCCCGTCTATGCGCACGCGCACGGAACAGTCCGACTCGCCCGGCTCGATGTGAATATCGCTTCCCCTGCGCGTAATGGCTGTCGCAAAAACAATGTTGATTAAGCGCATAATAGCCGATTCGCTTGCGGTGCCGGCAAGAGTAGCAACGTCCGCCGCTCCCGCCGCCAACTCTCTTCGGATTTCGACAAGAACGGTTCTAAGGCTCTCCTGCGTCTCTATGCGAGCGGTAATTCTCTGAACTTCGGATTGCGCGGTGATCGCGATAATCAGCGGCTTGTCGGGAAAGGAACGTTGAACGGCTTCCTGCGCGGCGAAATCCAGCGGATCGACAAACGCCACCAGATATCCGTCGTCCATCTCCCGTATCGGCACGACCGAGAAGCGGCGGATCGCGTTTATGCCTAGTTTGCCCGCCAGCTTCATATCGCCCTCGAAGGTGCCGGGCTCAAGATATTGCACGCGCATCTGCTCGGCGAGAGTTTTCAGCACGGTCTCCTCGGATACGAGACCTTCGTCGATGATCAGCTGCCCTAATTTTCTGTTCTTGGTATCTTTCTTCTGCTCTTCAAGAACGCGATTTAGTTCCTCTTTGGTAATCAATTCGGCGGAGACGAGTACATCGCCTAAGCGGACTCTTCTCAATCCGCCGCCCGCTCCGTAATCCATTTTCGCTCCTTACCAATATAGATGCTCGGCGACTACGCGAGTCCCGCTTAGTCTGCGAATACGCACTTTGAACCGCGAGTTCTCCACAATGGCGTCAAGCAAAACTGGATCGCCGTCGAGATCGATATAGTACGATCCGTCGGAACGCTTCTCGTATTTACCCGCCGCGTATGCATTGAATACCTTCGAAAGTATATGCGGGGTGTCGGGCAGATGCGTATCGCCTAGATCAACCCCGTCGGCGAGCGACTGATAAAGCAGCTTTTTTTGCAATGCGACGGTGAGAATGTAGCTGGCGTTCTGACGAGAGCCGGGCGTGTTTCTTAAATATATGCCCGCGAGCGCGGCGAAATCGATATAATCGCTGTTCAGACAGGCGAAGCCGTAGGCGTTGAGAAAAGTTTCGTCCGCTCTGTTGTCGCGCGCAATCCTCGCGCCTTCAAGACAAGCTCTTTCGTACTCTTTGTTCTGATAGAGTTCAATTACTTTGTCCGTGGCGCTCGAGGCAAGCGCCCAAGGAGCGAAAAAAAACAAGAAAAGGCAAAATAATCTCATAGCGGTTCTCCAATTTCGTCTCTCTCTATTTGACGCAGTAATTTAGTAAGCAGATTGGACGAGCGGGCGTCCAAATAGGCTCTTAACGCGTTTACAGCCCGATCTTTTCTGCCAATTTTATAGCTAGACAAGGCGAAAACAGCCCAGCTGCGCTCGTCGTTGCTGTTCAACTCGTTTGCCTTCAGAGACCATTCGTACGCGTTTTGCGGATCGTTTTGCCTCATATAGGTTTCGGCTATGTCCACCGCTTTTGAATAGGAGGGCTGCCTGTTGAAAGCCTCTTCCAGCGCGCGCAAGCCGTCGACCCTCTGCCACGAAACCGTCGCGCTTGGCTTAGAGGGCGGCGCGACAACGGCGGGCGTTTCGTTCTCAACGCGAGGCGCGGTTTCCTGTCGCGGGCGCGCGCGCGAAGCGATCAACGACTCCGCGACGCGCCGATCGGCTTCTGAAACAAAGTCGAAACTTGGCGCGATGCTCATCTTCGGCTTGGACGGATCGGCTTGTTGCGGCGGCGCGTTCGGCTGCGTTGGCTCGATCGCCGCCGCGCTCGGTTGCGTTTGCGGTTCGTTGATCGTCGCGGCGTTTGTTTGCGCTTGCCGCGTCGGCGGCGCGCTCGGTTGGCTTGAAACGGCGGCGGGTTGTTCGACGGGTCGCGTCGTCTGCGACGCAACAGGCGGATCGGTTACGACAACCGTATTCGACCCTCGCGTCGTAGCGCTAACAAAATATACCGCGCCCGCGCCAACGATCAGCGCCGCCGCGAAAAAAAACAGGCTCTTCAAAAACTTTTTCGTTTTATAAACGAGCCAGCTGCGTTCCAATCTGTCAATTCTGTCCATCAGAGCATTCCCAACTCAATCGCCGCCATCTCGACGACTTTTTTTGTAAAACGCTTTGGCGTTTTGCGCGATCTGTTTTGTTCGTAATCGTCGAGCAAGTCAAAAAAGCGATGCATCAGGCGATTCAGATCGCGCAAATTTCCGCGCGTTAGATCGTAAATTCTATCAAAAAGAGTTTGACTAAAACGATCGTAAAACTCCGAAATCTCTCCCAGCAATAGCTTGGTCTCGATAAACCTTGCGACTTCAATAGGCTCTATAGGCGCGCACTCGATTGTCTCAAAGGTTCTGGTTCTGAAATGCTCCTTGGCGAGCAGATCCTCCTCTTTTACCTTATGAACGACCACGACAAAACGAAAGATCTCTTCGTTTGAGAGCATTCTCACCCACTCGAGCTGATCTTCTTTGTATAGTTGCGCCTCGTCCAGCAAGATAAATACCGGCTTTACATCTCCCTCTTTGAACGCGTCTATAATCTCCTGCATATCTTTGGCGGCGAAACGTTTGCCGTAAAGTCTCTCGAAGATCTCAATAAGCCGCTCGCTTGTAAAGGTGGCGCTCGGATACATAAACATAGGCAGACGATCGCGGTGATCATGAAAAAAGCGCCTCAGCACATAGCTTTTGCCAGTGCCGGGCGCGCCTGTGATCAGCAGGATTTTGAAGGGGTTTTTGAAAGCGTTTTCAATACGACTATACACCTGACTCGTGCGCGAAAGAAGCACGTAGTATGAGTTGCTTTCGCTATCCTCAAACAAGCTTCTCGCGCGCGCATAGAGTCGATCACTCGTCATCAAACTCTTTCAGCCTAGGCTCTCGGTTGTTTTGATTCGCCCTGACATTGTCAATCATACCTTCGCTAAAGCCAAGCGCCTTAAGAGAGGGCTGCACTTTATTGTCGATCACGATATGCGGAGTTAGCACGAAAACAATTTCGCGATTCTTGACGATCGAGGTTTTAGAGCCGAACAGCTTGCCCAAGAAAGGAATATCGCCCAAGATCGGAACCTTGTTTTCGCTGACGTCGTTACTATTGTCAATCAGACCGCCCAGAACGATTACGTCGTTATCCCGAACGCGCACGACGGAGCTGATTCGATGACTTTTGGTGTCGGGCGCGATATTGCGTATGCAACCCGCGCCAGCCACGGAAGGAACGCCGCTAACGCAGGGGTCTTCATCCGCGCTGCGCAACAGATCGCTATAAGAAGGGTTAAGCCTAAGGGTGATAAAGCCCTCGTCGTCAATCTGCGGCGTAATATCCAACAACACGCCCACAAACAGCGAATCGTTTTCGGCGCTTTGCGTCGAAGAACCGCTGGAGCTACCAGAGAGCGTGGTGCTTGAAAGCGTTTGGTAGTTCAGGTTTCTGCCCACGCTAATCAAAGTGGGCTGGTTGTTCATCGCCAACACTTTAGGATTGGAGAGCGAACGGGTGTCGCCCTCTTTTTTCAGAAAGTCGAGCAAACCCGCCGCGCTGAATCTAACTCCGCCGGAGAACACAAAACTTTTTGTAATCGCTCTGTTATCGGTAGAACCCGTCCAACCGTCCGTATATTGATAGTCGCCCACGTTAGAGCCGCCGCTTGCGTCGCCAAAGCTTAACGATAGCCTATCCCAGTTAATACCGCTTGTATTGCTGTTTTCCAACAAGACTTCGTAGATCTGAACGTCTATTAACACCTGCTTTTTAAGCGAGTTCAACAACTTGTCTAGGTATTCGCTGACGCGATCGATCTGGCGGCGCGTGCCGGTTACCGTTACCAAACCGCTTGTGGCGTTGACGAACACGGCGCCTTTGGCAACCGTTTGCGCGCCGTCTTCAGGTCGGCTTAAGATGTTAGAGATCTCGGCGTCGAGCGTGGACCAGAGATCAAACTTTTCCTCAGTCTTTATCGAGGTGGAACTGTCGCTCGACGAGGAGTCGGAGCTCGTAGTTACGCTGCTGCCGGTGGCGGTGCCGATTTTAACGTCGGCGCTGCTGGAACCCTGTCTGCTGTTGTTGACAAAATCCACTCTAAACAGCCGCGTGTCGAGATAGCGGATCGTCAGCAGATCGTTAATAAGCGCGCCGTGGAGATTGGCTCGCTGCAGAAAGAAGTCAACCGCCTCTTCGGCGTTTACCGCTCTTAACGTTACGTAGCCGACCTGCGCGGTCTCAAAACGTCCCTGCGTCCCCTCGCCTTCAAGAGACAAAGAGAGGTCGCATTCGTCGATGATCGTCAAGAGCGCGTCTTTTAACGCGATTGGCTCTTTGATCGTTATGTCGAATCTCTCCCCCGGGCAAGCCGCATACATAGTTGCCGCCATAGCGAACGCGATAGTCAATACTTTTAGCGCTCTCATAATCATCCACCTACCTTCACAATATAGTTGCTTTTCGCGACGCTACCTTCCAAAGACAGCGTTTTTCTTGAATTGCCGTTGACCAAGATCACTGAATCAACCAGCACCCTTTGAACCCTCCATCCGCCGATGGTCGCCTCGCCCGCCTTTTTCCACTCGCCGTTAATCAGCGCGCGCGAACCGAAAACCGATTGCAATTTCGGCTCTCTAGGAGCCGCGACAACCGGCGTCGGCTCGCCGTCTTCGGCGACAACGCGAGGCGGATAATAGAACGGATTACGAAAAACGGGCACTTCCGGACGAGTCGCCTCTTTGATCGCGTCGATCTGCGTGTCGGTTGTCGCCACGTCTCTTGGATCCATCTGCGCGGCGGCGAACGCTATCGAAGCTATCCCCGCCAATAAGACAATCGATTTCATCTTAACCCCCAAAGTACGCTTTTAGCCTTAAAAGCAAGCCTATCTTTCTCGTCTATTTCAAGCGTCAGCTCTTCTATTGGGGTGATCTTTTCGCTCGCCTCGACCAAGAAAAGATAGCGTAACGTTGAAGCGAAACCGCCCTGGCCGTCAAGCGTTACGTTCATTACCGGAGCAAAACCGGGCTGTTCCGCCTCGATCGCGTTCTCTTGCATCTGAATCGTAACGCGATACTCGGTTGCCTTCTGCGTAATGAAATCCAAATGCTGCGCCCATTCCAAGCGGGTAAAAAACAGGTGATCAAGCTCGGTCAGGCGAGATTGAATGTAGGCTTCGGTCGTTTCAAGACGCTCACAGTCGTCTCGCATCTGCGCCGTCTCAACGCGAAGGCGCTCGACCTCCTCCTTGCCGCCGCCGCTTTTATAACCTTCAATCTCGTCCACGATCGCCTTGTGATCTGCGCGACTCTGAACGCTCATCGCTTCGGTTTTTGGAACTACGAACTTGTAGTCCAGCGCAAGCAGCAACAAAGGAATCGCCGCCGCGATGATTAACAGCTCGTTTGGTTTACGCTGACCAACCCATTCGTCGAGTCTTGCCACGAAATTCTCAAACTTGGCTCCAAGTCCCTCTTTTTTCGCGCTCATGGTAACCTCACTTTCAGTTCGGCCGTAAATGCCCCGTTCTCGCCTCTTATTATCTTTTTAAGCTCGGGCAGATAGTTGTCTTCGGCGAGCCGCTCGAGCAGTTTGGTGATTTGCGTGTCCCGACCGGCTCTGATTTGCGCCAAGGCGTTTCGACCCGTCATAGATACAGATTCAACGCGTACGCTAGCTTCGGTCAGGCGCTCGAACAATCCGGCTATTCCCGTAGCCGCCGGTTGCGCCAGAACTCGCATCTCGTGAACTTTGGCGAGCAGGTTTTTCGCGTCCGTAAGCCGCGTCTGCGCTTCCTGCCGTCTTGTCTCAAGCGAAACGCGTTCCTCGCCCAGACGCTTTCTTTCTTCCTGAAGGTTTCTGAACTCTTCCCTGCTTTGACCAAGCGTCCGCATCTCCGCTCTCGATAGATGGGCGTACCACTTGCTGTCGGCGAAATAGTAAAGCGGCCAAGCGATCGCCACGGCTAACGCCAGCGCGCCCCACGCCACGGCTTTGCCGCCCGGTCTCGATAAAAACGCGCCGGGGCGGGAGCTGACCGTGCAGTTAAACGGATTGGTTTTATACCCTTTGACTATGTTGTCCGCTTCTAATAGCGCCAATACGGCAAGCTGATCTATATATTGATCGCTCTTGCCGTAAAACGGGGTGTAGAACATAAACTCATGCCCCTCCACCTCCAGAAGCTCCTGCGCCAGATCTTCAAGTCCCGGCACCGTTCCCTCGCTGGTGCCGATAAAGACGCGGTCCATGCTGGTTACGCCGGCGATTCTCGCGGCGTAAAGCAGGATATTTTTGACTCCAAACAGCGCGTTTGAGATCGCCTCCCTCAAGTCGGAGAGCGCGTGAAGGTTCTGCTCCTTGTCTTCGCTCGCGGAGGCGCTGGTAAGCATTCCGACAAAGTCCTCGTACTCCATTCGCGCGTGGCTAAGCTGCAAATATGACTCCATCAGCTTCTTGACGCCGTGATCCTGGCTTTTGCCGTACACGTACTCGCCGTTGTCAAAGATCGAGATGGTAAGCGACTCTTTTTGAAAATAGATGAAGACGTCGCGCTTGGGCTCCAGTATGTTCGCGTTGTAGAGCGCGTATGGAAGCGAGCTTGTGGGCACGACGGAATCGATGTATTTTACGCTCGATCCCAAAGCGGAAGTAACGCTTTCGAGCGCGCCCGTTGAAACCGCGATCGCGCCGATCGTCCACATACGCTCGTCTTGTCGGCTTAACCTTTGCGTAAACGCAGTCTTATATTCCAGCATCGGGTTCAGCCCGGCGTCTTGGAAAACCTTTACCTCGACATTCTCGGCGAGCTGTTCGCTCGTTATGTCGCGCGAAACGTCGAACTGATGATAAATAAGCTCTTTATCCGGAAACGCGACCACCGCGCATCCCGGATGTTCAAGCTCCGCCAGCTCGTCCTGCCTGACCTCGTCGCCATGCAACGTCCAACACCGCCCGCTCGCGGAAGTTAAATACGCGACCCTAGCCAGCGACGCTAACTTGTTCTTTGCCAATCTACCCCCCTTAATCCCAGATCGAATTCAGCGCTCTAACATAATCTCAAAGCGATCGCCGCTTTTTCTTAGATAGAGTTCTTTCACGCGATTCGACCGATGAGTTACAGCCTCGTAATCTTGCCAAAAACTTGCCTTATAAATCAACTTATTCAGCGAGTTCGGATAAGGCTCAACCTTGATATCGGAAAATTCGATTCTTTTTCTCTCGCCTTTTCCAAAAATCTGACGCTTAATCCTATCAAATTCTTGCCTTGAAACTCCATCGAATCTGACGAAATCTTTGGCGTACAGCGCTAAATATTCGTCTAGATCGTTCATTTTCCACGTCCAACGCCATTTGTAGAGGAGCGCCAAGACCGCGGCGAGGTCTTTTTTGTCCGCCTCTAACACGCCGTCTTCGTTAATCATAACCGATATTTTCGCAACGTCGGCGCGCGCGTCGAGAAAGGTTAGATCCTCGTTGTCGATCGCCACGCACCCTTTTGTGTTTGGATTATCGCGCGATCCGTTCAGCGGAAAGCCGTGCACCCATATCCCGTGTCCGGTCTTATTCAGGCTTCGATCCAGCGCGTTTGGATAATTGGTAACGTAAGCCAGCGGACCGTAGTACTTGTCAAACAGCTTCTCGCCCTGTTTTAATTTCTTGGTAACGTCGTAAACGCCGACGGGCGTTTTGTTGTCGCCCTCTTTGTATTTGTCGCCAACCGCGTCGCCCATCGTAGCGTCGTATTCGCCCGCTTTGGTTAAAACATTCTTGTCGTAGTCGTAAAAAAACATCTTTCGCGCCGCCTTATCGACGATAAAAAGATGCTTCGGAGACTCGTAATAGCCAAATCGCGTATCCATTTTGTTCAGCCGATCGAACCAGTAGGAGGGATCGGACAAAACCTCGTTGGCTTTCGCCTCCAGCGCATCCGCGCCTTTAACGCGGTAGATATCAGCCAGATCGTCCGAGCCAAACGCCAAGACCGCCGCAAACGCGCATAGTAGAGCTCGTTTCATACGCCTCCTCTGTAGCCAAATCTAGCCAACTGCTTATCGTCTTTGCTCCAAGCCCTAAGCGCGGCTACCTCCAGCCTTAAAAATACTTTCTTTTGCGAGAATTGTTCCATTAACAACCTTGCTTTAACGCCGACGCGCTTCACGCCCGCCCCATTTTTGCCTATTACGATAGCCATTTGCGAAGGCTTTTCCACGAAAATCTTCGCGCTTATTTTATCCAGCCGTTCGTCTTCGGCAAAGCTCTCGATCTCGACGCAACAAGCGTAGGGAACCTCGTCGTTAAAGCTATCTAGCAGCGCCTGACGGATCATCTCCGCGTATATCTCTCGAACGCTTAGATCGGTAAGATCGTCCGGATCGTAATAGAACGGGCGGCTTGGCAGGCGCTTTGCAATCTCGTCAAGTAGCGGCGCAAAGTCGTTTTTTTTCGCGCTTACGGGTACGATCGCCAAGAAACGATCGCTGAATTTCTGATATTCGGCGAGCTTTTTTATACGCCGCTCGTTAGTAAAGTTGTCCATTTTGGTCAGCGCCACAATATGTTGCTTCCCGCCGCCGACGGAGAGAAAGGTTTCGTAATTGTCGGTTCTATCCGCCATATCCGCCAGAAAAACGTTCAGATCGGCGCCTTCGATAGCGTTTTGCGCCTCTTTGCGCATAAAATCTCTCAGCTTACCGCTTTGATTGTCCAGTCCGGGCGTATCTATAAATATGATCTGCGAGTCGCCTCTCGTAACAATCGCAAGCTGTTTTTTACGCGTAGCGCCCGCTTTGCGGCTCGTCATAGCAATCCGATCGTTTACAAACGCGTTAATCAACGCGCTTTTGCCCGCGTTTGGTCGTCCGATCAGCGCGACGAAACCCGCTTTAGAGGATATATCGCGTCGCCTCATCGCTTTCAAAAACGCGATCTAGTTTGGCGTGGACTAACTCCGCGGTGATCGCGATCGTCTTTCCCGCGTTTTCGTCCGCTTGAAAGCTGATCTCCTCCAGCGCCTTTTCCATAATGGCGTGCAGTCGCCTCGCGCCTATATCCTCGGTTTTGTCGTTTGCCCGTTTTGCCAATTGCGCCATAGCGCGCAAAGCCGAATCGTCAAACTGAAGCTCCGCGCCTTCCGTCCCCATCAGCGCGACATACTGCTTCACAAGCGAGTTTTTCGGCGCGTCAAGAATCCTGTACAGATCGTCCTCGTTCAAAGAGTTCATCTCCACGCGAAGCGGAAACCGCCCCTGCAATTCGGCGATCAAATCGCTCGGTTTGGCGATATGAAACGCGCCCGCGCCGATAAACAACACGTGATCGGTCCTGATCGCGCCGTATTTCGTATTTACGCCGCTGCCCTCCACGATCGGCAGCAGATCGCGCTGAACGCCCTCTTTGCTTGGATCGGCGCCTCTTCCCGCGCCGTTTGGCAAAGCGATTTTATCCATCTCGTCAATAAATATAATACCGCCCTCCTCCGCTCGGCGCAACGCTTCGCGGCGCACCTTCTCCATATCCAGCAGTCGATCGCCGGCTTCCTGACGCAAAAGCTCTTTCGCCTCCTTGACGCTCGTCTCTTTTTTGATGGGGGAATTCATCTGTCCAAACATTTTGCCCAGCGATTCTTGCAATTTCGCCATCTCCGGCGGCAAGTTATCGAGTCCCGCGACTTCCACGTGCGTTTTAGGCGAAATTTCAATCTCGATCGTCAGATGATCCGCCTCGCCGTTTTTCACTTTGGTTTTCATCGCCTCTTTCGCGGCTTTTTGCCGCGCATAAAGCGATTCGGACGCGCCTTTTGGCAGCGAAGGCACAAGCTCCTGCGCGATTTTGCCGTAAACGTAGTCCTCCAGCTCCGGCTGCTGACGTTTCAGTTCCTCCTCTTTGACGATCTTGATCGCCTCGAAAACCAGATCGCGCACCATAGACTCAACGTCCCGACCGACAAAACCGACCTCGGTATACTTTGTCGCCTCGACTTTGACAAACGGCAGTCTCAGCAGTTTCGCCATTCTGCGGGCAATCTCTGTTTTGCCCACGCCCGTTGGTCCGATCAGCAGGATATTTTTTGGCAAAACCTCCTCTCGGATATCGCCCTCCAGCTTCAGTCGCCGCCAGCGGTTTCTAAGCGCGATCGCGATCGCCTTTTTCGCCTCGTCCTGTCCGACGATAAAATCGTCTAGATACTTCACAATCTCTTTGGGCGTTAAATTCATAATATAATCTAGGCTTTCAGCGTCAGGATTTTGACGTTCTGATTTGTGTAAATGCAAATTTCGCCGGCAATTTTCAGCGACTCCTCCACCACTCTTTCGGGGGCGAGATCGGAAAAGTTTTTCAGCGCTCTCGCGGCGCTAAGCGCGTACGCTCCGCCGCTTCCAATCGCAGCCAACGCGCCGTCCTCCGGCTCGATCACGTCGCCCGCGCCGCTTAACACAAACAGGCGCTTTACATCAAGCGTAATCATCATCGCCTCTAAGCGCCTAAGCGCCTTGTCGCTTCGCCAAGCCTTGGCGAAGGAGATCGCGCCTTTGAGCAGATCGCCCTTTTGCGAGTCCAAAATCCGCTCGAACATATCAAACAGCATGAACGCGTCGGCGGTCGATCCCGCGAAACCGGAGAGGATTTTGCCCGCGCACAGCGTTCTGATCTTAACCGCGTTGTTTTTCATAACGGTCGCGCCAAAACTAACCTGCCCGTCCCCGCCGATCACTGCGAGACCGTCCGTTCTGTAAGCTAATATGGTGGTCGCTTCAAAGGCGGTCATAACGCGCTACTCGCCCGCGACTTCCGCTTTGAAACGCGGATGTATTCCGCGCCCTAGTTTAACGCCTACCTCGTATAATCCCGTAGCTTTGATAACGCCGTCTATCTCTATATCTTTTTTGTCGATCTCAAAACCGTTTCGCGCCAGAGCTTCGGCTATATCCTCTTTTTTCAACGCGCCGAAGAGAGAACCGTTCGCGCCGATTTTTTTGACTATCCTGACCGTCGCCGTTTCAAGCCGCTTCGCAAGCGCCTCCAATCGTTCGATATCTTCGCGATCGCGCTCGATCTTCGCTTTTTCGCGCGCCTGCCACTGGCGGATAACCGCGTCCGTGGCAAGTTTCGCAAACCCTTTGGCGATCAAAAAGTTCTGCCCGTAGCCCTCTTTGACCTCTTTAAGTTCGCCCGCTTTGCCCAGACTCTTCACCTCTTTCACGAGGAGTACTTTCATAATGCGTCCCTTCGTTTCGGTAAAACCAGATATTGTAACAAACCGCGGCTTTTCGCGGCGGCAAAAGGCGCGCTTGCGCCCGCCGATCAACGATCGTCAAACCCGCGTTCGGCTAGTAATCGACGGCTTGAAAACCCTCCCCGTCTTTTGCGTAAACAATTAAAAACGCCAGCAGATGGGGCGACTCTCTGATAAAGCTCTCTTTGGAGATGATAGGCGTCAAACTTGGATAGCCCGCGCCGACTTCGGCGATAAATCCCGCGGCGCGATTTTCAAAGAGCCGTCGCCATTCGGCGCGAGCGTGTCGCATCGCAAAATCTGCGCCGTTTAGCCCGATCTCGGGCGCTAACCGCGAATAAAACAGCCGTTCGCCCTTCTGGTAATCGCCGATCTCGGCGCTCGCCGCAACAGCCGCGACGCAAAGCGCCGCTAGAAACAATTTTCGCATGCGACCCCTTTTTTGGTTCTTAATGAATAGAATCATACAATTGCGCCCTTCAAAAGCGCCCATAGCTCAACGGATAGAGCGTCGGTTTGCGGGGCCGGAGGTTGCAGGTTCGAGTCCTGCTGGGCGCGCCATATCATATTCGTACCTATTCATTTGTATAACAAAGCTAGTATTTCATAAAGCAAAAACCGTAGCGAGGGCAATAAGCGTTTTTGGCGATGGGCGCGAATGATTGAGAGTTTAGCTGAGGGTTTGCGGATTTGACGATTTCGATTGCGGGGGGGGGCTGTGCGGACGCTCCGTTAGGCTAGGCGATAGAGATACGGCTAAGGTATAACGGCTTCGGCAGGCTTGAACGGCTTTAATGTCCGTTTACGGCGTTTTATAGCGTTATCGCGCTTTTAAGCCTAGCGTCTATGCCGTTTTTTTTGACTTGTGATGGCGGTTTGTGTGTAAAAAATCGCGTTTTTTTACCCACAAAATACTTTATGGATATTTTACGCTCCGTAAAAAGTTATTGTAAGGCAATTTTAGAGGTAAATTAAAGAGGGTTTGAAGGCGGGGGCAGCTAAACTGCCCCGATGGCGATTTAATTCATCAGCCCCGTTACGCCCCCGATAATCCACGTACCAAAAAAAGCCATAATGCCCGCTATGATGCTCCCCACTAAAAAAATATCGGAGTTGCCGCCATAAAAAAGCATTGCAATACAAACTATAAAAAAACCCCAAAAAACTGCGCCCATAAAATCCCCCCTTATTTCGCTCCGCTTTTGATAAACGGAGCGCATTCGCGGCTATGCCGCGCTCAATTAAACCGCTTTGCCTTGTTGAGCTTCGCGCTCTTTGCGATCGCGCTCGTTAGCGTTCGCGCCCGATATGAAAAACGCGCCCATTCCAGCGATTAAAAGTCCGAAAATCGTCCAAGCCGCATAAATTGACATTTACGCTCCTTCCTTTTCTAATTTTCGCGTTAGCCGAAAACTTACAGCCGCCGCGATCATTCCCATAAAAACGCCGTAAAGAAACGCTAAAATCGCGTCCGCTTGAAAAAACGCGACCAAGATCGCTCCAGCCGCGCACTTTTCCGTTAAGTCCGCCATTCGCTTTTGGCTTGCGACCGACTTCCGTAGATCGTCCAAGCCCTCTCGAATTTTCAGACTCATTCTACTCCTTTTTATTTTATTTGACAAAGTTAAGCTAACTTTATTCCAAAATTAACTTAAATTTACCAAGCGAAGGCAAAGCGCGGAATCGCTTCCGCGCTCGCCGATTTCTTTTTCGATTTTCTTATGCTTTCTTGCGGGGCGGGATTACACGCCCCTTCGTTTAAGCGGCTGTAGCCGCGCTTGCGCCATTTATCCGCAAAGATTGCAAGCCGTCCGTCCGATCGCCTTCAAATCTGAACGCTCGCGCGGCAATCGTCGTCGTAATCCAACGCCTTAGCGCGCCAAGCTAAAAGTCGGCGTGTGATATTATTTAATTGATTTGAGCGGATCGCTCGCTACCATCTTTTTCGCAAGGCAAATTCGCAATGTCCTCGTTTGAAACGATAGAAAACAATCCAAATCTGAACGACCTTAAAACGATAACGATTATGAAACGGGTATTAGAGAGCAACGACCAGAACGCGATCGCCAACCGACGCGCATTTGACGCAAAAGGTATCTTGGCGATCAACCTGATGTCCGCTCCGGGCAGCGGTAAAACGACGTTGCTGGAGGCTACGGCAAAAAGAGCGGATTTCAAATTCGCCGTGATCGAGGGCGATATGGAGACCGCCCGCGACGCGGACAGGCTCGCCAAACTCGGCGTACAAGCGCGCCAGATAACGACGGGAACGGTCTGCCACCTTGAAGCGGATATGGTGCGAGACGCGATGGACAAGATGGATCTCGACGGTCTGGACGCGGTGTTTATCGAGAATGTGGGCAACCTCGTCTGCCCCGCCAGCTACGATCTGGGATCGCATATCAGCGTCGCGCTGATTTCCACGCCGGAGGGAGACGACAAGGCTCTCAAATATCCGGTTATGTTTCGCGCCGTCGATCTGACGCTAATTACAAAATCCGAGCTTGCCCCGCTGTTTAATTTCAGCGTTGATCGCGTCAAAAGCGAAGTTAAACGCATAAAACCCGAAATGGAAACGATCGTTCTAAGCGCTAAAACGGGCGAAGGGCTGGATAGCTGGCTGAACTTTATTAAAAGCCGCCTAAGATGAGCGAGATTGTAACGCTTGCGCACGGCGCGGGCGGCTTGGAGACAAAAGCGCTGATCGATCGCGTATTTGCGCCCGCGCTTGGCAACGGCTATCTTAACGAGCGCGAAGACGCGGCGATAGCGCCCGTTGGCAAATACGCCGTTTCGACGGATGGCTTTATCGTTTCGCCGCTTTTCTTCAACGGCGGCGACATAGGCAAATTAGCCGTCGCGGGCAGTTGCAACGACGTGGCTATGCGCGGCGCGAAACCAAAATTCTTAACCGCTTCGTTTATTATGGAGGAGGGTTTACGCTTTGAAACCTTAGCCGCGATCGTCGATTCGTTTGCCAAAGAGCTGGCGAAAAACGAGGCGGCGCTGATCGCCGCCGATACGAAAGTAACGCCCAAGCATCAGGCGGGCGGCGGACTATATATCGCTACGACGGCGTTTGGCGAGGTGCGGTTAGAGGGCTTGGGCGCAAAAAATCTGCAAGAGGGCGATCTGATCATCGCAAGCGGCGGTTGCGGCGATCACGGCGCGGCGATCTTCGCGGCGCGAGAGGGAATCGAACTTGAAGGCGATCTGAAAAGCGACTGCGCCTCTTTGTGGGGTCTTGTTTCAAAGCTGATAGAAGCGAAGCTGCCTATCGTCTGTATGCGCGACGCGACGCGAGGGGGCTTGGCGGCGGTCGCCAACGAATGGGCTATCGCCGCAAACGCGACGCTAACCTTCGACGAGTCGGCGATTGTAGTCAAAAACGAGGTGAAAGGCGCGTGCGAACTGCTTGGTTTTGAGCCTTACGCTCTGGCGAACGAAGGCATGATGATTGTCGCCGTCCGCGGCGAAGCGGCGGCGCGCAAGACGCTAAACGTTATGCGAGACGACGAGCTTGGGCAAAACGCCGCGATTATCGGCGCGGCGGGCGGCGACTATCCCGGGCGCGCGATTTTGCGAACGGCGCACAAGACCTCTCGTTTTTTGGAAACGCCGTCTGGCGAACTGCTGCCGCGTATCTGTTAAGCCGCTATGCACGAATATTCGATCGTTCAGGCTTTGCTCGATCAGTGCGAGCGCGAGGCGAAAAAAGCGGGAGCGGGCAAGGTTGTAAATATCGTCGTAAAGGTTGGCAGATTAAGCGGAACAGAGCCTAAAGCCTTAAAAAGCGCGTTTGACTTTTTTAGCGAGCAGAGTTTTTGCAAAGGCGCTACGCTTACTCTGATTCGTCAAAATATCGTCTGCGAATGCAAAGAGTGCGGCGAAACAAGCGAACTGGACGAAGCGGATTTTCGCTGTCCTAAATGCAACGGCGGACATATAACCATTATTGACGGCGAAGAACTGATTTTAACAAGCATAGAAATGGAACAATCGGCGGCTAATTAACCGCGATCGACTACAATAAAATGGCGCGATCGGGCTTTGCGAAATCGCCCGCAAAAAGGAGTCTGCGTTGAGACGAGCTTTTACGCTGATAAAGGAGTCTGCGTTGAGACGAGCTTTTACGCTGATAGAGGTCATAATCGCCGCTTTGATCGCGGCTATGGCGGCGGCGGCGGTTTTGAATATAGGCGTTCAAAGCTCCAAGCTGACCGATCGGCTCTCAAAGCGCGAAGCTATCGCCGCGCCGCTGTCGATCGCCGCTTTGCGCGGCGTTAAAGAATTTCACAATTTGGAACGAACGCTGGAGAGTATGCTTGGCGACGCTTATTCGATTGAACACGAAGGCTTGAGGCGCTACCTGCAAAATCGATCGGCGCTGTACGCCGAAGAACTTGTCGGGCGTTACGAAATTATCGCGGAAGGTTACGAGGGCGTAACTTTGCCCGCCTTTGAAATTGTCGTTAAAACGATCGGAGCGGAGGGTTTGGAGGGCAGAATCTACGCGATCCGCCGCGAATAAATACGCCGCTTTTGCAAGCGGTCGGAATTTGCGGGGCGGCTAACTATCGCGATCAAAGCGCGTTTAGCGCCGCAACGCTACAGTTATGATCGCCGCCTCGTCTAGCGCCCGACGCGCCTTTTCAAACGTTTCGTAGGCTTGCCCAACGCGAACGCCGAAAGCGACCTTAACGAGACGCGCTTGCGGCGCGGACGGAAAATTTACCTGCCGATAAGCAACGTTTATCGCAACCGTTCTTCGTAATATCGCGGCGATCGGCTTTATAGCCGTCAAGGATTTTGCCGTTTTGCATCTCCAAGCGATCAAGCGCGCATAAAATTGAACCTGTCCCGCGTTTCGCGCAGACAATAGGGACGTTCTTTTTTTTCGCCTCTTTTTTGAAATGATTCATCGCGTTATGGCTGAGATAATCGATCATCATCACTACGCAATCGGCGCATTCGGGCAGTTTGCGATCGCAATCTCGCGCCTTGCGCATATCCCAGTGCGTAATCTGTAAAACGCCGCGCGAATAGAGCGCTTCTTTGATCGCGTCAACGCGATCGCCTCCCAGCACTAATACGGACACGGACTATTCCTTTAATTCGATTGACATACTCGACATTATATAGCGTCTCGCCGTTTTTGTCAAGAGCCAACCTTTTATGTTTTAGATTGATAATCAATATCGTGTGCAATTGTAGCAAAACTTTCTTAAATAGCAAGCCAAAAAACAACCGCGCTTCAGGGATTTTGGTAAAACACGCGCGTTTTAGAGGCGCAAATGCGTTAAATGTCGTTTTAGGGCAAGCCAAACCGCGCTGAAAGTTCGGCAAAACGACTACGCATTCAAAGATTAAACGCTAAGTTAAACGCCGTTTCACGCTATTGGCTCGTTTTGTCCGCTATCGCGGCGGCAAAAACGGGCGAGGCGATCGCGCAGATTGACTCTTTGCGACATTGCAAAAGCGCCGACGCAGGGCGCGCGGACGAGGACGGCTTTATAAGCGTCGTCGATAGCGGTTCTGACAAAACTGACGACGTACGATCAAAGCGCCGCCGCTTGACGCGATTGTCGATAATACAGAAGCGAAAATTGTCGCGTCGCTTTCGGGCGAGACGGAACATCAGGCGTTTGACGCGCCGTAAAACATTGTCTATATCTGGCTTCGTCAAGATCGTTTTAACCAAGCGAACAAATAGCCGCGCCGCCGATAAAGCAAAGCGCGGACGGCGCGATCGCAAAAGTCGGTCGTAAAACAAAGCTAAGGTTTCGCGCTTAACGCTTGCGCAAAGTCGACGGCGCTTAAACGCGAACGCCCTACTCCATCATGATAATTTGCAGCTCCCGCGCGTCCGATCTGCCGCGATCGTCGATTGCGCGGACGGTAAAGCGTCCGCTTCGCTTTGGCTCCCACGATAAAATATCCCCGCGTTTTGCCGCGCCTATAAACTCGTCGCCCACAAACCAATACAGCTCTTGCGTCTCCGCGTCGCTCGCGGCTGAAAAAACCACGCGTCGCTCGTTCGGTTTTGAAAACCTGATAGCGTAGCTCGCGTTTCGCAGCGGCGAGGCGATCGCGGGCGGCGATCCAGCGACAAAGCTGACCGCTTCCGAGCAATGGCGCGTATCGGGCGGCTCTCTTTTAGGCAGTCCAGCCCTGCGAAACAGCGAGAGAATATCGGAGGCGTAAAACTCGTAGATTACCATTTTGCCATTGTTAATATCTTCGCCCTTGCAGAGCGGCTTGCCGCTAATCTTGTCAAGCCATACGGGGCGATACACCGTATCGACTTTAATCGGCGAAACGCCCGGAATAAACCAGCTTTTACCGCGCCTTTTGCACCACGCGGTAACCAGATCGCCGCTGGACAAACACACCTCTACCCGTTTGAGCGCGGGTGGAACGACGCGATTTGGATCGATCAGCCTGCGCGTGGAGCGCAGGGAGCGGGCGATGGTGAAAAACAGAGGCGCGGCGCGCTCCGCGCCCACAAAGGCGGGATTTGGCTTGTTGTCGAAATTGCCAAACCAGACGACCAGCGCGTATTGCCCGATCAACCCCGCGCACCAAGCGTCTCTAAATCCGCGCGAAGTGCCCGTTTTCCAATAGATCGGAAGCGCGTCGGATTCGGCGGGGATTCCATCGACCCTTGGCGCGGAGGAGAGCATATCCAACGTTATAAAGCTCGCCTCGCGGCTGAGCAGCCGATCGCCGCCCTCTTTCGGCTGATCCATACGCTTTCGCGCCTCGTTGTAAATTCCGCCGTTGGCGAGCGTCGCGTATAGTTTAGCGACCTCTAGCGGCGTTACCTCGCCGCCGCCAAGCGCCAAAGCAAGCCCATAATGCTCCTCGCTCGCCATTTTTTCAACTTTCGCGCTCTTAAGAAAATCGTAAAAACTAGGATTTGCCAACTTGCCGACAAGATAAACGGCGGGGATATTGCGGCTTTTCACCAGTGCCTGCCGCGCGCTGATTGGTCCCATGAAACCGCCGTCAAAGTTTTCCGGCTCGTAAACGCCAAATGCGGTCGGCATGTCTTTTAGCACGGTTTGCGGGTGAATAAGCCCCTGATCGATCGCCAGCGCGTAGATAAACGGCTTCAACGCGCTGCCGGGCGATCGTTTAGTCGCAAAACCGTTGATCTGCCCGTAGATCGCGTCGCTGAAATAGTCCGCCGAACCTACCGCCGCAACGACGCTCATATCGCGTACATCGAGCAGAATCGCCGCCGCGTTACGCGCGCCGAGCGCGGCGCTTTTCCGTATATGATTTTTGATCTGCGTTTCAAGCAGGGTTTGCAAATCTAGATCAATCGTCGTCGTTACCGCCGACGGCGATCTGCCCGCCAGATAGTCCTCCCGCGCAAGAGCCTCTACAAAGTGAGGGGCGCGAAACGGCAGGCGCTCTATCTGCCTTAACTTGAAGGGCAGATTAAACAACGCCGCTTCTTTGTCGTCGATTCCAAATTTTTCCCGATAGGCTTCAAAAAGCTCTTGTCTCGCCAAAAACAGCTTTTCGCCCGCGTAGCTGGTATTTTTATCGACTCTCGCGCTGGGCGACTGCGGCAGTACGGCGAGCGCGAGCGTTTCCGTCGGCGCAAGCTCGTTAAGCGACTTGTCAAAGTATATAAGACTCGCCGCGCCCGCGCCCTCGATATTGCGTCCGTAGGGCGCGTAGTTGAGATAAGCCTCCAGTATCTCGTTTTTGGAATAGCGCATCTCAAGCCAAACGGCGCGGACGATCTGCTCTAGTTTGCCGCCGATCGTTCTGGTGTTGAGCTTGTGTCGCATTCTGGCAAGCTGCATACTCAAGGTCGAGCCGCCCTGTCTGTCGCCATTTTTGATATATGTTATCCACGCGCCGCGGATCAGGCTGGCGGGATTAAAGCCGAGATGATAGTAAAAGTAGCGATCCTCGCGCAGCAACGTCGCGTCGATCAGCGATTGCGGCGTTTCGCTTAGCGGAGTCCAGACGCGAAAGCGATCGTCTTTGGCGAGCGTTAAGCGCATAAGCTCGCCTTCGCGATCGTAATATGCGGCCGAAAAGAGCAGATCGTCTTTTAGCGAAGCCTTTGGAAACAATCGCGGCAGATATACGATCGTCAATACGATCGCCAAAACCGCCGCGATATTTCCCAAAAACGCGCCCGATCGCCTTATCCAATAGACGATCGCGGGCGGCGCGGCTTTTTTCAAAAAAATGCCGATACGCCTTAGCAACGCCGTCGCGTCCTAGTCGGCGGGTTTTACGATAATTTTGCCGTTTCCAAGTCCCAAAGCCTGAATCTCTCGATCGTACATCGCTTCGGCGAAAATTGGCGCGGTTTCGTAAGTTCCCGCGTTGGTCGCTTTGATCTGATAGCTGAAACTCGCAGTTTCGCGCTCCGCCGATCCGTAGATTAACACCCGATCCTCTCTAGCGTCGGCATAGTCCGGATAAAAATTGACGATTTCTGTCGCAAACGGCGGCGTATATCCGCGATACTCCTCTTCGTATTCGCCCTCTTCCTCGTCGTAGTCGTTTTCCTCGTCGTAGTCGTCTTCGTCGTCGTAGTCGTCTTCGTCGGAAGATGCAGATTGACGTTGCGGCGCGTTTTGCGGAACTACCTCGAAGCCGCCGGGCAGCAGATCGATAATAGCGGTATTGCCGATCGCGCCCGAACCCAGCGCCTTGAAGCGGACCGTTACGTTGATCGTATCGCCCACCTTGATTTCGCTAACCTTTTTGCCGTTTAGATCGGTATATTCCCGATAAACTTCCAGCCCTTTTTTGATCTGCTCTTTGGGCAAGACGCGCTCGTAACCCTCCTGCGTAACGACGTACCACGCGCTCGCGCCCTCGTTTTTGAATATGAGTTCGCGGTCGGTTTGCGCGAAAACGCCGGACGCGATCGCGCCGATTGTTTTTCCGATATTGCGCGTCTGATTAGCGTCTTTTGCCTCGATCGCAAGCGGAGCGTCGCTGGATATAGCGCCAAAGCCGTCGAGGGCAAGCACGCTCCACGCCGCCGAAACGGTCGTGAAACGATTGGCGCGCAAAGCTACCACGATATTTTCCAGCGCTTGCGGAGGAATAGCCGCCGCCTTGTCGGGGAAGTGCTTGCTAAGCAGGTAGATCGCCGTCGAATTTACTACGAGCGGATCGTAGTAGTCTCTCGACCACCATGCAGCGACGTAGGCGCGCGATAACTCCTCCCACTGCTTTGCGATGATCGCGTCGGCTTCTTTGTCCATCTTCAAGAGTTTGTATGTCGCCCCAAGATACAAAGCCGCGGGATCGTTCTCGTAGGTTTGCGCGTAGTGCAGTTTCAGCGCCGAAAGCGTCGAATTCAGATAGCTTGTCGTTACCTGCCCCTGCCTCGTTAATAGATAGATCGCATAAGCGCGCGTTCTAAGCCCGCTCAAATCCGTAATCGAACCGTCCGCCGCTAGACGCGCCAGATAGCCGTTCAAAGCGGATATAAGGCTTTCGGGCGGTTTTTTGCCGCGCTCCTTAGCCTCGATCAGATAGTTCGCCGCGTAAACGCTCGCGAATCTGTCGCCCGAATAGGTAGCCTCCCACAAGCCGATCGCGCCTCTTGAGTTTTGACGCGCCTGTAAAATCGCCGCGACATGCGACAGCTTGGCCTCCGCGCTTTGAGAGCCAAGCGCCTTTTGATACGGCTCGGCGATCAGCGCGGCTAACGCGCCGCTTACAAGCTGTTCGGAACAGTAGTGCGGATAGTTGTCTAGATACGCGGTCAAAGCGTTGGACAAAATAAGCGGCGATCTGGAGAGATAGGCGTTTCGTTTCGCAAACGCCTCATACATATCCCGATCGTTGTTCACGCTCTCCTCTTTTGCCGACATTCGCTTCATCGCGCTCGCGGCGCGAAGCGGTACAAGCGGACGGATTGACGTGGTGGCGCTTCTTTGCGCGGAGTAGGTTTTCGATCCGCTCGCGTAAGAGGCTCTGAAGATCAATTCCGCGCCTCCCAGCGCCTGCGTCGCTCTGACCTTGAAGCGCGCAAAACTCTCCCGCCGCGGCGCGAGTTTCAACGTTAATTCGCTCGCTCCGATAATCTCTAAACTTCTGTTAGATGTGGCGGACAGGGTAACTGGAATCTCTTGATCGTCGGGCAGGTCCTCAATGTTGTTGGATACCCCGACCGTAACCTCAAACTCGTCGCCGGGCGCCGCCGCAAACGGCGCGTTGGGCGTAAGTACAAAATCGTCGCGCACAATCACGCTTGTCTGCGCCGAGCCGATTCTCGCTTTCGAGACCAGCAGCGCCATAACGCGCAATCTGCCGTTGAAATAATCGGGCGTTTTCCACTCGATCTCTTTCTCGCCGTCAATCTCGATCACGCCCGTCCAGAAGGTTGTCGGTTTGTCCGCCTTGCGCTTAAACGGATTAAGCTGACGGGCGGCTCTTCGCTCTTCGAACGATAACTCGTCTACCGTGTCGCCGCCCGGCTGCGAGGACAATCTGTCAAAACGGCTGAATTCGGGCAGGATCAGATCGAGTATCTGCTGGCTGTCCACGCCCAGCGCTTTCTTTTGAAAGAAAAAGTTAAGCGGATTGACAAAGGCGTAATTCGCCGCCTGCAATATCCCCTCGTCCACGCCAAACACAATCGCCTTGTGTTTGCCGTTGGTAACGAGCTTAATAGCGATCGGCTGCGCGGGCTTGACCATCTTGGGCGCTTCAATCTTGATCGGCGCGCTCTTGTCGTCTAACGAGACCTTAAACGGCGCGACCGCGTAACTAAGCGGGCTTACAAAAATCTCGTCGCTGTTAAAGTCGCGGACAAACTGCACGTTCACATAGCCGTTGCCAACCAGATCGCTTGGTACGCTAATTCTTTGAATCGCGCTCGTCGTCGTCGTTTTGAACCACTTGGCGGCGTAAACCTTATCTTTCTCGATCGTGATCAAACCGCTTCCCGCATAGGGCGCTATTATCGACAGCTCGATCGTCTCGCCGTTTTTGTACTCGCCTTTTGACAGCTTCAGCTCAAGCTCGGCGTTTCTCTCTTTGGAGCGATCGACGTTAGCGTCGCCCGCGATCGTATAGTAGGTTTTATACAGAGCGTCGCCGCTTTTGTTTTTCACGAGCAACTTGTAGGCGCCGGGCTTTGTCGAATCGATCTTATAGCTCGCGCCGTTTTTGGCGATCGCGAATGGTTTACCGCCCTGCGAAACCTCGACGAGTTTGGATTGGTATTTATAAACGCCGCTGTCTTGCATAGTCAGCGCCGAGATATATTTCTGCTCCTCTATCTCAAGCGTCAGATCGTTTAACGCAATCTGCTCAAGCGTAGGATTGATCGCCGCGAAAGAGAGCGATCGCTCGGTATTTTTCTTGATAAAACCTAGATCGCCGTCGGATTTCGCGCCCACCAGATAGTCGTTTGGCGACACAATCGCGCTCGCGCTCACCGCCACGCTTCTGCCCGCGCCCTGCTCGAAGGCTTCCGCGATCAGCGAAAGCTGATAGCTCGCCCTGCCATGTTCCTCGCTTAAAAGCTCTATTGTCGCCTCGCCCTTCTCGTCGGTTCTTTGCTCCTCCAAATCAAACTCGAAGCGATTATGCGCCGCGCGCGAATCGTAAAAGCCGTAACCGGGGTACTCTTTGAAGCTAAACGCCGTCGGACTTAATACGCTTCTTGCGAGAACTCTGCGGTTTTCGGCGGGCGTTCCAAACAGATTTTCAACCTTAGCGAGCGCCGTTATCTCGTCGGGCTTATACCAACCTTTTTTGAGAGCGGGCAGGAAGCGCAGATCGATCTTCGTTTTATCCGGCTCGAACTCCCTTAACGCAATGTCGATCGCGCCCAGATGAACGCCCGTTATCCGCCTGTCGCCCGTATAGCTGGGCGATATTTCAAATCGAACGTTCCAGTTGCCCGTAGGGGAATCTTCCGCCGTGTCAAAGCTCAGCTCGTTTAAGCCGCTGTCGTCGAGCCTGAACTCCCGACGCAGATAGAGCTGTCCTCTCGCGTCAACCACGTGCGCCACGATCGGAATGCCCTGAAAAGTCGTTTGCCAATCGTTTGCGCGAACGATCGAGCCTATATGCACGCTCTCCCCTGGTCGGTACAAACCGCGGTCGCTGAACAAATGGGCGCTCAACTTGCCGTCCGTCGGCGAATTTGCCGCGCCGCCCGCGTCAAAGCGCGAGTAATCCAGAACGCGATCGTCGCCAAACGCCGAACTAAGCGGCAGGAACGTCGCGTCGTCGCCTTTTTGCGCCAGATACATGATCGGCGTTTTTTCGGCTTTCAAATGATAGAGCGAGACAAAACGCGCGCGCCCGTTTTCGTCCGTAAACGCGCTTGCGACCGCCTCGCCGTTACGTCCGATAACCGAAACTTTTACTCGCGCCGCAGGCTCTCCGTCTTTGATCGACTGAACAAACACGTCCGCCGAGTCGTCCGCAGATCGCTTGGCGATCAGAGCCAGATCGGAGATAATCGCAAGCCGCTGCCCGCCCGAAGCGTAATTTTCGGTGTTGTTATTTTCGGGATTCCACGCCGAAAGCGTCAGCAGGAAAACGCCCTTTGGATCGTTATCGCCCTTTTGGAGATAAGGGCTTAGATCAACGCCGCTGTACGAAACCTTGCCGCTCGTCGTTTGCGGCAGTTTTTGGAGGTGTACAAAATGTTCGGTGAAGCTGTCCTGTTGCGAGCCGTAAAACTGAACCGACTGCAAATTCCACCCGCTTTTAAAAGTTATAAGATGCTGAATTTGCGACGGAATCACGCGACGAACGTCCAGCCTGATTCCCGCGGCGTTTCTCGTCGCCACCGCTATTTTTTTCTCGCCTTTCAGCGACAACAGAGAGCCGTCCGTCGCAAAACGAAGCGTCTTTGGAAACTCTGGAACTCTCAGCGCGTAACGTTTTGCCTCTTTCGCTTTGTAGCCGCCGACCGTCTCAATATTTTTGCCAATCGTCAAATAGATGTAGCGATTCGGATCGACTTTGTATTTGAAACTGATAAGCCGCTGCGCCGCGCCGCCCGTCTCGTCAAGCGAGAGTTTAAGCGGTTGAGATAGCGCCAGAATATCTTCGGTTATATCGTCGCTTACGCTCCATCTGTAATTTTTTTGCGAAACTTTACGAGGATCGGGGTGATCCTTAGGCAAAATCCACGCTCTCGCCTCGTTGGTTATCGTCTTGGAATCAACGCCGTCCACAAAGCGCAAGGCTAGTACCTGCGTCTGTTCGTCGTTATCGCCTTCGACAAGCGTCAAAAAGGCGTTTTGCACAAGATCCCGATAGGCGCTCGGCACGGAGAGCGAAACGGTTTTGCCGTCGGTCGTCGCGCCGCCGCCCAAAGAGGATTTAACCCCCGCGGCGACTTTAAGCGCCATCTGTCCGTCTACTTCGGGAAAGGTTACAAACTCGCTTCTGACCCATGCGCGGAGCTTTTTGTCGTCGTATCTGACGGCAAATTTATGGGGTTTGGGGGCGACCTTATATTTCTCCGGCAGCTGCAACTGCATCGACAGCGCTTTTTCAAAGCTGGCGGGATCGACGGGGTATTCAAATCCAAACTCAAAAATAGCGTTCTTTTCGCTCGGTTTTTCGGGGTTTTGATACAACTCTCTTTGAGATACGCTTAAGTTAAACGGCGCGATCGTAAACTCAAACTCGCTGCGATTGATAACGTAATCCTCGCTGATCAACGTCTTGGGATCGAGCGTAATTTTATAGGTCTGTCCAACCTGCCAATCGACGCTTGGGGTAAACGACAGCAGGCTGGAGTTTATCCACGTCCATACGCCGTCGATCGCGGGCGAAATGATCGCGCCCGTAGCAATTTTTGCTCCCGCGTTTTGCAACGGCGCGACGTCGCGAGCAAAGACTATCTGCGCGGGGTTATACTCGACTTGATCCGCCGAGTAGTCGGTCTTGTACGGCGAGCGCAAATGCGCGTACGCCTCGATGATTTCAGGCGGCGCGACCTCGATGATCTTCGGGCGGTTTTCATACCAAACGTAACCCGCGTACGATCCGCCGACGATCAGTATCAAAACGACCGCCGTCAGCGCGCTGATTTTCTTATTCGAAACGATCTTGCCGCCGCTAAAGACAAAAGCCCTTCCGATCGCCTTCAGCCATGTCGGGCTTTGCCAGCTCACGTCGCCAAATACGTTTCTAAGCGCCCAAACAAACGCTCGCCAGATATACCGCGGAATTTTCGCTAAAAATCGTAAAACGCCCATTGAATTGACCCCCCGTCCTTGCCAAGATAACCGCGTGATTGTATGCAAGCGCTCCTTAAGAAAACATAGCGCGTTCCGCTTTCTCGCAAAGCCGTCGCGCTCCTAAAAGCGATCGGCGGCGTCGATAAATTACGCCTCTATTTTATGCTTGCAAACGCCGTTGACGCACTCAAACATAGTTTTGCCGCGAATAACGCGCTTTGCCGTCGGATAGCCGCACTTTTCACACTTGCGATCGGTCGGCTCGTATTTGGCGATAAAGTCGCATTTTGGATAGTTTGAGCAGCCGTAAAACGCGCCGCGCTTGCTTACGCGCTTGCGAATAGCGCCGCCGCATTTAGGGCAGGCGACGGCGAGCGTTTCTGCGGGACGTTTGTCGCCGCCCTCGATCGGACGGGTGTTTTTACACTTCGGATACGCCGAACAAGCGATAAACTCGCCGTTCCGCCCGTTTCTGATCACCATCGGAGCGCCGCATTTTTCGCACTTTTCGCCCGTCTCGCGCGGCGGTTTTTTCTCCTCGCCGTCTATATTTCTCGCGTATTTGCACTTCGGATACGCCGAACAAGCGATAAACTCGCCGAAACGTCCCTTGCGTTTTAGCAGCGGCGATCCGCACTTCGGGCAGGTTTCGCCAATCTCTTCGACGATCTTTTTACTCTCAATCGCCGTTTTGCCGTCTTTGATCTTCAACATAAACGGCTCGTAAAATTCGCGCAGCAAGGTCTGCCAATCCTTGCGATCCTCCGCCACCTCGTCTAACTCCTCCTCCATTTTGGCGGTAAATTCGCTGTCCACGATCTCCGAAAAGTGCCGCTCAAGCGTCTCTATAACGCTGAACGCGATCTCGCTCGCTATGATCTGCTTTTTTTCTATCGTAATATATTCGCGATCTTCCAGCAGTGAAACGGTGGGCGCGTAGGTGCTGGGTCTGCCCACCCCCCTTTGCTCCAAAACCTTGATCAAGCCCGCTTCGCTGTAGCGACTCGGCGGCTCGGTAAAACGTTGTTTGGTTTCAATCTTGTTCAGTTTGATCGGCGCGCCAACGTTAAGAGCGGGCAGGAGCTTGTCCTTGTCGTCGTCGCCGAGAACTTTGTAAAACCCGTCAAACGCCGTCCGTCTGCCGCTCGCTTTGAACGCGCCCTCTTTCGATTCAAGCGTCGCCGAAGCGCTTTCCACAATCGCCTCGCTCATCTGCGTCGCTAAGAATCGGTTGTATATCAAAGCGTAAAGACGCGCTTCGTCCTTGCCAAGACTTTTGGCGGCGATCTGCGGGGTAAAGGCGAGATTTACGGGGCGGATCGCCTCGTGCGCCTCCTGCGCGCTCTTTGATTGGTTCTTAAAGTAGCGGACTTTCGGCGAGAGATAGCGCTTGCCGTAGCTTGACTCAATCGCCTCTCTCGCGGCTTGATTGGCTTCCGGCGCGATATGCAGGCTGTCGGTCCGCATATAGGTGATCGCGCCGCTTACGCCTTGATCGGTCTCTACGCCCTCGTAGAGTTTTTGCGCCAAAACCATCGTTTTTTTCGGATTAAAACCCAGTTTGGAAGACGCGGTCTGCTGCAAAGCGCTGGTCATAAAAGGCGGCGGCGGCGAAATTTTGCGCTCCTTTTTCTCGATTGCGCCGACGACAAAACTAGCCTTTTCCAGCGCCGCTTTTATCTCGTTCGCCCTCGCCTCGTTCTGAACGCCGCGCTTTTCAATCTTTTCGCCGCCAAAGCGCGTCAGCTCCGCCTCTATTCCCTCCTCGAACAGCCCCGTAACGCTCCAATACTCCTCCGGCGTAAACGCTCTGATCTCGCGCTCTCGATCGACGATGATCTTTAGCGCGGCGCTCTGCACCCTGCCCGCGCTTAACCCCCGCCGTATCTTCTGCGACAACAGCGGCGAAAGGCTGTAGCCCACGACGCGATCCAAAATTCGTCTCGCCTGCTGGGCGTTCACCTTTCGCATATCGATTGTTCTTGGATTTTCCAGCGAGGACAGGATCGCGCTTTTGGTAATCTCGTGAAAAACGATGCGCGGCGTTTTGTCCAGATCGCTTCCAAGCAGGATCGCGGCGTGATAGCCAATCGCCTCGCCCTCGCGGTCCTCGTCGGTGGCTATATATATCCGATCCGCGCCTTTGGCTAACCCTTTCATCTCCTCGACCTGCTTTTTGCGATCGGAGCTTACTTCGTATTGCGGAATAAACTCGCCGTCTTTGAGCGCTACGCCCATAGTCTTTTTCGGCAGATCGCGAATATGCCCTTTGGACGCGACGACAATATCTTTGGCGCCAAGAAAACCTTTGATTGTTTTGGCTTTTGACGGGGACTCGACAATGATCAATCGTTTCATATAACTTAAACCTATCGGCAGTTTTTTTTACGAAAGTCTAGCCCAAAGCCATTAAAAACTTTTGCGTCTCTCCGATATACGCAATAGGTCAATAAAGAAGAAGGAGTTCCCAAATGCCAGGTTTTATCATAAACACCAATATCAAGGCGTTAAACGCTCAGGTTAACGCCGACGTAGTCCAAAGAGCGT
>JAIRWX010000005.1 GCA_031268655.1 Helicobacteraceae bacterium | reverse complement strand
AAATCTATTGTCCAATCATCAAAATGATCAATAACTGTCGATAATTTATCCAATTCGCCCGCCGAAAATATATTTACTATTTCTTTTGCAATACCTTTAACCGTTTCTTCTTCTTTTCCGATGATCCTTTTAACCATTTTCTTCTCCTTTATTCGTTGTTTTTTGTTGGCAAAAAAGCGAAGCTCCGCGAAAGCGCCGCAACGCAAAAAGTCGATCCGCCAAACGATTAGAGCTTTACGTACTCCCTTACATACTCTGCGCCCGACCAGACCGTCATAGCGACCGCTAACCATAGCAGCGCGTCGCCCAAATAGGGAAACCAATCGACTATCAGCGCTAAAGAGGCGGCGATCTGCGCTCCCGTTTTCCATTTGCCGAGATTGGAAGCGGCGACCGCTTTGCCCTCCGCGGCTACGACGACGCGAAGCCCCGTGATAAAAAACTCCCGCCCCAGCACGATGAAAACCGCCCAAGCGTTAGCTCGACCAATAATCATCAAGCCTAAAAACGCCGACAACATCAGCAGTTTATCAGCCAGCGGATCGAGAATAGAACCTATTTTTGTGGTTTGATCGAATAGCCTTGCAATCATTCCGTCGAAAAAATCGGTGATCGCGGCGACCGCAAACAGCGCTCCCGCAAAATAATCAAACCAGGTGAAATGTATCGCGTCGAACAGATCGCGATTTACGAGCAACAAAAAAATAAGCGGGGCGGCGAGAATACGCGCCCACGCCAAAGCGTTCGGCAGATTCATATCAAGTAAACGAACTGCCGCCGTCGGCGATAATAGTTTGCGCGTTTACCCAATAACTATCTTTGGAGCATAAAAAAAGCGCCGCGCCGGCGAGATCGCTCGCCTGCCCCATTCTTCCAAGCGGCGTTCTTGAGATCGTAGCCGCTTTAATCTCCTCGTAGTTTGGAAATTTGCGAAGCGCGTCCGTGTCGATCGGTCCTCCCGAAAGCGCGTTGACGCGAATGTTTTTATCGGCTAGCTCGAAAGCGGCGTATTTAACCATAATTTCTAGCGCCGCTTTGCTTGTGCCGTGTCCGGCGTAATTTTCTATATGCGTCAGATTACCCGTCGAGATGATACCCACGATTGCGCCGCCGCCGACTTTTTCCATACGTTTAGCCGCCTCCTGCGCGCCAATCACAAACGCCAAAACCGTCGCCGTGTAGATATTGTTCAATCCTTTGGGCTTGAGGCGCATAAATGGCGCGAAGCCTCCCACGACGGGTCGCCCCGAAATAATGGCGTTGGAGACAAAAAAATTAACCGCCTCAAAATCCGCGTCGATACGTTCAAAAACCGCCTTGTAACTCTCAGGCTCTAAAATGTTGAGTTTGTAGTAACGCGCCTTGATTTTATACTTGCTCTCAAACTCGGCGACGATTGATTTCGCCTCCTCTTCGTTGGCGTTGTAGGTAAACGCGATATTCGCCCCGTTTTGCGCGAACTTGGTTATGATCGCTCTGCCAATACCCCGCGTGCCGCCGCTTAATACTAGAGTTTTCCCCCTGAACTCCGACATCAATACCCCTTCACATTGTAATTTTGTAACGTTTTCTCTAATTCCGCCATTGTCGCCGCGCTAGGTTCGGTAAGCGGCAGACGATATTCCAGCGAATCAAGCAATCCGCTCGCAAACATAGCCGCTTTGATCGGGATCGGATTGGACTCCAAAAACAGCGCTTTGTTTATCGCGTATAGTTTATCGCTCAACGCCTTTGACGCAAGAAAATCGCCCTTAAGCGCGCCGTTGACGCAATCTGATACCAGATCGGGAAGCAGATTGCCCGTAACGCTGATCGCTCCTCTGCCGCCGTTTGCGACGATCGGAAAGTTGATCGCGTCGTCGCCGCTGTAGATCGCAAAATTCGGTCTCGCCGCGCCGATGGCGACGGCGCGCTCGATAATCCCCGTAGCCTCTTTGATCCCGACGATAGCGCTCGCCTCGTCGGCTAGACGACAAACCGTCTGCGGTAAAATATCCGATCCGGTGCGCGAAGGCACGTTGTACAGGACAATGGGAATTTCAACCGCCGCGGCGATCGCCATATAGTGCCGATACAGCCCCTCTTGCGTCGGCTTGTTGTAGTAGGGCGCTACGCATAAAATAGCGTCCGCGCCCGCTTTTTGCGCGAAGCGCGCCAGATCGATCGCCTCTTGCGTGGAGTTGCTGCCCGCGCCCGCCAGCGTTTTAGCGCCCGCGCTTTTGCATGCGGCGATCGCCGCCTCGACGCACTCTTTATGCTCCGAGTGGCTCAACGTGGCGCTTTCGCCCGTCGTACCGGCGGGGACTACGCCGCTAGCGCCGTTTGCGATCTGACGTTTGATCAGCTTTTCGTACTGGTTAAAATCGATCTTGCCGTTTTTGAACGGCGTGATAATGGCGGTGATCAACCCTGCAATCATCTATTTATTCCTTAATATGATCGTGACGGAACGATCGGGGTTCAGATAGTTTTGCGCCGCCGCGAGAATGTCCGACGGAGTTAGCTTGACTATCGATTCCTCGTAGTTCAGAAGCGGTTTTAGATCGCCTCTTATAAGGTGATCGCCAAATATGGACGCGAGCAAATCGCTGCTTTCAAGCGATCTCACAAACTCGCTTCGCGCCATGATTTTAATTTTTTCGACCTCTTTTTGAGACGGCGGTTTTTCGCGCGCGATCGCAATCTCGGCTAAAATTTCCTTTTCGACCCTCTCCGCTTTCACATTCGGGTTGCAGATCGCCGATACGATAAACAGTCCGGGGTCGCTTAAATCCATCGCGTAGGCGCTTATGGAGTTCACAAGCCGCAGCTTGTCTATCAGCTTCTCCTGCAGACGCGAGCTTTGACCCTCGCTAAACAAAGAGGCGAGCGCGTTTATGGAGGGCATATCCCGATGATTGAAAGCGGGAATCTTCCACGCGATCATCACCATCTCCACTTCGCTCTCTCTTTTGATCTCCGATCGCCTCGCGCCCCGCTGTTCGGGTTCGACTGTAATTATCTGCTTGTGCGCTGCCTTGTTTGGAATAGCGCCGAAATGTTTTTTCGCCAGCTTAAACAACTCGCTCGCCTCAAAATCCCCCGCTACGAGCAAAACGGCGTTCTGCGGCTGATACCACGCGCTATGAAACGTCTTTATATCCTCTATACTCCACGACTCTATGTCGCCCATAAAGCCGATCGGAGTCCAATGGTACGAGTGGTATTGATAGGCGATATTAAACAGCTCGAAGTACATCGCGCCGAACGGCGAATTTTCCGTGCGCCAGCGCCGCTCCTCGGCTACGACCTTTCTTTCGGGCTGAAACTCGTCGTCTTTGAGGCTCAAATTTTGCATAAGCTCTGCAAATAGTTCCAGCGACTTGTCTATGTTTTGCGAAGAGGATTTGACGAAATAGTGCGTGTAATCAAAACCGGTGGATGCGTTGGTAACGCCGCCGTAACTCTTGACCACGCGATCAAACTCGCCCGCCGCCAGATTTTTGGAACTTTTGAAGTTCATATGCTCCAGCATGTGCGCGATCCCGCTTTTGCCCATAACCTCGTTGCGGCTGCCGACCTTGTAAAACAGATCGACGCTTACCACTCCCGTTTTATTTTTTGTCGAAACCGCCGCGACGGCGAGATTGTTCTCAAGCGTTTGAATCTCTATATTTGGCAAACTGCCCGCCATTAAAACTCCTATACAAGTCGTAAATATCGCCGCAAACTTCATCTGATATCGCTTCCTATCGCCTCGCCAATACTATTAAACCCTTCGGATTTCATCGCTGCGCTAACGCCGTCGTTGATTGTTTTGACGAAGCCCGCGCCCTCGTAAATCAGTCCCGTATAAATCTGCGCTAAACTCGCTCCAGCCTTAATTCTAGCCCAAGCTTCGCCGACGCTCATAATCCCGCCGCTTGCGATCAGCGTCGTTTTACCAAACAGCTCTTTGGCGATCGGCTTAAAAAACTCGCGGGATTTGTCGGTTAAAACCGCGCCGCTAAGTCCGCCGCCGTTTTTATCGCTTCCCTCGATCCGCGAATAGTCGTTTGTCGTGTTCGCGGCGATAATCCCGCTCGCGCCGCTTTCAATCGCGCCCGCGGATACTTTAATCGCGTCGCCTACGGGCAGATCGGGCGCGATCTTCAAAAAGATCGGTTTTTGCGTAATCGATCGCGCCATGACAAATAGTTCGCGTACAAAACTTTCGTTTTGCAGATCGCGCAGATCGGGCGTGTTTGGCGAGGAAAGATTAAAGACGAGATAGTCGGCGGTCGCCTCCGCTCTCGCGACCCCGACGCGATAATCGTCGATCGCCTCTTTGTTTAGGGTCGTTTTGTTTTTGCCAAGATTTACGCCAATCGGGATTACGAACGGCGCGATCTTTTCTACCCGTCTGATCGCCGCCTCTAGTCCGTCGTTGTTAAAGCCCATCGCGTTCTGCAGCGATTTTTGCTCGATATGCCGCCACAGACGCGGTTTTGCGGCGCCTAGCTGCGGCTTCGGCGTTAACGTCCCAACCTCGACAAAACCAAAACCAAGCGCCGCGAGCGGCTTTATCATCGTCGCGTTTTTGTCAAAGCCCGCCGCTATTCCGATCGGATTATTAAACGTTAAACCGCAAAGCGTCTGTTTCAGCGACGGATCGCGCGAGGCGAGCCGCTTGGCGATCGCGGCTAAAAGAAACGGCGTTTGCGCCGCGCCGCGCAAACACAGCTCCGCCAACGAGTGCGCCGTTTCGGGCGGAAGTTTGAAAAGTAAATTGCGAAGAGCGGAGTAATCAAAAATCAAATAAATACCAGCCCGTTTTTCTTTAAGGATTGTAGCCGATTGCCCCTAAACCGCAACGCGCTACAATCGCGCTACTTTAAGCTAGGAGGGGTCTTGCGGTTAGCGATTATGGGAGCGGGCAAATGGGGGCAGGCGTTGCAGTCGGCGTTTTTGGACGCGGGCATAGACGCGCATATCGTCTCTCGCGCCCCGCGCGATCTGCCCAATTTGACAAGCGTTGAAAAGGCGCTGCGAGCGCGACTGATCGTTATGGCTATCAGCGTACAGGCTACGCGGGAGTGGCTTAAGGCGCATTTTAGTTTCGACGGACAAAAAATTCTTGTGGCGAGCAAAGGCATCGACGCGGAAAGCGGCGAGTTTCTTAACGAAATATACGGCGAGTTTGTCCCGATTGAAAACGTAGCGTTTCTGTGCGGACCGGGCTTTGCCGCCGAAGTAAAGCGAAAACTGCCCGCCGCGCTTACAATCGCCTCGCAATCCGAAGAGACGGCGGCGGCGTTTATGCGCTGTTTTCCAAAACGTATCAAAACCTATCGGACGACCGACGTTATCGGCGCGGAGATTGCGAGCGCGTATAAAAACGTGATCGCTATCGCGGCGGGCGCGTGCGACGGGTTGGAGCTTGGCGCAAACGCCAGAGCCGCGCTGATCGCCAGAGGACTCGCCGAGATGACGCGGTTTGGTCTGTTTTTCGGCGCGAGAACGGAGACTTTTTTGGGGCTGGCGGGAGCGGGCGATCTTGTTTTGACCGCCACTAACGCCCTGAGCAGAAACTACCGCGTCGGTTTCGCGCTGGGGCAAGGGCGAACGCTCGAAAGCGTTTTAACGGAGCTTGGCGAAGTAGCCGAAGGAGTTCCAACCGCGCGCGCGATCGTCGGACTGGCGGAACGCAACAAGCTGCATACGCCGATCGCGCGCGAAACGATCAAACTGTTCAAAGGCGGCGATCCGTTGGCGGGCGTGGAAGCGCTGATGACTCGCGCCAGCGAAAAGGAATTTTAGGCTGGTTTTATTGATATTGCGCGCCGTCTAGCCAAATCGCGGGGCGGCTAACGAACAAGGAGTTTTAATGGAAAATCTGATCGCGTTTTTGCAAAAGGTCAAAGAGGCTTCAAGGGTTGTCGCCAAACTTGACGGCAGAACAAGAGCGGCGCTGTTAAACGAGATGGCAAGCGCGATCGAAAAAAATCGCGCGACGATTTTACGGGCGAACGCGATAGATATGCAAAACGCCTCCGATCTTTCATTAGCGATGCGCGACAGGCTTTGGCTTGATGAAAAAGGGATTTTAGAGATCGCAAAAGGCTTGCGCGAAATTGCCGCGCTGCGCGATCCCATAGGCGCGGTGATAGACGGCTGGGTTACGGAGGACAATCTGAAAATCGAAAAGATCGCCGTTCCGATCGGGGTCGTAGGCGTAATTTACGAATCGCGCCCAAACGTAACGGCGGACGTGGCGGCGCTCTGCTTCAAATCGGCGAACGCCGCCGTATTAAAGGGGGGCAAAGAGGCTGCGCGCAGCAACGCGGCGATCGCGGAGGTTTTGCAAAACGTTTTAACGGCTAACGGCTTGCCAAAAGAGGCGATCGCGCCTCTGCCCGACGGCTCGCGGGAAACGGTCAAGCGCCTCGTTAAACAGAACAAATACCTCGATCTGATCGTCCCTCGCGGCGGCGAAGCGCTGATAGCCTTTGTAACCGAACACGCAACCGTTCCCGTAGTGAAGCACGACAAGGGGGTTTGTCATCTCTATATGCACGCAAGCGCCGATTATGAAAAAGCCGAAAAAATCGCCGTTAACGCAAAAACGCAGAAGCCAAGCGCCTGCAACGCGATAGAAACGCTCCTGATCGATCTTGCGATCGCCGCCGCTTTTTTGCCAAAGCTAAAGGCGGCGTTTGACGCGCAAAAAACAACGTTGTATGGATGCGAAAAAACCCGCGCCATTATCGACATAAACGCGGCGGGCGAAGAGGATTGGGACAGAGAGTATCTCGATAACGTTCTGTCGATCAAAGTCGTAAACGGGATAGACGAAGCGATAGAGCATATTCAGACGCATGGATCGGCGCACAGCGAATCGATTCTGGCGAACGATCGCGGCGCGATCGACAGATTTCTAAACGAGATCGACGCGGCTTGCGTGTATTCCAACGCATCCACGCGCTTTACCGACGGCGGCAAGTTCGGCTTTGGCGCGGAGGTGGGCATAAGCACCAACAAGTTTCACGCGCGCGGACCAATGGGGATAAAAGAGCTTACTACCTATAAGTATCTGATCTACGGAAACGGACAGATACGATCGTAACGCGGCGCGAATTGAGCGTCCGACAAGCGCGGGTTTGGCAAATACGCTTGGGCTCGTTGAAACCATATTCGCGTTGCGGCTCGCCGAATCGCTGGAAAGGGCGGTATTCAGCGGTTAGGCTTTTACGCAGGGTAAATTCAGTATCTGATCGGCGCTAACGGGACGGGAATAGTAGTAGCCCTGCAACAACTCGCACTCCAACTCTTTGAGATAATCTCTCTGCTCCGCGGTCTCCACCCCTTCGGCTATAATCTCCATCGACAGCGAATGCGCCAGCAGCGCGATAGAACGAACGACTTTGCTTGTATCGTTTTGTTCGCCTATGTTCAACACAAAACTTTTGTCGATCTTCAGCGCGTCTACCGGATAACGCGCTAGGTAGCTAAACGACGAATAGCCCGTGCCAAAGTCGTCGATCGCTATGCGTATGCCCTTTTCGCGGAGTTTTGCGAATATCCCAGTAATTTTTTCAGGATCGTCCATCATAGACGATTCGGTCAGCTCCAGCTCCAATCGGCTCGCGTCTATTTTGGTCGACTCTACGATCTCTAAAATCGTCTGCGTAAATTTCGGGTTTTTCAGTTGCCTCGGCGACACGTTTACCGCAACGCGACTGATCGGCGCGCCCGCTTTTTGCCACTCGACAAGCTGCTCGCACGCCATTTTCAGACACCACGCGCCGATCGTTTCAATATAGCCGATACTTTCGGCGATCGGTATAAAACGATCTGGCGGCACAAGCCCCAGCGTCGGATGCATCCAGCGCGTAAGCGCCTCCACGCCGTAAATCCGACCGGTTTGACTATCAACCTGCGGCTGATAATAAACCCGCATTTCGCCGCGCTCGACGGAGCGCCTAAGCGCGTTTCCAAGCTCGAAACGCGCCGAAAAGTCCTCGTTGGCGCCGTTTTGAAAATATTGAAAGTTTGCTCGCCCCGAATTTTTGGCGTTGTTCAGCGCCGCGTCGGCTTTTTTGAGCAGATCCTCCGCGTTTGTCGCGTCGTCGGGGTAGATCGCCACGCCGATACTAGTTGCGCAAAACACCTCTCGCCCGCCAAGTTCAAACGGCTTGTCAAAAGCCTCCAAGATATTTCTGGCGACAAGCTCGCCGTATGCTAGATCCTCCGCTTCGGGCAGGAGCGCGACAAATTCGTCGCCGCCAAAACGACTTAACGTATCGCCTTCTCTCAAAATCTGTTTTAGCATAGCGGCGACCTTTTTTAACAGCATATCGCCGGCGAGATGTCCAAGCGAGTCGTTTACGTACTTGAAACGATCGAGATCCATATACATAACTACAAGCGAAGCGCCCGCTCTATGCGCCTGGCGAATCGCGTTTTCCAAACGATCGCCGAAAAGCGTTCTGTTGGCGAGACCCGTCAGCGGATCGTAGTACGCCAAGCGATGCATATTCTCCTCCGCCTGCTTGCGATCTGATATGTCGTTGAACAGCGCGATATACCGCTCGATCGCGCCGAACTGATTTTTCACCGCCGTGATCGATAGCAATTCGGGAAAAAGCTCGCCGTTTTTTCTGCGATCGATAATCTCGCCAAACCATTTGCCCTCTTTATTCAGCGTTGACCACATATTTTGAAAAAACTCTTTAGGGCGCTGACCCGAACCCAAGAGGCGACCGGGCGTTAACCCGATCGCCTCCTCTTCGGCGTATCCGGTAATCGTCGTGAATGCGGCGTTGACGGATTGAATGCGTCCTAGCGAATCGGTGACCATCATCGCCTCGGAGAGATTGTCAAACACATTCGCGGCAAGTTTCAACCTGGCTTCCGCCTCGTATTGCGTCGTAACGTCGCGGAAAGAGGCGACATAGCCGACGCCGCCGTCGATCATAGGCAGAGGTCCGCCCAGAAACAGAGCGGGATAGCGCTCGCCGTCCTCTTTTTGAAGCCACGCCTCGCCCATGAAAGGCAGTCGTTTTTCAAACGCGTCGTCGAAAGCGGCGTTCTGAGAGTCCTCGATCAGGTTTAACGCTTCGGCTTTTGTCTTGCCAAGCAAATTCTGCGCCTCTTTACCTATCAGCGCTTCGGCTTTTCCGTTAATAAAAGTCAGTTCCGATTTATCGTCAAAACTCAGAATGCCTTCGCTTAAATGCTCGTTGATGTTGTGCAACAGCCTAGCGCTTTGCGCCAGAGCTTCGGCGGTCTGCTGCAGTCGCAAAACAATCGCGATCACGCTTATAATCAGCGCCAACGCGAAAATAGCCATCAGCTTTCTATAGCCGTCGGCGTTGCTCGCCGCCAGATTATGCGCCGACAGGTAGTCGGCGTAAGCGTCGCTAAGCGCCGAGACAAATTTTTCGAGCGATATATCCTGCATAATTTGTCTGACGCGAGTGTTATTGTCTAATATCAACCTGCCGTGAACGATCAGCAGCCGCATCGGCGTAACGTCGGCGTCGTCCCACGTTTTGAGCTTTGTTTCCAACAGATTGAGCGAGTTTTGCGCCGTATTCCATCGCGCGTTTTGCTGATCGGATATGTAAGCCAATACGGAGAGCATGGCGGCGTCCAGAACCGCTTTGCGCTCGGGCGTTCGCTTTGCGTCCGCGGTTTGAATCTGATTTGAGAGCTTGATAAAATGATAGACGCTGTTGACCAGCACGGAGTTTTGACGCTTGAAGTCCTCCAGCGAGCGTTCTTTGATTCGCCACCCTTCGCGGGCTTTGTTCAACGAATCTTTTATGCCAAGCCGCGCGAACTCCGTTTCGAGCCTATCTAAAATTTTCCCTATCCGACGCGCCGCCGACGAGAGCGAATCGTAGTTGGACAACTGACGATATCGCAGACGCAGCATATCCAGATCGATTTCCGTGTCCAGCTCGAACGTCTGCAGAACGTCGAGCTCCGTTTGGTTGCGATTGAAATTGTTTATGTTCGAGCTAAGCAGATACAGCGCAAACAAGATTGCGCTCAATACGCCCATCAAGCTCCAAGGCAGCAGAAAGCGAAGCGTTAATTTAAATTTCACCGCAGCTCGTCTCCCGTAAGCGCGCGCAAAAACAAGGTTATCTGCCGCGCGTCCTCTTCGTCCAAATCAACGCCTAACTGATAAGAACCCATTCTATTCACCGCCTCGTAGAGCGTATCGACGGAAGCGTCGTGAAAATATGGCGCGGTAAGCTCGACGTTGCGCAAGGTCGGCACTTTGAAAACATAACGATCCTCTTCGCGTCCCGTAACGTTGTAGCGACCGAAATCGGATTTTTCCGTCTTGCGCGAGCCGTCGTAGTAGTTTCGCGCCACGCCGAAAAGCTGAAACATATTGCCGCCGATCGCCGCTCCCTGATGACACGCCGCGCAGCCGCTTTCGACAAAAATATTATAGCCCTTGAGCTCGTCCGCCGTGATCGCCGAATCGTCGCCAAGCAGCCAGCGATCAAAACGCGAGGGCGTAATCAACGATTTTTCAAACTCGACGATCGCGTTAATCGCGTTCGCCCTGTTTGGCGGCGAAGCGTATATGTCTTCGAATTGTTCTACCAATTCGTCGTCCAAATTCAGTTTTATCAAAATTTCGTCCCAAGAGGTCGCCATCTCCAGAGGATTGGCGATTGGTCCGTCAACTTGCTCCTCGAGATCGCGCGCGCGCCCGTCCCAGAATTGCGCGGACATAAGCGAAACGTTATAAATAGTCGGCGAGTTTATGTCGCCCGTTTTGCCGTCCACGCCGATAGACCTAGCCAGCCCGTCCACGCCGCCCCTTGCCAGATCGTGGCAGAAGGCGCAGGAGATGGAATTGTCCTTGGATAGTCTTTGGTCATGAAACAAAGCGCGCCCTAGTTTGATTTTTTCCTGATTAAGCCGCGTTGGTTTTATTATGGCGACGATAGGTCCGCTCTCGTCTTGCCCTTTGTTTGCCGCGGCGATCGCGTCGCGCTCGAGGTCTAACCGTGCGGTTTCTTGCGCCTCTCGATTGAAATACGCGATCGCGCCGAAGATGATCGCCGCCGCGGCCGTCCACGCGATTACCCAGCTTGTAGACTGCCTGACAAATCCGCGTCTCGCCGCTTGTCCGCGTCTGTTAATTTTTGCGCAATATCTCACAAACACTCTTAACATTATAGCCGCCGTTCAATTGAACGTAACGGCGCAAGACGTTTTTGCGAGTCGAGCGCCGCTAATTCGCATGCCAAATACGACGAGGCGGATTTGTCGAAACAAGGCGCGATCAATGTTGCGACAAAATTCGCGGGCGCGCAAGAAAACCGCCATACTAATCGCCAACGGGCTTATCCTTCAGATTTCTCTCGCGGTTTGCAAGCCGATCGCAAACGCCGGCGCGCCGATCGCAAAAAACCATTTACGCATACGACCAACTTTTTATTTACTATGCGTCTAATGCTATAGGCTATAGTCGCGGAGGTATATGCCTTTAGTTAATTTAGCGGCGACCGCGACTTTTGCGCGCTTGAGCAAAAAACCAGCCGTTTACTTAATCTTTCTGACGCGCGCCGCGTTCAGCTTGATTTTGCTTTCGCCGTCGTTGACTAAAATAATCTGCAGATCGCTATATGTTTTTTGCAGTTTCGCATAGCTTATTATTTGCGTTTCTTGAGGCGGCAGCTCTTGATGGAATATGGTTCTGGAGGAGGTTTTCACAATCAAAACGGCGGGCTTTTGAAAGTCAATATACTCGTAATCAATCGTAAAAGCGTATTCGCCCTTTCTTGCTTTGAGTTTAGGGCTGGTAATCGTCGCGTTTGACAAAACGTCTAATATGCCGTTTTTCCAATCGATAATATAGTCTTTATAGCCGCCGCTTTTATCCGCGTAACGATCCGAAAAATAATAAGAGCTTTCGTCGCCCTTAAAAAGCGGCGTTTTGAACTCTACGATTGGATTGAAGTCAAACAGATATACGTTAATATCATTGAATTCAAACGGCGCTTTTACCGCCGTTTTCAAAGCCTCTTTGTCCTGCCATGGCGCGACGCTCAGAAAATCTTTCTCCTCTTGCTCCGTCATAACGACGGCAATTTTATTATATTTCGCCGTGAAGTCCCGATTGTAATTATGAGAGTTATCCACCCAGGTCAGAGGCATAAAACCATATTTCATATCTGGCTTCCATAAATAATTGAAACGAGACGATCGGACTTTGCCGTTAGTCAGCAGCTCAACCGCGTGAATACCTGAGAAATTTTGCGTTGTGTAAACAATATCAGTTTGACTATCGGACAAAAATTGCGCGAGTTTATAACTCTTTTCGCCATAAGAGCCGTATTCGCTCTTGTAAAGCGGAAGCTCTTTATTTGCAAAAGTCAGCGCTATCAGAATAACAGTCGGGGCTACGACAAGAAAACGATAAATTTTTGTCGATAACTTGTCGATCAATACAGCGATAAGAAAACATAAAAAATACGGGACGAGAAAAAAATATCTGCTTTCCGAATTGATAAATACGGTAAAACATATGATAAAGCTTAAGCCTATGGAAGCGACAAAAAAGCCGCAAACATATTTTGTACTTTCTTTACTCTCTCTCTCTCTCTCTCTGGGTTTATCGCCAGTCGCTTCGGCGCTTGCGATTTTACCGATTTTACCGAACGCGGCGTATATTCCCGCCAGCGCGATAAACGCGAACAGATAAAGCCTTAATAAAACCTCTAGCGTTTTAGAGGAACCGGTTAATTTTGTGTTTACGATTGACAACTGCTTGAGATATTCGTTTATTGCGTGAGATATATGATCAAATATCCCGTCGGTTCTTAACTCCAAAGTCAATAGGTAGCCGCCGTTGATCATTTTGTAATACGCGCCGCTTAAAGCGACGCAAATTAGGTTGGCGAATAAAACGGCGGACAAGAATAATAGCCGCCTGTTTTGTTTCAGTTGATCGTACAGCGTCGCGGCGTTATCTTTCGCGTTAGCCAGAAAAACGCAGAATTCAATCAAAAATAACGGCAGAAATAAAACGGCGGTCATTCTTGAACCGTATAATCCCGCGACTATGGCGATAGCGCCCATTATAAATAGTTTTAATTTCAACAGACGCCGCCGTTGATTGATAAAAACGTTAACGTATAAAAGCAAAAACGACAGGAATAGCAAAATAAACATAGAATAGCCGATATTCACCCTGAATGGCTGCATATATCCCCAGCTTGTCATAATAAGCGCCGAGATCGCCAATAGCGTCGGCGCAACGCCTATTTTGCACTCCTTAAGCAATAAATAAAAAAGTCCCGCGACAGCCGCGGAAACGACAATTTTTGTCAGCGCGTACGATACTACCCAGTCGCCGCATATTAAATAAAGCGGTATTTGTATCAAGAACGCTCTCGATAAGCCAAAATTCTCCCAGCTGGGATAAAATCCGTTAAACAAAAGCCCGTGCTCGTATATTGCCCGCGAAATCTTAAAAGCCTCAGCCATGCCGTCTGGGGTAAGATATACCTTTTTTGAATTAAGCAGGTTGAAAACAATCAGATCAATGCAGCATACCGCCAGAAACGCGGCGGATAATATCAGCAGGACTTTTTCGTTTTGCAGCGCGTTTATAACTCTTGACGCGGCGGCGTTTAATTTAGCGGAAATTTTCATCTGATTCTCCATAGTTTATTTTGTACCCACGTTCTGGATATTTCAACGTCCAGCATTGTATGGACGTCCTTGCCCGTAACCCACAAACGTACCAGAGGAACGACTTTATCGCCCATCCACCACCAGCAGGCGGGTCCCGTCTCGCCGCGTTTGGATTTTATGATGGACAAATAGCGCGCGCTCCATGGTCCTTGATCGTAGAATACCGCTTCGGGATAACTTTGTCGGTTAGTGTCGGCGCCGTTAAGTTTGATAAAACTTTGCAGGTATCCGTCCGATCCAATGGTCATAGCGCGATATGGGTGATCGTCCTGCGCTTGCCAAACGGTCATACAACCGTCCGCTTCGGGATTATCAATCAACGTTTGAATCGTCGAATCAATATCCGCGCCGCTATTCATTAGCGTATTGCCTAACAGTATAGTTACGATTCCTATATCTTCGCCAAGCGCCGTTTGAGCGGCTTTTACGCCATGCAGGATCGCGTCGCCGTGATTTGTGAGCGGTAACGCTAAATCTTTGGGACGATCGATAATGTTAGCGCCATATTTTATTGCTTCGGACTTTATTAGCTCGTCCTCCGTAGAGACAAATATCTCGTCGATCAGTTTAGCGTCGGCGGCGTAAGACAGCTGCCAGCCTAAAAACGTTTTGCCCTCGATTTCGATCAGGTTTTTATTTTTTATGCTTTGGTTGCCGCCTTTCGCGGTGATTAAAGCTATGTTTTTCATCCGTCTTTACCCTTCCGTCATAGCTTCGAGACAGCGCCTGCATACCGCCGTTTGGTTAGGGGTATTCAAATTTTGTTTGAATGATTTCATCGCTTCGCCGTTGTAAACTTCATAAACGGAATCTGCGAACGCGTTGCCAAAAACCAAATTCAAACCAAAAAACCGACAGCAAGGAGTAATATCTCCGTTGTTTCTAATCAAAAGCCGTTGAAACGGCTGCGAACAAAAAGCCTTTGTCTTATCGTTATCCTCTTCGATTTCTAAAGAGAAGTCTTTTGAAAATCTGTCGGCGTTTTTTGTATATTTATGATAATTTACGAGGTTTTGCACGCTTACCACGTCGGCTTTGTCCCCCCAAAAAGCGACAAAATCTTCTAGTTCGTCGGCGTTTTGTCTGGTGTTCACAAACGAGACTCTTACCATAGGCAATTCAGAGCCGAGCTCTTTTTTCGCGGCTATAAAGCCGAGCGCGTTATTAACTACTTTATCAAAATCGGCATACTCGCGCATAGATTCATACGTCTCTTTTGTCGTGGCTCCGATCGATATGTTAATCCAGGTAACGCCCGACTTAATAAGAGATATTGAGCGATCGCGAGTTAATTTATGCGCGTTAGTGTAAAGAATCATATCTATAACGCCGGCACTTTTGGCTATTTCAAAGTACCGTTCTAAATCGCTATTCAATAGCGCCTCGCCTATAGGGTTTGTCGATATGGCGGCAAGACCGCGAGAAACGCCCTCTTGCATTATCTTCGCGAACGCGTCGAGGGGTATCGGGGGGGGGCCCCCCCCCCCCGCCGCGGGGGGGGGGGGGGGG
>JAIRWX010000034.1 GCA_031268655.1 Helicobacteraceae bacterium | reverse complement strand
TTTGGACGCTTTCAACGCGCAAAAAGGCGCGGTAAAGCCTCTATTTTCGTATAACCTCGCAAGATAACGAATCTGTCAACTTTCATCTAATTCAACAGATTAAGATTAAATAAATATATTTCCTTGTAAAGGCAAAATTAATCAGCGTTTTCTCCGCTCGGTAAAAGCTCCGCGCCCTCGCCCGACGGCAACGCCTCCACGCCGCGCAACCTGCGCTCGATCGCCTTTGTGCGCGTTCCCGTTTCGTCAAGCGTGTTTGCGACGGTTTGCAACTGACGTTTGGCTTTCTCTAGCGTCTCCCCGAATTTGCCAAACTCTCCCTTTACCGCGCCAAGCAAAGTCCAAACTTCGCTCGAACGTTTTTCGATAGCGAGCGTTTTGAAGCCCATCTGTAAACTGTTCAAAAACGCTACCAAATTGGTCGGACCAACCGCTGAAATTTTATATTTTTGCTGTAAAAATTCCTGCAATCCCACGACGCGCAAAATCTCCGCGTAAAGCCCTTCCGTCGGTACAAACATAATGGCGAAATCGGTCGTGAGCGGAGGATTGATATATTTTTGCGAGATCGACCTCGCCGCCTCTTTCACCGACGCTTCAAGCGCCTTTCTCAGTAAATCGATCGTCTCTTTATCGGCGTTTTGCTCGAAAGCGTCCGTTAAACGTCTGTAATTTTCGATCGGAAACTTTGAGTCGATCGGCAACAAAACGTTCTTGTCGTCGTCGCTCCTGCCAGGCAGTTTGATCGCGTAATCCACGCGCTCGCCGCCTTTGATCGCATACTGCTCGCAATACTGCTCTCTTGAAAAAATCTGCTCCAAAATCGCGCTTAGTTGCGCCTCGCCAAAAGTTCCGCGAATTTTCACGTTGGTCAGCGCGTTTTTCAGCCCGCCTACGTCTTGCGCCAGCTTTTGCATCTCGCCAAGTCCCAGATGCACCCTTTCAAGCCGCTCGCTAATAAGATTAAACGATTCGCTGAAACGTTTGCCTATCGACTCCTGAATTTTCTCGTCGGCGATTTTTCGTATCTCGTCAAGTTTTTTGGCGTTCTCCTCGCGCAGAGCGGTTAGCTGTTTTTCGACGGCGGCGCGAATATCTTTGAGGTTCCCCTCGCTCGCTCTTCTTAGCGCCTCCTGCGCGAGCGCGAACGATTCAAAGCGCTCCTTTTGGAACGCGATCAGCGCGTTGATAGTTTTGGCGACGTTGTCGGCGAAGCGATCGGAGTTTTCCGCCTGCTCGGCGCGCGCCAGCCTTGATTCTTCTCGTTGCGCGATTTCAAGCCTGTTTAACTGCGCCAAGATCGCGGGATCGACCGCTACGCGCAGTCGCAAACAGAAAATGATATTCAGCAAGATCAAGGCAATCGCGACGGCAGATAACAGAACTTCCGCGTTATCCAGCATATTAAGCCTTAGTTTTAGGGGATTATCGCAGGCGCTTAATTAAACGATCTTAATTTCAAGCTCCAGCGCGATATTAAAACTCTCCAGAACGCGCCGCGAAGCCTCGTCGATCAGCCTGATCGCGTCGTCAAACGTAGCGCCGCCTTGATTGACCAGAAAGTTGGCGTGTTTTTCGCTAAAACTCGCGCCGCCAATTTTCGCGCCGCGCAAGCCGACCGCCTCGATCAACCTGCCCGCGTAATCGCCGACGGGGTTTTTGAAACAGCTCCCGGCGCTCGGCTCTTTGGGTTGCGAGGCGCGAATTAGCAGGCAAGAGGCTTCAAACGCGCGATCAAAGCCCTTTGAGAGCTTGAACGCCGCCTCAAAAACAACGCCTCGCGTATTGGCGAAGCGATAGCCGCTTTGTATCTCCCGCGCAGCGATCGCGCCGCGACCGAAATCCACCCAAAGCAAGCGATCAAACACGCGCCGATCTTTTAGTCCCGCGTTCATCGCTATCAGTCCGCCTACGCTGCCGGGCAGACCGGATAAAAACTCCAAGCCGCCCAAATCGGCTTTTTTGCAGAGCGAAACAATACGTCCGCTCGCCGTTTTGCCCCCCGCGATCAGCGTTTGCCCATCCAAACGAAGGTAGTCAAACGAGCGATCCAAAATCGCGATCGGCGGCGGATTTGGCGAAACAAGCAGATTACAAGCCGCGCCGACGACGAAAAAACCGTCGGGATCGAAACCTCTGTCGCGGATAACTTCCGCCTCGACCGAAGCTCCAATTTGCATAGAACTGCAATGCTTAAAATCAATAAGCATAAATAAAAACGCCTTTTTAGCCGATTCTTATGATATTATAGGCGCATTTTATTTTGCGGAAAGTTCGGCAATGTCCTTTTGGTCTTCTATTCGGGGTCGGCTTTTAATCACGGTACTGCTCCTTAACGCCGTTACCGCCGTCAGTTACGGCGTTTATATCTACTTTGAACACGCGAGCGGAGTGAACGACGGCGTCAACAGCCGTTTGGTTACGGCGGCAAACGCCGCGGCAGGTTTCACCGCGGAAGAGACGTACGATCTCGCGGCTGCGGGCGTTATGGACGAAGAGCTTTTCAAGGCGCTTAATATGCGTTCGTACAAGTTCTCAACGGATACGCGTATAGAGTTCATCTACACGCTTGTTAGGTCTGACGAGGGCTTTCATTTTGTCGTCGATACGCCTGAAAAAGAAGAGGTCGATAGCGACGCGCTGGAAAACGAACCGCTCTACCTATACGAAGAACCAAGCCCCAAGCTGGACGAGGCTTTGCGGACAAACACGACGCAGTTTGACGAATACGTGGACGAGTGGGGCGCGCACAGAAGCGTGTTTATCCCGTTTCAAACCGCGAAGGGAACAAAATTTCTGGCGTGCGCCGACATTCCTACGGACGAGATCCGCGGCACGCTTCTTAACGCGTTTATTACCTCGATTATTATCGGCGTCGTCGGTTTCGCGCTAACGGCTGTGGTCGGCTGGATCGCCATAGCGAAATTTCTTAATCCGATAGGTCTCGCGCAGTCGGCGGTGAAAACGATCGCGCGCGATCTGAATTTCAAGGAGCGTTTAAGCGAAAACCCCAACGAGATTGGCGCGCTCTGCGCCGATCTGAACTTTCTCTTAAGCGAGGTTCAAAACGCGATCGCAAAGGCGATTGAAAGCGCGAGCGAAAACGCCTCAATCTCCTCGAAACTTGACGCGAACGGCGCGTCGATTCACGATCGCGCTAAGGCAAATCTGGACGCGACGGTAAAAATCGCCGCGAACGGCGACGAAACCAACAAGCTGATGGAACAGATGCAAAGCGCGCTCGACGAAGTGCAAAACAGCATGAATACAGCCGCCGAAAAGCTCTACGAATCGCGCAAAGAGATCGAAAAGGTCGCCGTTCTGGTGAAAACCGAAAGCGAGGCGCAAACCGATTTAAGCGGACGCTTAACCGCTCTGGCAAGAGAAGCCGACTCCGTGAAAGGGGTGCTGGGAGTTATCGGCGATATTGCCGATCAGACTAATTTGCTTGCTCTCAACGCCGCGATCGAAGCGGCGCGGGCGGGCGAAGCGGGGCGCGGCTTTGCCGTCGTCGCGGACGAGGTGCGCAAACTTGCGGAGCGAACGCAAAAAAGCTTGTCCGAAACGAGCGTAACAATCGCCGCCATAGTGCAATCGATTGGCGACGCGGCAAGCCTGATGGAGCAAAAGGCGAACGAATTTCAGCGGCTGCTAGAAAGTTCGACGGCGGCGAGCTACGTGGTGGAAAGCGGCGCGGAGGAGATCGCCCGCACGAAAGAGCGTCTGTCAAAAACCGCCGACGACTCCAGAGAGATTGTTTACAAAACGCGCGGCGTTCTGACGGGCGTGGAGGAGATCAGTCTGCGCACCAGCGAAAGCGCCGTCGGTATTAAAGAGATCGCCGATCTGGCTTCGCGCCTCAACTCCCAAAGCGAGCGCCTAAGCGTCGAATTGCGTAAATTCAAGACTTAAATTTACGGCGGCGGACTATTCGCGCCGCCGCGTTCTTGACGACGATTGCCCCGCGACGTCCGCAAGCGTAATATAATCGATCGAAGTTCAACGTTAGGAAAAAACTTATGAAACATTTTTGCGCGCTGGCGATAGGAGCGTTATGCATTTTTACGACGCTTGGTTGCGCCAAGAAAATCGACGATTCTCAAGCGGCAAGCAAGGAATGGCGCGTCGTCGAGATCAGAAAAGAAAGCGGCGTTAAAATCGGACCGGAGTCGCTTATGGATCGGGAACTCAAAGATAGCTTTATTATCGCGTTTGAAACAAATCGTATAACGGGCGCGGGGGTATCAAGCCGTTTTTCCGCGACGTACGCGATTATCGACGATTCGATTACAATTTTTGCGATCAAGATCACGGGGTCTGCCGCGCCAATTAAAGAGCCGATCGAGCTAAAGGAGCGCGAATTTTTCACGCTGTTAAAAAACGTATATCGATGGACGATCGCTTCGGACAAATTAACGCTTTTTACCAAAGACGGCGGCGGCAAAGAGGCGGCGCTTATTTTCAAGGAGAGGTAACCGAAGTCGGGCTTTGCGGCGTAAGCGGATCGCTTAAACAAACGCCGCCTACCGAGCGTTACGCTCGATCTGAACTAATGTCCCAAGGGTCGCCTTGGTTAAATTTCCGCGCGAAACTTATTCGATCGACTCCCACCAGCGCGAGCCGTTTGTTTCGCCCAAAATGATTTTTTCGCCCATCAAAGGCGTCAACAGCGCGATATCGCCGTTTGCGTCGACAAGTTTTGCGATCATCTGGATCGACTCCTTCCACGGGTGCAAAGCGAGATCAAAAACGCCCCAGTGAACGGGAACAAAAGCGCTCGCGTTAATATCCCTATAAGCCTGAACGACCTCTTCGGGGAACATGTGCGTTTTAGGCCAGCCCGAATTCCAGCCGTCGATCTCGATAAACGCGAGATCAAAGCCGCCGTATTTTCTGCCCGCTTCCGCAAAGTGCGCTCCGTAGCCGGAATCGCCGCTAACGAAAACTTTGACCTTTTCGCCCAGCAGCGCGTAGCTCGCCCACAATGTTTGAGAGCGCGTTCCAAAGGTTCTGCCCCCGTAGTGGATCGTTTTATCCGCGCCGATCGTCAAAGAGCCGATCGAGAGGTTTTCGTCCCAGCCAAGCTCGGTAATCTTCTCCTTTTTGACTCCCCAGAAAACCAGATGCGCCCCAACGCCCAGCGGAACGACAAAACGATCTACTTTGTCTTTCAAAGCGCGAATCGCCGCATATTCAAGATGATCGTAGTGATCGTGCGTAATCAACGCTATATCGATCGGCGGCGCCTCTTCGGCGCTCAAAACGGGCGGCGTAAAACGGCGAACGGCAAAGGGGATCGGCGCGGCGTTTCCAAAGACGGGATCTACTAAAATCCGCTTGCCGTCGATCTCGATAATCAGCGACGCATGTCCAAGCCAATAGGCGGCGAAGGTTTTGCTCGGCTCGCCGAAAACGGGTTTTATTTTCGGAATTTCGCCCTTTGGCGCGTTTGGGTTGGGCAGCATAAATCTCGCCGCGAAACTCGTCCAGCCGCTTGCCCCGCCGCGAATCCGATCGTGATATACGGGGGTATCTTCGGGCGACGCAAATCGTCCGTCCTTGAAATAAGGCAGACTTTCGTAGCGCTTAACGTCTTCCTCGCTAGGCGAGCGTCCCGTCTCCACATACGCCTTAGCTCCTATCGCGACAAGCGCGATCAGTACAACGAGCAATATAATCGCGGTAATTTTTAACGCCTTTTGCGCGGCTTTTTTCATCGAGGCATTATATACGTTAAGGCTTGATCGCAAAAACGTTTGCGCGACGACAACCGATCGCTCAAAGGGCTATCGGCGTAAAATCCATAGCGACAAAACCAAAAAGTCTGCGAGGATTGTGCCGAATGATTACAGTGATTAAGCGCGACGGTCGGCGCGAAGCTCTTGAAATCGCCAAGATTCAAAAGTTCACGGCAAACAGCGTGGAAGGGCTGCGCAACGTGGATCAGTCCGAGCTGGAGCTGGACGCGAAGCTGCAGTTTCGCGACGGCATAAGCACCGCCGATATTCAACGGACGCTTATTCACACCGCCGCCGATAAAATCGACGTGGATCGCCCCGATTGGACTTTCGTGGCGGCAAGACTGTTCATCTACGATCTCTACCACAGAGTCGGTAAGGCGACGCTTGGAATCAAAGGCAAGGCGTATCAGCCGCTCAGGCGCTATTTTGAGGTGGGCGAGCGCGAGGGGCGTATTCTCAAAGGCTTGGGCGCGAAATACGATCTGGACGATCTTGATCGTTATATCGATCCAGAACGCGACTATCAATTCACCTATCTTGGGATCAAAACCCTGTACGATCGTTACCTGCTTAAAAACCGCGACAACGAGCCGATAGAACTGCCGCAGCAGATGTTTATGGCGGTGGCTATGTTTTTGGCGCAAAACGAAATCGACAGGCAGAAGTGGGTGAAAAAATTCTACGACGTTCTGTCCAAATTCGAGGTGATGACGGCGACTCCCACGCTCTCCAACGCCCGCACGCCGCGTCATCAGCTTAGTTCGTGCTTCGTTGGCAGTACGCCCGATAACATCGAGGGCATTTTTGATTCCTATAAAGAGATGGCGCTGCTCTCCAAATACGGCGGCGGCGTGGGCTGGGACTGGTCTAAGGTGCGTTCGGGCGGAAGTTTTATCGACGGACACAAAAACGCGGCGGGCGGGGTGGTGCCGTTTTTGAAAATCACAAACGATCTGGCGGTGGCGGTCGATCAGTTAGGCACGCGCAAAGGCGCGATCGCCGTCTATATCGAACCGTGGCACAAAGACGTGCTAGACTTTCTCGATCTGCGCAAAAACAGCGGCGAGGAACGGCGCAGAACGCACGATATTTTCCCCGCGCTGTGGATATGCGATCTCTTTATGAGGCGCGTCGAGGAGAACGGCGAATGGGCGCTTTTCGATCCGTTTAACGTTCCCGATCTGACCGATCTGTACGGCGAGGCGTTTGATCGCGCCTATACCGCTTACGAGGCGGATCGGGACACTCCCCGCATCTATATCAAAGCGAAAGATCTGTGGAGGAAAATTCTGCTCTGTTACTTTGAGACGGGCATGCCCTTTCTCTGCTTCAAGGACACGGCGAACGAGAGCAATCCCAACAACCATACCGGCATGATTCGCAGCTCCAACCTCTGCACGGAAGTTTTCCAAAACGCCGCTCCAAACGATTATGTCGTTCGGATTATGTTTGACGACGGCGGCTACGAGGAGCGTCTGGAGGAAGACGCGATCACTACCGATCTGGGCGTAAATAAGCCCGCCAACAAGATAAGCTCGCTCGATACGTTACAGGGGCGCAAAGTGTTCGCCGTCGAGAAGGTCGCCAAAAGCGGGCTGACGGCGGTATGCAATCTGGCGAGCGTTAATCTTGCGCGAATCAACTCCAAAGAGGATATCGAGCGCATAGCGCCGATCGCCGTACGAATGCTGGACAACGTGATCGATCTCAATTTCTATCCGATCGCCAAGGTAAAAACGACCAATCTGAAAACGCGCGCGATCGGTCTTGGCGTGATGGGCGAAACGGAGTTTCTCGCCACCCGCGGAATCGAGTGGGGGAGCGACGAGCATCTGCGCGTTATCGACGAGATTATGGAGACGATCGGCTACAACGCGATTAACGCCTCGTCCGATCTGGCGGTTGAAAAAGGCGAGTATGAAAATTATGAGGGCAGCAAGTGGTCTCGCGGACTTATGCCGATCGACGCGGCTAATAAAGAGGCGATGAAACTTGTGGATCGCGGCGGGCTTTTCGGCTCGGCGTACAATTGGGACGAGCTGCGAGCGAAGGTCAAACGGCAGAAGATGAGAAACGGACATCTGCTGGCGATCGCGCCCACAAGCTCTATTTCGATTTTGATCGGTACGACGCAGGCGATCGAACCGATCTACAAGCGCAAATGGTTCGAGGAAAATCTAAGCGGAATGATCGCCGCCGTAGCGCCGAAACTCGGACCTGATACGTGGCGATATTACACGCCCGCGTACGATCTGGATCAGACGGCGCTGGTCAGAGCCGCCGCAATCCGTCAAAAGTGGATCGATCAGGGGCAGAGCCTAAATCTCTTTTTCAAAATCGGCGAGACGACCGGCAAACGTTTAAGCGAGGTCTATCATCTCGCGTGGAAGCTGGGACTGAAAAGCGTCTATTATCTGCGCAGCGAAAGTCCGGAGTTCAAAAGCGAAGCTCCGAAACCAATCGACAGAAGCGTCGAGTGCGACGGCTGCCAATAACCGCCCTCGCCGCCTCGCGGTATATTCGTATTGGCGCTAACTTTGCGTTGCGCGATCGCCGACTTACGCGCCCCAGAGAAAGAGTTTTGCGTTGATCGCGGGAAACTCTTTGATCGCCTCCCCCCCCCCCGCTACGGCGTTCAAGAATTCGGGGATCGAATAGGAGTTAAAACCTTTCACGTCGGAGTAGTTGTATATCATATATCCGCGCTTGGAAGGTTTTATCGCCCGCTCCATATAGATCTCCTGAATATCGCGGCGCAATTCCGAAAAAGCGTAGTTACTGATAATAAGATCGTAACTTTCATGCGACAGCTCGTTTATCGTCAAATAGCGAATCCGCGATTTGAGCGCGTATCCGTCCAGATAGGTTTGCGCTAAACTCAGCGCGGGCTTAATATCGATAAGCGTATATTCAAACGGGGAAGAAAAAGCGTTGATCATACGGCACTGCCCGCCATAACCTACCCCAATTTCGGCGATTTTGAAATTGTCTAACGAGCCGAAGTAATAAAGTAGATCCGCGGTTATTTTGGCATAGTAAAGCGTTGACGGACAGATCTTGCCAATCGTCGGATACTCCGCAAGATCGGGAGAGCCGTACAGATCGTTTGCCTTAATAGCGTCGATGCGATCGAGAAGTTGAGGGCGGATTTCGCGTATCTTGCCCAGATAAAACGCCCCAAGACTTGCGTTGGTATTTTCTAATATCTCTCGGTATGCGGCATTTTTGCGAAACTCGGCGAAAAGTCGCAGATTTTGGCTGGCTTTGAGGCAAAACTGCGGATAACGCAGATTGTCCGAGCAAGAAGTTTTCAGACGCGGATTTGCGCCCGAAGCGCCTCTGTATTGCCATTTAAGATACCAATCTAAGAAGGAGCGCGGCGCGATTGTTCTGACGACGGATTTGATCGCCTGAAAAGCTATGCGAAATGGATTTTTTGTAGGCGGATAGAGCCTATAGTATTGCATAACGCCCAAAAACGCCTCCTATAAATAGATTTGCGATAATAGCTTTCGGGGGCTTTGACGCGCGTTATAACGATCGGCGGATCAATGGATTGATACGCGCCGCCGCGTTAGATTCCCGCCTTCGCGGGAATGACAATATGATCGCGTATTCGGCGGCGCGCTTAATCCAAACTCCGCAAAGATCTACTACAATTTGCGCCCGCGCCAACTATAATGCGACTGCAATATCATCGCGGCGAGGAACATTGCCTTACAAAATATGCGAAATCCAATTGACGCGCCCGACAAAAGCCGTTTTTGCGCTGATGGACGCGCTGAACCTCGATTGCGCCAAAGCGCAGCGGCTGATCGACAAAGGCAGGGTACAGCTAAACGGCGAGAGGCTATCCGTCAAAGCCGAAATAACGGGCGTTTTGAGCGCGCTCGTTTTCGACCCCAAGCCAAGCGGTTTGCGTCCGTGCTTCGCCGCGCCCGATTTCGCCGTTTTCGAAAAACCTTCAGGCGTTTTGACGCACCCCAACGGCTTTGATTGCGGCGGCGCGTTACTCGACGACGCGAAGGCGCTTTTTGGCGCGAACGCCCAAATCTGCCACCGCTTGGATCGAGAAACAAGCGGGCTGATCGTGGTCTCGCAAAACAAAAAAGCCGAAGCGGCGCTAAAAGATCAGTTCGCCTCCCGTCTGGCAAAAAAAACCTATCTCGCCTTCGTCAAAGGAGCGATCGACGCGAAAAGGCTGATCGACGCGCCGATTGCGCTCGGAACGCGAAAACGCAACGACGGATTAGGTCTGCCAAAAGTGATCGGCGCGGTTAGTTTTTCACAAGGCAAAGAGGCGAGAACTTTGATCGAACCGTTAGACTATTTTGCCGAGCTGAACGCGACTCTGATCGAAGCGCGTCCGATTGGCGGCAGAACGCATCAGATTCGTCTTCATCTAAAACATATCGGTCGCCCGATTTTGGGCGACGTTTTGTACGGCGCAAGCGTCGAAACCGCGAGGGCGGCGCTGGATAAGAGTCTGACGCGATCGGAGCGCATAGCCAAAACGGGCGCGGATCGCCTGATGCTGCACGCCGCGTCGATAGAGTTTTTTTACAAATCGCGCTTTTTGATCAAAAGCGGCATAGCCTTTGACAAAGAGGCTTTGCTTTGCGCCGTCGATACGAATATGCGTTAAAATTGCGCGATGTATCTTGATCGTTACGGCTCGCAGGTTATCGACGAAAACGATATAGAGGCGGTTTGCGCCGCGCTAAGAAGCGGCGTTTTGACGCAGGGCGCGGCGGTCGAAGCGTTTGAGCGGGCGTTATGCGAATATACCGGCGCGACGTATGCGATCGCGGTCTCCAGCGGCACCGCCGGCTTGCATCTGGCTTATTTGGCGGCGGGTCTGGGAGCGGACGACGAGATCGTCGTTCCCGCGATCACCTTTGCCGCCACCGCCAACGCGGCGCTCTACTGCGGCGCAAAGCCTGTTTTTGCGGATATTGAATTTGAAAGCGGACTGATTGATCCGCGCTCGATTGAAGATCTGATCGCTTCTAAAACAAAAGCGATCGCGCCCGTGCATTACGCCGGAAATCTTTGCGATATGAAAACGATAAACGAGATTGCCGCCGAGCGCAAGCTGATCGTTATAGAGGACGCGTCGCACGCGATTGGCAGTTTTAACGCGCAAGGCGCAAGCGCCGGTACTTTTGGCGCGATGGGCGTTTTCAGCTTTCATCCCGTAAAACCGATCACAACGGGCGAAGGCGGCGCGGTCATAACCAACGATCTAAACCTAGCGCGAAAACTGCGGCTTTTGCGATCGCATGGCATAGAGCGCGGCGGGTTGTGGGAGCAAGATATGACCGCGCTTGGCTTCAACTATCGAATAAGCGATATTAACTGCGCGCTTGGAATTTCGCAACTGAAAAAACTGGACGAAACTATCGATCGCCGCGAGGCGATCGCCGCGCTCTACGATCAAGCCTTCGCCAAATCCGCGCTAATCGAGCCGCTGAAAAGCGCGCAAAAAAGAGGCAGCCGACATCTCTATCCCGTTTTGATCGATAGCGTCGTCGATAAAACAAAACTTTTTGCCGCGCTGCGCGAAAAAAATATCGGCGTTCAAAAACACTATAGGCCGGTATATCGCCACTCGTTTTACCGCGCCGCACTCGGCGATCATAGTCCCCTCCCAAACGCCGAAAGGTTTTATGAGGCGGAGCTGTCCATTCCCTGCCACGCCGCGTTAAGCGACGGCGAGGTCGCGCGCGCAATCGAAATCTTGCTGGCGCTGACAAGCTCCATATAGCGAAATACAGCCGCGCCAACGCAAAGATCGCGCGATTGCGAAAATATAAGGGGGCAAATGAAACTTTTGCAAAATTGGCGTAAAGCTAACGGCAAAGTTGTACGCGCTTGCCGAACGTTACAAATTTGACAGAGCAGAGATCGGAAAATTTAGCCTCGAAAATGAAAGGTCGCGGAAAGCGGCGCTCTCAAAACGTCGCCGAAGCGCAAAAGCGGCTTGAACCCGCTTAAGAGGTCGTCAAAAGAAGCAAAAGCAAAGAAACAACGTTTTCGGCGTTCAGGCAAAAACGCGACTTTTTACAAGCGTCCAAAGTTTAGACGCGCTTATGTAAGCGACTCTCAAACTCAAACGCCGCCCGATAACGAACGGCGTTTGCGGGTTTGACTTTTTCGCGCTTACAGCGGAGGAGCGGGAATCGGCGCGGCGCCGTTGACGCGAACAAAGGTTGGAGCTACGGGCGGCGTAGCGCCCGTGCCGTCGCCGACAATGTCGCCGATCTTCTCAAAGTTTTCGCCAGTGGCGGGATCGACGTAAATGGTCTTGTCCGTGTAATCGCCGACCAATACGGGCTTATCGCCCGAATCGCCCGAGCCGCCGACCTTTTTAGAACCGCTTGAGCCGCCGACTACGCTGCCGCCGCTTGCGGCTTGATCGCCGCAACCGATCGCAAATAGTCCCAAAGCGGCTAACATCGCTAAAACGGTTAGTTTTTTCATCTGTTATCCTTTCATTTCTCTGGTTGAAGGTGAGCGTCGCCAATGTCGTAGCAAGCGTTTATCTGCTCGTCGCACAACAAACGCAACTGCAAGCTCATCTTTTTGTCGCCAGTCGTAGCGCGAATCTCGTAGGCTCTTATAAAGCCTTCCGCGATTGTTATCGCGCTAACCTTGACCTCTTTACCAAACATCTTGGAGAGGCGATAGGCGGCGTTGGGCGCGTCGGGCTTGTAGTAGGCGTTGGCGCAAGGACGATAGTCCTTCTCCACCATCGGAGGCAATACGACCATCTGCGGCGAAACTTTGCACGACTGCAAAATTTGCCGTTTCTCTTCCGCCGCGCCCACGTCGGGAACGGGCGGACGAAAGTCCGCCGCGTTCGCCGCGCAAGCTATCAATATCGCGCCCGCGAGCCGCCTCATCGTTCGCCGCCTTACGGAATAACCTGCGAGACGGGCAGAGTAGCCAGACTCAGGTCGTATCCGCTTTGACCCCATACAACGATCGACGATTCGTTGCCGGGGAAGATGCCGTAGTACCACGCGCCGCTCGCGTTGTTGTAAACGTAGAATATCCGTCCTTCGTACTTGGCGAGATATTGAATCTGCGCGTTAAGTCCGCCTACGTTGATATTCACATGTTGCGGCGCGTTATTTGCCAGCCCCTGATTTGGATTGATCGGCTGGTAAATCAGCGTCAGTTGCGCGGCGTTCGCGCCCCTGAACGCAATATCGGCGCTGGTATTCGCGTCGTAATTCGCAAGAGCGTTTCCGTATGCCGCCGTATGAACGGTTATATTTTGTTCGCCGTTAGCGTACGCATGGAAAGTGTTGCTGTATGCGGGCGCAAAATTGACCCGACGCATATTGGAATAGACGCTGAACGGATCGGTTGCGGTCCTCGTAGCCGCGATCACGCGCAGATCGATAATCGGATCTGGGTTGGTATCCACGTTGTACGGCGGCGTAACGTGGCGCGTGGCGTTAATATCGACTTTGGTCGGATAATCAATGTTAGCCGAACTTAGATCGATCGTTCCAACTCCCGCGGTCGCGGCGGCCGTCGCCCTTCTTTCGCCCGCTCCATTGTTTTCGTCGCTGACATGACCCGCAAACAGGGCGATCGCGTTCGCGTAAGCGTTGCTGGTCGCGGTAAGCGTAGAACCGCTGATATTGACCTCCGGGGTAGCCGGTTGCACGTAAACGATCTGAACGCCGCTTGTCGCGCCGCCGCCAAGTCCGTCCGTAGCGGTTACGTTAAGGTCTCTGGGACCCGTCGGGCGAAGGCTTCCCACCTCGAAGTCGTTCAGGTACGCGCTGAACGTCGCGCTAGAACCGACAACGCCGCCCGTAGCGACCAGCGGTAGATAATCGCCGTCTAGTCTCGCTCTGACGACATAAGTTTCGCCGCTCGTATAGTTCGGGCGCGTTAAGCCGCCCACGCTAGCGGAAACATAACCGTCGAGCCAGTTGAACACTTGAAGCTCGTTTAAGCCGACACTTTCCCGATTGTTGAAGTGTTTCGTAACAACCGAGGTGTCGTTAAGATTAACGCCGCTAACCGTTACGGGGTTGGTATATCCGCTTTGGACGTAAACCCAGTAGCCGCGCTCTTTTTCCGTCCAGAATAGTTCAAAGTCGTTGGCGGAATTAAACCAGTCGGCGGGATCGCGCGTAACGTCGAGAGCCTTCCAACCGATCGAACCCGCCGAGTTGGCGGCAAACGTTCCGTCGCTGGTTACGCCGGTAAGGATCATTTCGGGCTTGAAGCCGTTACCTGAAATATGATAAAGCGCTCCGCCGTTTGGAAAGTCTTCCGCCCAGACGCTGGTGTAGGTCAGGTTGGGCAGACCGCCAAGCGTAAAGCCATCAGCCGCGGCGTCAAAACTGCCAAACAACTGGCTGGGCTGAATCACCCTTTTGATCGCGCCATAAGCAGAACCGTTTTTCTCGTTCGAGGTTATATAGCGCTCGACCAGAAGCTGGCGCGAAGCGTTGATCTCTTTAACGTCGAAGTTCCGCCAAGCGTCGGAATAAAACGCGACGGTGTTGTTGGTATCTGCGTCGTAGCACGGCGCTTTAACGTCGCTTTGAATATTCGACACGTAAGTGGCAATCGTTGTGCAGTTGATTGCGCCGTTGGCTAAAACAAGGGGGTTGACGCTGTTTCCCGCCGTATCTACGTGGCTGGCGCCGTCGAAATCAATCGACAGAACCGATCCGTTGACCTCGTTTAGCTTGAAGATACGAACGGCGACGTTGTCGCGTATATAGAAGCGGTTATTCGCCGCAAGCAGGACTAAAGGTCCAGCGGTTGTCGAGTTGGAATCCAGCAGAGAGGCTTGCGCGCGTTTAACCGCGTCGTACGACGGCGTAGGTAAAGCCGCGCTCGTCAGATAATTTACAAAGCTCGCGTTAATATCCGCAAAATCAGAGCCGTTGGCGTCCTCGGGATCAACGTTATACCACGACGGTACCCCTAGTCCAAGCGATTTTGCCGTGGGCAACGCGACGCTCGAAGTATTGTAATCCTGATTTATCTCGGCGAGAAGCGCGTATTCGCCAAGTCTTGTGCGAAGCGCGTCGGGATTGCCAGACGTCCCGTTAATATCGATAAGGTCCGCCGCCAAATACTGATACCCTGCAAGGCTTTGGACGTTGGTTACGGTTGCGCCGACAATATAAAACGGCTTGGAGGAGATTAAATACGCCGCGCCTCCGCCATTAAAGCACGAAACCTCCAGCGCGTTTGCCGCGCCCGTCCGCGCGTTCGAGGCGGCGACGAGTTTATTAAAATTGTTGCAATCCGAGGCGGCTACTCCTGTAAGGGTAGCGTTATGATCCCCAAACGGGCTGACAACCTGCAAATTGGTCGCGGCGCTAATCTTAAATCCGCTTGCGGTATATCTAAGAACGCCGTCTGGGAACGAGAGCAGATTCCATCCGTTTTTAATAACGCTTGAGTAATCGCCCGCGCCGCTAATCTCGCTGTTTGCCAGAATACCGGGCTGACCGCCTTTGAAACCCGGCGAAGAAACGTTCGCGTCGTCCCATATCCGTACCCAGTAGCCGTAGCCGCTTGTCCACCTTCTGAAATCGCCCGTAACGGAGCCGTCGACCTTATTGGTCGAACCTACCGAGCCGCTTTCGCCAATACCGGATATGGTTTGCGTACCATAGCCGCCCGCCTTTGCGTCGTTTATAACGCCCACTTTCCAAAGTCCCTGCGCAGCGTCGTATTCGTAAGCGGTAAAGTTGCCTTCAAAGGCTTGGAAGTTGGAGTTGTTAAGTTCGCCAAAGTTTTCCGCTATATTGTCCGAAACGTTCAGATCGATCGTGTTGGCAAAGCTCCTATAGTTGTTTTGCGATCCCGCCGAACTGGAGGTAGGCGGTATCTCGTACAAGCCCGCGCCGATCCTTAAAGGGCTGTCGTAGGTCGCGTTGTAGTTAAACTTGCCAGAGTAAACCTTGTCCCCCGCGCCGGCGAAGTCCCATTTATCGCTCAAGCCGTTCTTGAACGAGATTTTGAAGTCTCGATTGAGCAGATTGGCGGCGAATACGATCATCACGTCCGGAGCGCCGTTTGAGTAAGGCGAAACCGCATACAAGGTGATAAGCGACGCGCCGTAATCCTTGCCGTTGGTCGCGGCTGGAGCTTTCGGTCGGCTGAAGCTGATCGCGCTCTTTGCGAGCGAACCGCTTGCCTGCAACGTTCTCAAGCCGACGATCGAGTGGAGCGGAAAACCAAGCTGATCGTTGCCCGTTAGGCTTGGATTGGGGTTGTTGCGATAGGTAATGCCGCTCGCGTCGTTTGCCGTAGCAAAGTGGTAACCTGCGCCGACCGCTCCCGCGTTATTCAGATCGAATACGCTTGTATTTGCGTCCCACGATATGTTGTCGTTGGTATCCGCGAGGTCGATAACGACCTGTTCTCCCGCGAGATTCGGGCTTTGTCCCTCCGCGCCCGGCACGGACACGGCGTAGTAACCCGTTATCCCAACCAACTGCCACTGGTCGGGATTGACTTTGATCGCGTGGTTCGCCCACGCGACCAAAGGCGCGGATAAAGCTATAGCGGCGAAAAACGCCGCTTTCAAAAGGCTTCTCATTTATTTCCTCCTAATGAAATTATTCACCTGATCTTGTTAGATCGTCCGTTTTTTGACTCGCTTAAGGCTTTCAACGCAAAAAAATATGCGAAAAACTCATTATACCTCCTTATCGGGTTAAGTCAGATCTATATAAGTCAAACCGTCGGCGCGCGTTTTCATACAAGCTCACTGCGTTACCCAGACCAGCTGTTTATTGGGCGGCGACATAATCGAACTTGGAATCTCGCCGCGTAAACAATAACCGTTCGTATCCACGTAAAAATATCTCTTTGGCAAACCAAATAAAAATTGCGCCAGCTGAAGATCAAACTCTACCTCTACGGGCGGACTGCGTAGAGTTATGTTGTATCTGCCCATATTGACATAGCTTATCTGCGCGGGCTTATTTGTAACGCCGAAATAATATAGTCGTATATTGGAATCAACGTTGCCAGACATCAACGATCTGATATATGCCGCGAAATCTGCGCCGAATTTGCCCTCGACATCCTGATAGCTGTCGTCCACATAATAAAAACCGCCCGTCGTCGTGCAAGCGTCGGGGTCTTGAATAGGATTGTCGCCAATTTCGCCGCCGCCGCCGGGATCTTCGCCGCCGCCGCCGCAATCGGGAGGAACGCACGGCGAGCCGCCGATAATGTCGTTACCGCTCGAAGAGGCGGTTACCGTAACGAAAACGCGCAGGGTCGCAACGCGACCGGTGCCGCGATCAACCGTTTGAACGCCTATCGCCTCCGCGCCCGCGCGCGCGCCCACAAGACGTAAAACGGGACGCGCCGAAGCGGCGGCATTAAGAATTTGGTATTGAACGTTAACCGAATTGGTCAAATTGATCTCAGAGCCAACGTTGGAAATTGTCGCGGAGCTGATCGCGTAGGTCGGCTCGTAAGCGATTGGCAGCTCTATATTCCTATGTTCGCCCACCATAAGCGGCGCCTGTACTTCGATCGCGTTTGGATCGCTTCGAGTTTCGCCCGATTGCGTTCTGCTTTGCGCGTCGCAGGCAAGCAAAAGCGCCGCCGCCGCGAGCGCCGTCAAAAAACCCGCTTTCATAATCGTCCCCTTTACCTGCTAATCAAATCCGCGCCCGAATAAAAGGCGATAGGATAGTTGCGATAGTCGAAAAAGTTCGGTTCAGCCCAGTAATTAAACCACTTTTTATTCGCCACGCCGTAAACAAGATGAGCGCGGTTTGCGCTGTCGAGGGTAATCGCGCTTGAAGCGCCCTGATCGCCCGCGATATTCTGACCCGGATCGTCGATCGACCAGCGGCTTCCGAGATTTCTAAACGGCGGCTTGCGCGCGTAGCGGATTTTTACGCCGCTTCCGGTATTGGACGCAAACGCCAGCCGCGGCTCGTTGTAGCCGTCGACGGCAAAAGCGACGCTCGCTATTTCGCCCTGAACGGGATCGAAGCCGCTTATCGGATCGCGCGCCCACTTAAAGGTCGCCTCCTCCGCCTCGCGGCTATACACTCTCACGTAAGCTCCTTCGCGCAAAGCCGCCATCGGCTTGTTGTTGCGATCAAGCGCGATCGAAGCGTGCGCCGCGTTTCCGTCGATGGGAATCTGCTCTCTGTACAGATCGCCGCTTTGACGCGCCACATAATACAGCGCCTCGCTAACGTTGGTCTCGTTGCCGTCGGCGGCGATATAGCTGTATTTGCGAGCGCCGTAAACCATACGCGGCTCGCCCGTGCCGTTGTTGTGCGCGACTGAAACGCTGTGCGGCGGCGCTTCGGTCGCCAGACATTTCGCCGCCGCAGACTGGGTTGTCGGGGATGTATAGGAGACAACGCAAACCCGCGATTGCGCCGAGTCGTAGTAGGCTATATTGACAAGAGGCGGCAGCGAGCTGTCCTCGGGCGGGCGAAAGGCGGATATATCTATAACGCGCTCCGTAGGGTAGGAGCGATTAGCGTCGATAACGTCCGTCGGCGAAATCTGAGTCTCAAACCAGCCGCCGCCCCTACTGCGCTGGTAGTAAAGCGTTACGCGCTTACCCTTAAGCGCGACGATCATCGGCAGATTGCGGTTGAGATCAAACGGCGACAGCGCGATCGCGTTCGATCTGCCCGCGTCAACTTCCGTGTTTTCGCCGCCGCCGAGCGTTTTGTGATCCCACGAGCTGTAAAACTCGCTGAGTAAAAGCCCTTTGGCGGTTTTGTCATAGTGCGAAGCGTAAATGGTTTTGTAGCCGCCCGCCTCCTCGCCGACCGCTATGGAGAGATCGCCGCCGCCGTCAAAACCGGTTTTGGGCGGCAGGCTTGTCTCCACCGAATCTTTCACTTGAACGACAAGCGGCGTTCCGGTAATTCTGACCGTCTCCGAGCCGTCCGCGCTTGCAAGTTCGTAATAGGGCGTAATAAAGCTGAAACCTTTTTGCAAACCTTTGATTCTAATCTCGACCGCGTCTCCCGTGGCGGTGAGATTGATCTCCTGCGGCGTAATCAGAACGTTTTCATTGTTTGTTTCAAGTTTGATCCGCCCTTCGGAGAGCGAAGCGGGCGCGCCCGCGTAATCGACCGCGCTAAGTCTGAAAACGCGCTCGACGTTCATATCGATATACGCCTGCATAGGATTGAAAAACAGCTCCGCCACGTCCAGCGCGTTGCGCTTGGCGACATACGCGACTATATTGTAGCGCGCGCTGACGTTTGCGCCTTTGCGGGCGACGGCGGTAATGGTGGCGCTGCCTAGCTTCCAGCCAAACAGGCCGCCCTTTTCGTTGACGCTCGCGATCGACGGATTGGAGCTGGACCAACTGATCGATACGGGTTCGGCGAGCGTCGATTCCAGAATTTTTCCCGCGCCGTCGGTTACCACCGCCGTTAAAGCAATCGAGCCGCCCTCCGCGATAATGGGCGTTCTCGGAAAGATCGAGGCGATTAATATCGAGCCGTTCGCCGCGCCGTTGACGGCAAGCTGGCTTCGACCGTTTTTATATTCGTCGGGAGGACTTTTATCCTCTATGCAGCCGCACAGCGATAAAACAAGCGTCAACGCCAATAATCGCCTCAAAATCGACCTTTCGTTATCAAAGTTTTAAGTCGTAAACAAAAATCGTTCCGATATTTGGCGCGTTTGGCTTCGGAACGAGATTTGCTTGATCTTTTGGCTGCTAACAGGGAGACGAAATTTGAGTTTGGCGGAACTATTGAATTTGGGCGCGGGACGGATTGCCGCGCATAAAACGCGGGCGGCGATCTTGCCTCTTAACGACAAAACCGATCCGTCGGATTTTGCCGCGGCGCTCAAAACAAAGATTGCGGACGGCGATAAAGCCCTCTCGCAAATTCCGCAACAAGAAGGTTTGAAAACCGTTCTCGAATTGACCGCTAAAGCGAGCGAGGACGATCAAACGGCGGCGACCAACGGCGCTAAGGCGCGGACGACCGAAACGATCGCCGATATAGAACAAAACGAAACGACAAACGAGGCGACCAGCGCGCCGCTTGGCGCGAAAGAGAGAGCGGCGATCGGCGCGGATAAAACGTCGTTAAAACCGCTTGAACGGGATCGACTCCCAAACGACGGCGCTAAGATCGAAGAGCGCGCCCGCGCCGTTATCGCGCAGTTAAGCGAGAAAAGCCGCGTAAGCGGCGCGCTGACGACGCAAAGCGTCGAAGATCGCTTCCGCGAGATCGGTAAAAACGGAACGTTGACGGAGCTGGTTGAGTTCGCCAATAGCAATCAACTGCCGATCTCAAAAGTCGGCGTTGAAATTTCGCGAAACGGCGCGCCGTTTGCCGCCAAAACGCGGCTGACCTTTAATTCCGATCAGATCGCGCGGATAACAGACGCGGCTATGGACGCGAGGGCGATCAGAGTTAGCGAGTCCGTCAATAAAGCGGAGATTAGCGCCGCTAAACCTAACGCCGACGAGTTAAAAACTCCGATCGCGGTAAAAGAAAACGCGCAAACGCTTGAATCTTCGTCCGCTAAGAAAACTAAAACAATCGAGTCTGCCGCGCCTAGTATTATCGGGGAAAAAACGCCAAAGATCGCTATCGTTGGAAAGCCGATCGCAGATAACGCGGCAACGCAAACGAGTAAAATTGCCGAAGCGCCAAAGATAAACGACGCGCCTAAAATTGAAACGGAAACAAAAGCGCCGATCGGAGTTATTAAAGATAATACGGAACGATCTGGCGCTACGGAACGATCTAAGGTAAACGTCGAAGTTAAGCCGACGCGAATTACGAAAGCGGAAGTCAAAAACCCCGATCAGATCGCGCGGATAACAGACGCGGCTATGGACGCGAGGGCGATCAGCCGCCGCCCGGCAAGCCAATCGCCGACGGCGCGGCTGCTAAGTTTGATCAAGCCGATCGCTACGGACAAACAGAGCGAATCAAATCGCATTAAACGAAACCAAGAAGGCCAAAAAATCGTCGAATACTACTCGATCGAATCGTTTCGCGCGCGATCGGCGGCAAGTTTGCGATCAAACTTCTTTATCGCCGACGCGCCTTCCTCGGAGTCTTACGAGACGAGCGCCCAAAAAAGCGTCGCGCCGACTTTTTTCAAAACGACCGCGATTAAACCCGCGCCGACGGAAAGCCAAACCGAAAGCGCGCCGAAAGAGAGCGTAAACGTCGAAGCGGCGCGAATGGATACGGAAAAACGCGCGGGAGTCAAAATCAGCGCGGCGCGAACGGCGGCGCGTTATTTTGCGTCGAGACTGAACGAGGCGATAGAGAACTACAAACCGCCCATTACGCGCATATCGATCTTGATGCGTCCCGCGGAGCTTGGCGAAGTAGAGGTTACGCTTGTAAAACGCGGCGAAAAGCTGATCGTATCGACTAGAAGCTCCGCGCAAACGATCGCGCTGCTATCGGCGTGCGGCGCGGAGCTTCGTCAAAGCCTCGCGCAGGCGGGACATAGCAAAGTAGAGCTGCAATACCGCGAAAGCGAGGGCGATCAAAGCGGCAAAGATCGGCAGGAACGCGAGCGCGGTCGGCGCGAAAACGACCAAAAAGAAGATAACGGCACGTAAATTGCTTGATCAAATAAAATGGCGCTTGGAGGGCTGAAATGGCTGTTGATACGATAGATTTTATGGGCGGTACAACCAACGCGACGATAACCTACAATCCAAGCTCGACGCTTGACAAAGACGCTTTTCTAAAGCTCCTGCTTGTTCAACTACAATATCAAGACCCCACGAGTCCTATGGACACGGACAAGATGCTGTCGCAGACCGCGGATATGGCGGTGATCGAATCGCAGGAAAATATCCAGAAAGCGATGGAGGATATGGTCGCTCAGTTCAAGGTAACAAGCGCCTATCAACTGATAGGCGCGGTGGGCAAACTAGCCGATACGGGACTTAACGCCGTGCAGTTCAGGACGAGCGGCGTGGAATATAGAGACTATCTGTATTACGAGGAAGATTTTGAAAACGGGCTTTTAATTATTTCCGATTCAAACGGCGTTCAGATCAGAGCCGAACCGATCGAATACGGCTTTGCGGGCTTACAAGAGTTTGTCTGGGACGGCAAAAACAGCGCGGGCTCGGCGGTCGAGGCGGGCGTTTACTCGATACGCGCCGAATATACCGGCAAAAGCTCCGGCAAAAGCTATATTACCGAGTTGGGCGTGTATCCTATTGAATCGGTATCGCTCGATCAAGCTACGCCGCGTCTATATCTTGGCGGGGAATACTACACGCTCGATCAAATCGCCTCGATCAAAGATCGCAAATAGGGCTTTGGAAAGATGAACGGCGGTTTCTGGACGGCTTTAACGGGAGCGAAAACTCAGCAGAACGCGATCGATACGACCGCTAACAATATAGCCAATATCAATACGACGGGCTATCGGGCGAGCGCTTTTGAGTTTGCCGCGTTATTCAGCCGCTCTCTCGCCGTCAACGCCAAGACGGTTTCAAGCGACGACGGCGTAGGGACGCGAACAAGCGCGACCTCGATCGATTTACGAAGCGGAACGTACGTCCAAAGCGACGGCGTTTTCGACGTAGCGATAACCGACGACGGCTGGTTTGGCGTGATCGGATCGAATATCTACGACGCGAAACAGGTCGCCTACACCCGCGACGGCGCGTTCAGCCGCGACGCGAACGGCGCTTTGGTAACGCAAAGCGGACATTATGTACTCGGCACAAGCTGGGGCGCCATGATTAACGAAGGCGGCGTTTGGAAGATCGATCCGAGCGCGGAAATTGGCTCGCTCGCTTCCGTAAGCGCGCAAACCTCCATTATTGCGCCAAACGACCCGATTTATCCTCCGATCGCCACAAAAACCGCCTCGTTAAACGCCAATCTGCCAAATCCGGCGGCGAAAACGGCGGCGGCGAACAACGACGCGCCGATCGTCTCGCTCTATGGCGGCGACGGCGTTTATATGGGGCTAAAAGCGGGCGATAATATGCTGATCGCCGCAGGCGATAACGCGGGCGTTTACGTCGCGCTTGGCGAGATACGAAAGACGATAAGCGTCAACGACGCTATAAACTCGCCGTTAAGTTTTACGCTAAACGGCGAAAATATATCGGTCTCTTGGGCGGCGGCGGCGAACGAAAACGTTATCGCGGAGGCGATCGCGGAGGCGATCAACCTGAGCGGCGCGGCAAACGCTACGCACAACGGCGCGAACGTGGCGATCTCTTCGCCAAACGCCCTTTCGATCGCAAACTCAAGCGATCCATTTTTGTCGGCGTTAAACGCCGCGATCTGGACCGCCGACGCAAACGACTCGTTATCGGATTTGCAGGCGGCGATCGCGCAAACGGCGCGCGCGATCTATTCCGAAATCGACTCGTTTATTAACTACGAAGGCAAGATCGCGGTCAAAAACGACAAAAACCTCTCTTTGCTTGTCGCAAACGGCGGCGCTACGCCCGAAGCGCTGTTAAGAGCTTTTTCGGCGTTTGACGGCGCGGAAAAAACGGCGATATACAGCGCAAACTTCGCGCAATCGACGATCAACGCAGAGCAGAAAGCGGTCGCGCCAAACGGCGATCAACCGATTATTTCAAGCTCGCTTCGACTTGTCGCGCCCGCCGACGCGAACGGCGGCGCTACGTACGCGATCGCGGCGAGTCTGAAACGGCTTGAAACGGCGAGCGGCGCGTTGGATCTGAGCGCCGTCGCGCAAAGCGGCAAAGCGCTTGGATTGCGCGGCGGCGAAGATTTATGGTTTGCTTTCGGAACGCCGCCCATATCAAGCGAGAGAGGGCTTGGCTATTCGCTGGCGCTGTCGGACGATCTATCCGACGGCTCGCCCCCCCTGATTCGCTTTACGCTGGACGGCGCGAGTTACGAATATAACGGCGCGGACGGCGACGATTTCGCGACGATAGCGGCGGGCATATCCGCGGCGCTCGCCGCGGAAGGTTACGAGACAAGCGTAAGCGACGCTAGCTTAATCATATATCCAAGAGGCGATAGCCTCTATTTCGCGGGCGGCGAAAGCTCTCTGATCGCGGCGAATTTTGCGCCGTCGAGCTTTGGGCGCGTCGAGTATTCGTCGGGAGAAACGATCGGCGAATATATCGACGAAATCAATCGAATAGCCGATCTAATCGGCGCGAGCGCGAGCGTAGATAACGGCAAAATTAACCTGTCCAACGGCTCCGGTCAAACGATTGTAAGCGGCGTTTATAACGGCGATAACACGCCCGAAGCGCTTGGGCGACTCTTCTCTTCGTTCAACGCGTCGTTGGCGGCAAACGCCTCGGTAAGCTCCGCCGCGCTTGAAGGATACGCGACGCTTTCGACGCAAAACGGCTTGATAACGCTGAGCGCAAACGGCGAGGTAGTCGGCGACGAGTATATAACGCTCGACAACGATGGATCGCCGCTCAACGTCCAATTTAAGCTAACGGCGGACAACGGTTTAAGCGAAAACGCCAATATCTACGCGGACGGCGTTATCGAGGGGCGGCTCGAGGGTTACTCGATCGACGAGTTCGGGCGCGTTACGGCCACTTTTGACAACGGACGACAGAGCGCGATCGCGCAAATCGCGGTTTACCACTTCGCCAACGACGGCGGATTGATGCGCATAGGCGCGAATCAGTTTATGCAGAGCGGCAACTCCGGCGCTCCGTTTTTCTATCTCGACGCAAACGGCGCGCAACTCTCCTGCGTTCAAGGCGGCGCGCTTGAAAGCTCCAACGTGCAATCGGCGATCGCGTTAAGCGATCTGATCGTCTATCAGAGAGCCTACGAGGGAGCCGCGAGAGCGATAACCACCAATGATCAACTTATTCAGAACGCGATCAATCTCAAGCGATAAACTATCTCGAAAAGGCTCAAATGAGGAACAAAATTTGCTTTAAGATTTCAGCCAAAAACCAGATAAGGATCATCTTATGATGCGCTCACTTTTCAGCGGCGTGACGGGCTTAATTACGCATCAGGTCGCTATGGACGTAGAAGGCAACAATATCGCTAACGTGAACACCCCTGGATTTAAGTATTCGCGGGTAAATTTTCAAGACAGCCTGTTGCAGACTATGAGACCTTCCACCGCGCCGCAGGGACAGCTAGGCGGCAGAAACGCGATACAGATCGGCAGCGGCGTAAGCGCGGCGACGGTTCAGCGCATTCACCTGCAAGGCTCGACGCAATCAACCGACGTGCCGACCGATATGGCGGTAAACGGCAACGGCTTTTTTATCGTCAGCGCCGACGGCGGCAAGAGTTATTACTATACGCGCGCGGGCAACTTCACGTTTGACGCCAGCGGCAACCTTGTCAATCCAAACGGCTTGATCGTACAGGGGTGGATCGCCGACAATCAGTTCAACGTAGATAGCTCTATGGGGATTAAAAATATCATAATCGATCCCGCGATGACCGTTCCCGCGCAGGCTTCAAGCGTGGTAAGAGTGAGCGCCAATCTTAACTCCGGACTAACTGTCGGAGCGAGCGAAAGAAGTTACGCCTCATCGACGATCAACGTGGGCGACGATATTGGCGCGCTCTACTCTTACAGCGGCGAACCGATCGCGCTTAAACGCAACGTGGACGTACTCTCTTTGCAGCTTACCCGCAAATTCGACGTTGGCGGCGTTATGATGGAATCTTCGAGCGCGCATAGCTTTATATACGGCGCGGGGACGACAAAAACCGACGGATACTTTGTTACTATGCAGGATCTGCTCGACGAGATCAACGCGCGGCTCAAAGACTCCGCCGGCGTTTACGACAACAAAGTACTGCTGACCGGCGACGGCAGAATCGCGGGCGCGCAGCATATTACCGGCGTGTTGGAGAGCATGAGTACCAACGCGGTATTAAACAACATACTAGAGCCGATCGGCTACGGCTCGTTTACGTCGGGAAGTTTCAAGAGCAATATGAACGCGTTTGTCGGCGCGGATATAGTAGGCGAAACGTTTGATTCAAACGGGGAGGCGCTGATGCTCAAAACGGGCGAAGGGCTTGCCTTCAACGTAACAAATCTGGGCGAAACGCGCAAGTTTGTTTACAGAGAACCTAGCTCGGGCAACGGCAACGACTACCTTAACAACTATTTTCAAGATAACCTCGACATAACAAAAGCCTCGTCGGATCAGGGTTTTCACTGGACGCTTGATTCGACGGGCGCGAAAGCCTTTCTAAGCGCGGGCGATACGATCACCTTTAACCTCGGCGGCGCGGTGGATACTCAGGGCGCTTCGATAAACATCGCCCCTTTGACGCTGACATACGGCGTAACGGGCAGCGGCGGTTTCGCCACGATACAAGATATGATCGATCAGGTCAACAACGTATTGGCAAACAGCTCCAGCGTCTCGAGAATCACATGGGACAACGATCAGGGCGTTATCAGCGACGGGGGCGGAACAATCACCGGACTCGACATTCTTGTCGGCGGAACGACCCCGCCGGCGGCTAACACCCCGCAGGCGAGACTGCAAGCGGTTTTGGGATCGCTCGCGGGCGCGGCGGGCGTTGCGACGCAATCGGGGCAATTTAAGAAAAACGACGTCTATTACTTTACAAATATGCAGGAGCTTGTCAACCTGTATCAAGACGCGCTGGACGACGCGGGCGATCCGCTCAACTTCGCCAAGCCGATTAACGCCACGGTCTATATAAACGAGCTGGGACAGGTCGCGATCAGAAACGACGGATCGAGCGATGAATTCACCGTCAACATAAAAGGCTACTCCGCCTTTCCTAAACTTGGCGAAGAGCAGATCGGCATGAACAGCGGCAACGCGCGTTTCACTAAAATGATGGCTATAGGCGAAATGCCGATCGACGCTGCGGGGGTAAGAGTCAGCGGAACGCTGTACGCGGCAACCTTCAGAGCGGGCGTGGAGGTGTACGACAGCAGCGGCGCAAAGCATCAGTTGATACTGAACTTCAGAAAAGAATCTACAAGCATCGGCAACAATCAGCCTACCGTGTGGAAATGGTACGTGGACGGCTCGTCGCCCATCACCTTCAACTATCCGACCTCTGGAGAGGTGCGCTTCAACCTTGACGGATCGGTGCTGTCATTTTCGCCTTCGGCGATCACGGTCAATCCAAACACAGGCTCGGCTACCGGGCAGGTTATTCGCCTAGAGTTTGGGGGCAACGGAGCGTTCGACAGGCTCACTAGCTTCGCCGAAGCCTCCTCCGTGCGCAACGGCACGGGATCGGACGGCTACGCGGGCGGCTTTTTGCAAAACGCAACCGTAACGCAAACGGGCATGATTGTCGGCGAATTCAGCAACGGCAAGCAGTTCGATCTCGGACAGGTCGCGCTGGCTACTTTTGTAAACGACGAAGGTTTGAAAGCCGAGGGAAGCAATCTTTTCAAAGAAGCGCCCAACAGCGGACAGGCTACGGTCGGCGTGGCTGGCACGGCAAACAGGGGCGATATCGCGCCGAGTAATCTGGAGATGAGCAACGTCGATCTATCCAAAGCGCTAACCAATCTGATCATTATTCAGCGCGGCTATCAGGCAAGCTCGAAGACGATCACGACGAGCGATCAGCTGCTCAACACTTTGTTGCAGCTCAAGCAATAAATTAAGCCCTCCTTCGAGAGGGAAGCGTAGCGCTTGAATTTCGATCCGTTTAGACAGCAACAGCGGGCGCTCGATCGTTTCGCTGCGAACGAGAAATTTTTCGCGCGGACCGATCTGGCGCGGTATCTAAACAAGCCTAACGAGCGGCTGAAGCTGAACGTAACGCAAAGCGGATTTAGCGTCAAAGAGGGCGATAATTTTGCGTTAGACGTTTTCGATTCCGCGCGGGAGCTGGCGTTTAATCCGCTGGCAAATCCACTCTACAAGGCGATCGTTATTCAGGACTGCTCCAAAGCGTCGATCAATCAGAGCGCCGTAACCTCAAGCGGAATCAACGAGATATTGAGCCTACCCGAAACCGACGCGGACTTTGTAGCCGATCAGGCGTATTTTGACGAAACCGCGCCGTTGCCGCCGATCGTATTTTACGGCGCGCTCGCGGGAATGCACATTGCGATTTTGGATGAAAACGAGAGGCTTGCAAACGGCGCGATCATCTACGAAGCCGATCCCGAATGGTTTGTAATATCCTGCTATTTTCTGGATTACGCGCGGTTTTTAAATCCCGCCAAAGGCAATTTGCTAGTCGTCGGCGGCAAGATGCGAGCGGAGTTGGCGCGGAGCTTTTTCGCGCTTGATCGGTTTTCACGGGGGCTTGTGCGGCTAGAGCTGGCGTTAAGCGATCGCGCCGAAAACATAGACGCGACGCAGCAGATCGCCATAGCTCACAAAGAGTGCCTGCGCGGTTGGGGGACGAGCGAAGACGAGCTTGTCGGCATACAAAACGCGATCTCAAGACGCGGCGCGCCGCGTCTAAGCAAGCCGAAAAAAATAAACTTTGCGATCGCCGTAGTCGGCGCCGGCGCGTCGCTGGAGACGCTTTTTGATTTTTTGCGCGAACATCAAGCGAGACTTGTAATTTTTAGCGCGGGCACGGCGCTAAAGCCGCTTCTTAGCACTGGGATAAAGCCGGATTTTCAGATAGAGATCGAGCGAATGGATCATCTGGGCGCGATTTTGCGCAACGCGCCGATCGGCGACATTCCGTTAATCGCCGCCGATCTGATAGATCAAGACGCGCTGAACGCCGCCAAAGAGTTCTTTCTCTTTGCCCGAGACAGCTCCGCCGCTAGCGCGTTTAGCGAAAAGCGTCTGGCGTTTTCAAGTCCGATCGTAGGCAACGCGGCGCTTGCTCTGGCTCTGGAGTTTTCTAATGAAATATATCTGTGCGGAATCGACGCGGGCTTCAGGAGAGGTAAAAAGATACACGTCGCGCAATCGTTCTACGACGATAAAGCGGATTCAAGCGCAGAACAAACGCCTACCAGAGGCGCTTTCAGCGGAGATATATGGACAAACTCGCTATTGTCGCACAGCCGCGCTTCGCTTGAGGCGGCGATCGCTTCTAAGCCCGACGCTAACGTATTCAATATGTCCGACGGGGCGTTTATAGCGGGGGCGAATCCCCTCCTCGCTGCCGATGCTAAGATCGAAAACAAAGGAGAGAAACAAGAGGCTATAGAGACGATCAGGCGCGGTTTCGAGCGAGACGAAAGAACGTCTGTAATTGATATTATAGAGGAGTTAAGCGCGGCTAAGATCGCGCTGATAGCGACGTTAAGCGGTTTCAAGCCGAGAAACAAGCGCGAGCTTTTTAGCGCCGCTAAAGCCTCGCTTAACGCTTCGATCGAGATAGAGCAAACCCTGCGCTTTGGCGCTCCGTTTTTTCGCGGCAGCTTCTGGCATCTGACAAACGCGCTGATTAAATCTTTGCTGCGCGTAAATCGATCGGACGTTTCGTCGCTATACAAAGAAGGTACGCTGATTATCGCCGCCGT
>JAIRWX010000070.1 GCA_031268655.1 Helicobacteraceae bacterium | reverse complement strand
AGGTCAAAGACAATCGATCGAAGCAGGCTTTTAGCGCCGTCGACGCGATACTAGACGGCGATCTGGACGATCTGATCGAGGGCGTTTTGGTAAGCCTTCGGCGCGGCGAGCCGATCGGCAAAGACGACGAATAAAGGAGCGAAATGAGTACTCAAGCGGCGGGCGAGTCGCGTTCGGGTTTGATAGCGCGTTTGGATCGACTGGAGTCGGCTATTGCGCGATTTTTCAGCCAAAGAAAAATTTTCTATTTGCTGTTGGCGCTTGTAGCGGGCGGGTTTGTTTTCAGATCGTTTTATCTGTTTGCCGCCGTTGGCAACGGTCAATACGATTGCGATTACGCGTTTGATCTGTTTTGGACGGCGCGCGCTATTTACGATCACGGCATATTTAACGCCGATTTTTACAACTCTTCGGATTCAATTTACTCGAGAGATTTTATTTTTACCATTTTATATTACCAGATAACGGGCAGTTGGGTTCTCGCGGCAAAGTTGTCGATTATTACTATGTTCTCGTTGATTCTTGCCGCGCTGGCTTTGGCTCTGAAAGAGATCAAAGTCGGCGCAAACGCGGCGCTCTTTACGATCGCGGCGTTTTTAATTCTCGATCGCGGGCATTACGACGTATTCAAAAGCCATTACGCGCAAACGTTTTTGCTGCTGACTCTTATTTTTATAACGCTCTATATTAACTGCTTTATAAACGCGAAGGGGGAAGGGCGAGCGCGCCGCTTTAAGATCGCGGTTATGTTCGCTATAGCGATTGTTGGCGGGACGTTCGGGCAGCGGATGATCGGAATACTGTTCGCGCCGTTATGCTTTGTAGAGCTTATCGCTCTGCTTAGAAGCGCGAAAGGCGGAAATGAAAGCGTTGTCGCGCTCCTGTCTCGAAACAGAAGATTTTTATTCGCCATTTGTTTCTCGCTCGCGTCGTTTGTCGGATATCTGCTGTTCAAATCGTTAGACGCGCAGGCGATAACTAAGCAGCTGTTTGACTTTAAGATCGACGGTATGTTTAACGCGATAGCCGTCGCGTTTGGCAATATATTAGAAGAGCTTACGTTATCGTCAGGTTATCATCAGTACATAATCAGATTTGACTCCTCCTCCTTGCCGACGCGCATATTGTTTTTGGCGTCCATAACGATATGCTTTGTCTGGATGTATAAGAATAGGCAAGGTTTTGGCGAAGGCGCTCGGTTTTTGATTCGCCTGCTGGTTGTTACGATCGTTTTGATATTTTGTTACGACGTTATTCTCGGCATAAGCGCCGCCAGATACTATTTTCCGATATGGACCCTAATAGCCGTGATTATCGCTATGTCGTTTGATCGCGCCGAGGCGCCGCGTCTGTTCAGGGCGGCGATGGTATTGTTTACGCTTGCCGCGATGGTTTACGCAATCAGATCTGATCTGCGGGATTCGCGTAATATGGCGCATAGCTCGGTTGAAGAGTTGACGACCTATCTTGCCGATAATAGCTTTGATATTGCCTACATAACAAGAGGACGCAGCTGCGACTTTACGTTCGCGTCTTCTCCTATTTCGATCTTCTTGGACGGCGGTATAAGAACGGGATATACAAATCCGTTTCAAGGCTTTGCGCCCGTACGTTTTGCCGTCGATTCTCATCTGTACAAAGAGGACGACGCGCTGCTTAAGGATAAAAAGATCGCCGTCCTTATGCACGCGGAAGCGGAAGACAAGTTTGTATCTGGCGCTCCGTGGGATCATATCGAGTTATTAAACCGCGCCGAAAAGAGTTTGAATCAATACAACAAATACAACGTTTATCGCTTTGACGAATCTCCCGTCGTAGAGTTTGTTATGCCGCGCAAGAAAAATGAAGAGCGGCTCTATACGTTTGCCAAGCCGTACGTCTCCAAAAGCGATCGTCAAACGATAAGAATCAATTACGAAGAGAACGTCGTCGAGGCAGATTCGCCGTCGATACTGACAAGCCAGACTCTTAAGGCGGCAAAGGGAACTTATAGTTTGGTTATCAACTACAAGTATTCAGTCGAGCGCGAACCGGCGACATTTATCGCAAAACGCAAGTGGTCGGGCGAGCTTATACGTTACGAGCTGCCTTTTGGACAAAACCGGCTTATTATCAATAATTTCAAAGTCAAACAAAAGATCGGCGATCTTGAGTTGGTCGTCGAGAACGATCAAAATAGTAGTATTCAACTGCAAACAATGATCGTTAAAAAAACCAAATAAAAACTCAATGCGAATGAAAGAGTTTTCAAAGAGTTATCTTGTTCCAATAGCGATCTACGCCGTTTTCGCGGCGGCGGGGCTGGCGTTTATCAGCCTGTTTTTGCATATTAATTTGTTTGGCGGGATTGTTCTGTATTATATGCGAATACTTGCGTACGTTTTTCTTGCCTTTTTGATCAGCGCCGCCGTTTCGGCGTTGTTTATTAAAAAGTTATCTTTAGTATATAAAAACGCGATCGGCGCCGCGCTTATTATCCAGTTTTGCGTTTGCGCGACCTTTGTTACGATCGCGCCGACAAATATCGATCGTTCTTTTTCGGTGTTTTTCCTATCGGAGATGTATGAAAATCCCGATAAAACATATTCGCAAGCAGAGCTGGAATCGCTATTTGTCGATCGTTACGTTTTAATCGGCGGCGTTACGCGAAGGCTTAACGAACAGATCAGTCTGGGATATATCGCCGACAATGCGGGGCAGGGGTACGCTCTTACTCCAAAAGGCAGAGCGTTGATAGAAACTATGCGGTTGATCGAAAAAGCGTATCCCATAGACGGCAAAGCGCAGTTGTATCCTAATTTAACAAAGGCAAAATAATGCTTTTTGGATCGTCGTATATCCCAACGCATACAGATAATAGAATGAAAAGCGAGGGCGATCTCGCTTCGGCGAGAGAGAGTTTTCTCGCGAATAGATTTTCAAATCTGGATTATCTGTTAAGAAGCCGTTACGATTGGATGAACGCGCATATCCGCGACTACCGAGAGAGAGAAGCGGCTGCGCCGAACGTTATCGAGATCGGTTGCGGCGGCGGATTCAGCCCGCTTTATATAGACGCGAAAATAACGCTGACGGACGCGATTAAAAACGAATGGGTTGATTGCGTTATAGACGCTACAAATATGGATATGGAAAACGAAAGCGTCGATATTATGATCGCTTCTCATACGATTCACCATTTTTATAACCTTGTCAAATTTTTTAACGAAGCCAAAAGAGTATTAAAACCGAACGGCTTAATTCTGATTAACGAAATAAATACTTCCGTTTTAATGCGGGCGCTCCTGAAAGTAATGAGACACGAAGGCTGGAACTACAACGCGGACGTTTTTGACATAAACGCTAAGGTAAACGAACCCGACGACTTGTGGTCTGCAAACTGCGCCGTTTCCCAACTATTATTCGGAGATAATAAGCAAACATTTGAAAATACTTTCAAAACTCTAACGATCGTTGTCGATCAGCCTTGCGAATGTTTTATCTTTCCGCTTTCCGGCGGCGTAACGGCGAAAACTAAGGTCCCGCGTCTTTCTCGTCCGCTCCTGCGAGCGATAGATTGTCTTGATCGCGTACTTGTCGGCGCGTTTCCAAAGGTATTTGCATTAGGGCGGAGGATCGTTATTAAGAAAACCGCCGATTTAAGCGAAGCGCGGCTTTAGGCGTTTACCGATATAATGCCCGCAAGACGGCAAACAAGTTCGACTATCCAGAGAGATAAGGAATTGCGATAAAAGCGTTAGTTACGGGAGGATCGGGCTATTTCGGCTCGCATCTGATTAAAAAACTGCTCGCGTATAACTACGATGTTAAGTCGCTCGATATCAACGACGCGGACGATCGCCCGAAAGAGGTCGAGTTTATACGGGCGGATATTAGAGATTACGAAGCCGTGAAAAAAGCGTGCGAAGGTATCGACGTCGTTTTCCACGCCGTAGCGCAGGTGCCGCTCGCAAAAGATCGCCGCTTATTTGAGTCGGTCAATATAGGCGGAATGCAAACGCTTTTAGAAGCGTGTCGCCAAGCCAACGTTAAGAAACTGATATACATCTCCTCTTCCGCCGTTTTCGGCGTTCCAAAAGTCCTGCCGATTATGGAAAGCGCGACGCCTTGTCCCGCGGAAAGTTACGGGCGGGCGAAATTAGAGGCGGAAAAATTATGCCTTAAATACGCCGACGATATAGAGATTTGCATAGTTCGCCCCCGCACAATACTAGGGCATGGACGTTTGGGCATATTCGCGATTCTTTTTGAGTGGGTTAGCGAAGGGCGCAAGATTCCCGTACTGGGCAAAGGCGATAATATCTATCAATTCGTCCACAGCGACGATCTTGCCGAAGTCTGCGCGCGCGCGGCCCAGAGAGAGAGAAGCGGCTGCGCCGCCTTCGCAAAATCGACCGCGCGTTTACAATTGCGGAGCGGAACGTTACGGCTCTATGCGCGAAATGTTGCAAACGCTTTGCGATCACGCCGCGACGGGCGCGTCCGTTCGCTCGATTCCAATGGGTCTTGCCGTATGCGGTATGAAGCTGACAAGCGCGCTGGGACTTTCCCCGCTTGGCGATTACCACTCGTTGATGTACGGACGATCCATGTATTTCGACCTATCCAAAATCCGCGGCGAGCTCGGCTATACCGCGAAATACTCCAACGACGAGATGATCTGCGAAAGCTACGATTGGTATATCGCAAACAAAGACAAACTCAAATACGCCAAAGAGGGCGCGAGCGCTCACCGATCGGCGGTCAAACAGGGCGCGCTGAAACTGCTCAAACTCTTCTCCTAGCCAAGCCGCGATACGATCGCGGTTTATTGTTTTACTCTTTTCCCGTAGTTTTTATAACCGCCGAAGCTAAACAAACTAAAGCCGAATGCAATTTTCCCTTATTTACCCGCGCCGCGTTGCTTTCATCGTTTTCGCGCAACGCCAAAAATAAGCCGTTTTTTGCGCGTAAAACACGCCGCCGCAAAAGCGTTCGCAAAATTTTAATCAACGCCAAACAATACGAAAGGATCATATGAAAGCGTTAGTTACGGGAGGATCGGGCTATTTCGGCACGCATCTGATTAAAAAACTGCTCGCGTATAACTACGAGGTTAAATCGCTCGATATCAACGACGCGGACGATCGCCCAAAAGAGGTCGAGTTTATACGGGCGGATATTAGAGATTACGAAGCCGTGAAAAAAGCGTGCGAAGAGGTCGATTTTGTCTTTCATACCGTAGCGCAGGTACCGCTCGCAAACGACCCCGATCTGTTTTTATCGGTTAATCTTGGAGGAACCGAGACGCTTCTTAAAGCCTCGCTTTCAAACGGCGTTAAGAAAGTCGTTCATATTTCCACAAGCGCGGTATTCAGCGTTCCGATCCCTATGCCAATTACCGACGAAACGCCCGTAAATCCAATGGAACCCTACGGCAAGGCAAAATTGCAAGGCGAAAAACTATGTTTTGAATACGCGGACAAGGGTTTAAGCGTCGCTATAGTCCGTCCTCGCACAATTATAGGCGGCGCGAGCCGTTTGGGGATTTTTCAGATATTGTTTGAATGGGTTAGCGAAGGCAGAAAAATTCCCGTTTTTGACGACGGAAATTATCTATATCAATTTGTCCACAGCGACGATCTTGCCGAAGTTTGCATCCGAGCTATGCGGCGATCAACGCAAGAAAGTCAACCGCAAATCTACAATTGCGGAGCGGAACGTTACGGCTCTATGCGCGAAATGTTGCAAACGCTTTGCGATCACGCCGCGACGGGCGCGAAAATCCGATGCGTACCGATGAAACCCGCGATGCTGGCGATGAAGATCGCCAACCGATTAGGATTGTCGCCGCTGACGGATTGGCACTGGCTCGCCTACGGGCATCCGTTTTATTTCGACCTATCCAAAATCCGCGGCGAGCTCGGCTATACCGCGAAATACTCCAACGACGAGATGATCTGCGAAAGCTACGACTGGTATATCGCAAACAAAGACAAACTCAAATACGCCAAAGAGGGCGCGAGCGCTCACCGATCGGCGGTCAAACAAGGCGCGCTGAAACTGCTCAAATGGCTTTCGTAAAAAGAAACGGCGGCTTACGCCGCCATTTAGGGCAAGACCTATTTGACAAGTTTGGCTTTTTCCAGCGGCTGCGTCATCAGCCACTCCACGCTGCGGCGCATACCTTCGCGAAGATCGATTTTCGGTTCGTAGCCAAGCTCGTTTCGCGCTTTTTCGATCGAGCAGGCAATAGTTTGATTCATTTCGGAAAGCACGTGGATTTTCTGTTGATAAAGTCCGACGCTTTGCAAAGAGCGATCCGCCAGACGCGCTATATCCGCTATAAACGACGGCAGGCGAAGCCTTTTATGCGCGCATTTGATCGCAAAATCTTTCTCTAAAACTTCTTCGATCGTATCGATAATTTCGTTCATCTTGTACGGACGTTTGTCGGCGATCCAATAGGTCTGCCCAGCCGCTTTCTCAACGCGCCCGCCAAGCGTCATTCCCTGCGCTAAGTTATCTATATAGCTCATCGATCTGCGGTTATGTCCCTTGCCGAGAATTGGCGCTTTGCCGTCGCGCACCATAGTAAAAAACTCGGTTTGTCTCGGCGGCTGAAACGGTCCGTAAAACCACGGGGCGCGAATAACGACGGTTTCAAGCGTCCCCGTCTTAGCCATTTTGCCGATCTCTTGCTCCATAAGCGCTTTTGATCGCCCGTAGCCCATATACGGGTTGTATGGCGAATCCTCGTCGAATAGATGATCGGGATGCGGATTGCATCCGATTGGCGAGTTAGACGACATAATAACGATTCGTTTTAACTTAGCCGCCGCCGCGCTTTTCCAAACGTTGATTGTTCCTTCGGCGTTGACCTGCCTGAACTCCGCGACTTTGCGCGGGTGTATAACGCCTACGCAGTGATAGCAGATCGCGCCGTTCGCGCCGTCAAAAAACCGCTCGAGCGACGCAAGATCGGAAACGTTACCATATATGATTTCGCATTTTGGCGCGATCGCTAGCAGCCGCTCGGTATTCTGATCGGGCACAACCAAAGCGCGAAGCCGTTCTCCTTCTTCCGCCAGACGCTTAACCAGCCCAAGCCCAAGCCAACCGTTTGCTCCAGTAACGCACGTCATTATCGTTCCTCCAAAAATTTAGTTATATTTCTTCTCGCCAGCGACAGCAAAACGCCCTGCGGATTAACGCCGGGCGCGCTTGGCAAAGCGCTCGCGTCGCTTATAACGAGATTTTTCGCGTAGCTTAAAGCGCCCCATTCGTCAATCTCGCCGATCATCGACGAAGTCAGATGTATGGTCATTAACGCGCTTTGCTTTCTTGGCAACCGATCGGGAATCAAATCGACGTCCGAAGGTTTTGTCAGAGGCGCCATTGCGTCGATCGAGGGATAAAGGCGATCGGCGCCCGCGGCAAACAAAACCTCGCACAATTTTTTAAGCGCGATTGAAAGCGCCGCCAGATCGTTGTCGCTTAACGCGATTGAGACGAATGCGTCGTCAAAAAGCGGCAGTTTTCTAACTACGCCTCTGGCTTCGGGAACAATCATCGCGTAATACGACGCGAGCCGTTTCCAGTCGCCGCGAACGACGTTTAGCCCGTCCGGACGATTTAGCATCGAGGTTGATAAATAGTGCGGGGAGCTGATCGAACAGCCTATGCCGATATTGTCAAACTGCTTGATCTGATGCGTCGGCACGCCCATATCGCGGCTATTAACTTCGTCTTGAAAATGCGCGATTACTTTGATAGTCGGGTGCATATGCAACGTTTTAGCCGCCGAAATTAAGCCGCTTTTTTGCAGGATAAGCGGCGTTTGGATCGCTCCCGCCGCTAAAAACAGACGTTTGCAGCCGATCGTTTGGCGGTTTTTAAGCGTTACCAGCCAGCCGTTGCCGTTTTGCGAAACGCGGGTCGCCTTCGCGCCTGTTTGAACTTTAGCGCCAGCCGCGATTGCGCGCGGTATATAGGTTCTGCTCATTGTTTGGCGCTCGTCAATATCGTAACGATGCCAGCGGGGAACCTCAGCGCAGCTCCAACCCAGCGCTTTCGCGCCTTCTCGCAGTTTTATCGACGGCGGCGGGGGCGCGTGCGGCGAAAAGGAGACGGAAATATCCTTTTCCACAATCTCCTCGTGTTTTTCAAATCCGTCGAGATTCAAACCGAACTGTTCCTGCCACGTCGATTTTACTTTATCGGGCAGTCGGTAATAGAGTCCGCTATTGATTTCGCTCCCGCCGCCAAGCGTCGCGCCTTCGACATATTGTACCCGCGGTTTGCCAAACGCCATAGTAACGCCGCCGTTACGATATTGTCGGCGCATTTCGGCGACGGAAAACGGCTCTATTTCGTTATCGCCGATCGCTTCGCCTTCTTCCAGCAGCAAAGTTTCGCGCCCAGCCTCCGCCAGCAAACACGTCGCGATCGCGCCGCCGGGACCGCTTCCAATTACGATATTTTCAAAAAGCGCGTTTTTCATAAGAGTCCCCCGTCGTCTTTTATGATCGAGCAGATATAAAAAGCGACAAGCGTTTTGAACGCCAATATAAATTCTCCCGCGATAAATGGAATCTTGAGCCACAACGCAATTACGCGCGCGCGATTTTTCGGGCTTAATCTGTGCAGTCTGCAGCCGCTTATTAACAGGCTGAACAAAATCGCCGCGATCGACAATAGATAAAACGCAAAACGCAGATAATCGGGCATCTTATCGATCTGATCGACCACAAATCTGCCGCACGCGATCTTTTGCGTTTCGGAGTACGCGCCGTTTGCAAGCTCGTCAAACAGAGAGTAGCCGATTGCGGAAGCGGTATATTCCGTCAGTTTCATGAAACGCTCCTTGCAACGCAAATAATGCCGATAACAATTAGCGCGATCCCGATAATTTTTAACGGCGTCATCTGCTCTTGAAATATAAAGTACGAACAGATTGCGACAATAACAAAACCCAGCGAGAAAAAGGCGTAGGCAAAACCGACCTCGTATTTGGAGAGCGCCATAATCCAAAAGATAAAACTAAGCGCGAAAGAAAGCGCGCCGAACCATAGCTTAAAGCTGGCAATCATCGCGGGAAACGCCAAAACCAGCTCGGCTTTCGTGGTAACCGAGCCGATCGACGTCATTGCCGATCGTAACAGCAGTTGCGCCGATACGTTAAAAAACAGAGAGGCGAATATCAGCCAGATATCTTTCATAGACTTCCTTTACGTCAAGTATAGTAAACAGGCGAACGAGATAACCCAGCAAACTATGGATAACTGCAACGGGCGATCGCTTAATAACAGCCGCGAGGGATCGCCGCCGTTTTCCTTTACGAAAGATAGTTGCATATAACGCAAAACTCCGTATATCACAAAAATAGCCGTCATATAGACGTTTTCAGATCCGATTCTTTCCGCCGTGATCGGAGAGATTGACCAGAGAATATACGCCAAGATCGCCGCGCCGCCGCTTAACGTCATGGCGCTGTCGGTAAATTGCAGGTTGTACTCGTCTATGTTTTTGCGCGTTTTAACGCCCGCGCGATTTAAGATCAATAGCTCTTCGCGCCGCTTGGCAAGCGCCAGAAAGAGCGCCAGCAGAAAGGTCATAACGATAATCCAGTGCGTAAGCGCCGCGTCGGATACGATCGCGCCTATTTGCAAGCGCAGAACAAAACCGATCGCTATGATAATAATATCTATAACGGCGATATGTTTTAGCTTGATCGTATAGGCGACGTTAATAACGATATACAGCGCTAAAACGGCGAGCGCCTCGATTGACAGATAAGCCATAATCAAGCCGCCGCCGCAAGTTAGCGCCGCCGCTAATATATAAGCGGCTTTATTGGATATTTTGCCGCTTGCGATCGGGCGAGCGCGTTTCTTTTTGTGCAAACGATCTTCTGGCGCGTCGTAAATATCGTTAAACGCGTATATCGCGCTCGCGCAGAGGCTGAAGCCGATAAAAGCGGTTACGCATAGGTATATTACGTTTGGATCGTCTAGTTTGAATGTGAAAAATGGCGGCAAAAAGATAAAGAAATTTTTAATATATTGTTTGGGTCGCATAAGCGTTATATAAGCGCTTAGTTTAGAATGCAGTAAACTCGCCATATCAATTTCTCCGTTTACGCCAGATTCTATATAAACAATTTCTCCGCGCCGCCAAAGTTAAAACTGCGTAGCCAAACGCTTAAGATAATAGTAACGATCGCGACAAGCTGATAATTATAGAACACATTTGATAATTTTGCTCTGAAATTTGCGTTATCAATAGCTACAAGCGCTAAAACGATAAATAAATTATTAATCGCGAGTCCATGCCAGCGATAAAAATCCCAGCCGAATAAATAGAGGCAAAGAGGAGAAAACGCGCTTATAATCAACAGCAAAAACAGTATTCGCCATTTTCTATAATCGCTTATAGCGCAACGCGCCATACTTGCCCCCCCCCCCCCGTCATTGGCGGATTTCGCGGTTTTCCAAACTAAAAAGAACAGAGGAGTTAAGTATAACAATAACTTGCCGTGTTCCTTTATCGTTCGAGAATCGAAAAGCCGTTTAGGTCCTTCTGTTTTATAATCAATGCGATCATGAATAGTGTTTATCGCGGTAACGCCACTATTAACGCATACTTTGGGAACGGTTTTGTTTAATAACTCGCAGTGTTCCTCAAACGAACGCTTTGTAATAAACCCGTTTGTACCCACAAAAGCGGTAAGAGCGATTAACGCAATAAAGACGACGATTTTCGGAACAATATATTTGGCGCGATCGATGTAGAGCCAAAAACATACGACTAACGGAACAAACATTAAAAACGCGCCTTCGTGAATCGCGATAGCGATCGCCATTAGCGCCAAAACGATCGGATAAGCAAACCAGCGCTTGATTTTGTAAATAACCGCTAAGGCTATCAGCGCTAGCAGAAAGATTATCTGGTCGGATCGTCCTAAATCATACATAAAACGTTGAAGCGTGGCGGAATGAACGATAAACAACGCGGAAAACAGCCAAAGACCGATCGCCCGAGGCGATAATTTTAACGCTTGTCCAAGCAGAAAAAACGTTGCCAACGCGCAAAGCGTAAGAACGCCGTTGGCGAATATTTTCATGTTCGCTTGGCTAATATCTATATTTAATATTCTCAAACATTCGCCGACTAGTCCGCGTTTAATAAACTCGTCCTGATAGTTAAAGAAATAGTGTGCAAACATATATGGGTGTATATCGCGGTGCAAATAAGACTGCTTATAACAGATAAAGACAAGCGTCGCCAGCAGAAAAATAAACGCGATTTGCGTCTCTTTCGTTATCGTCACGTTTTTGAAAAACCTATAGTTTAAAACCGATACGATCAGCGTTTTGATTTTATTCGCTCCAGCCCTCTTTTTCGCCCGACAGATACTTGTCTTTAAGCTCCGTATACCGCGAGGCGGAGGCGTACAATTCGGCGATTTCGCCGTCGTTAAGCGATCGGACGACTTTGGCGGGCGAACCCAGTATTAAAGAGCGCGGCGGAAAAACTTTGCCCTGCGTTACCAGAGCGCCCGCGCCTATGATCGATTCCGCGCCGATAACCGCGCCGTCTAAGATAATCGCGCCCATTCCGATCAGGCAGGCGTTTTCAACGACGCAGCCGTGCAAAACGGCGCGGTGTCCGATCGTTACGTCGTCGCCGACGATAGTCGGAAATCCGCCGCTTTCGTCCTCTTTTTCAGAATGGGTTACGTGGATTACCGCGCCGTCTTGAACGCTGACGCGAGCGCCGATCTTAACCTTGTGAACGTCGGCGCGAATTACCGCGCCAAACCAGATCGAGCTGTCCGCGCCGATCTCGCATCGTCCAATCAGATCGGCTGACGGCGCGATAAATACCCTTTCGCCGATTTGCGGTTTCCAACCCTTAAACTTTTTGAGCGCCATATCTCCGCCTATTAATTTGCGTCTAAATAATAACCCGTTTGCGCTTCAAAAGCCGTAATGATTGAAGAAAGCTTATGCGCTTGGCTGGCATATAATCGCGTATTCAAAGCGGCGCATTGGCGCGCCGCTTTGAAAAACGTCGGGCCGCCTATTTGCCGATCTCCTCGAACTCGTTATGTTTCCACATATACGCAAGAACCGACAGCAATAGGAAATAAACTACGAATATAACGCCCAAGCGTCCGCGTTCGTCTTTGTTCGGATCGCCGATCTGATCTATATACTCGATTACCTTCTCTTGCGCCTCTTGAGTCAAGCCCACTCGCGGCATCGCCGTGCCGAGCAGATGTTTTTGCGGATCGTTGATAAAGGTGTTCAGATACTCCGCGCCTTTGGAGCGAATCATCACCGAGAGATCCGGCGGCGGAGCGTCCACGCCAAGATAGGATTTCAGCTCGCCCTCGTTTGCCTGTAGCTCGACCTGACCGTACTGAAAGCTATGGCATCGCGCGCACGCGTTCGCCGCGACGCTTTTCGCGTCGAGATCGCCTATCGGTTTGGCTTGCGTTTTCAGAAAACCGACAATATTTACCGTCTCTTCTTCTGTAAGACCAAGAAACGGCATTTTGAAGTAGCTGGATCGAATCTTATCGTCGTACGAGGCGATTGACTTTTGCGTATTGTCGTTCGCCGTCAGCTCCGCTTCTTCTTGCGTCATATTTGGGTGCGCGTCGATTAACGCTTCGGCGTTTTGGGACAGCAGCGCGTTTTGATGCGCGGTGTGACCCGCTATCAAAACGGCGTTAGGAGGATCTTTCACCACTTCGACGAGAAAGACCTCGTCGTAAATGCTGGTCGCGTTTGATAGATCCGGCGGCAATAGCCCGTTGCCGTCGATTAAATCTTTCGCGCTGACGGTTATGCCGGTAGCCTCCATCGAATGGCATACCGCGCAGTTGTTCATAAAGGTTTCCGTGCCGGCGGCGATATCCGCGTTTGCGATCAAGCCCTTAACTCTGTTGCGTTCCGCCCCGACCTCCTCTCTTCCAAGCGCGGGGTAGAGATCGGAAAACTCAAAATCAGGCGGCGCGACGGTAGGGTTAAACACATGATGCGCGTATGGCTCGATTCCCAAATAGGTAACGAGCACGAAACCAACCAAAACGGCTACAATTTTAAGATTTTTCATTGGCGCGCCTTTCGCTCGCAGGCGCTAAGAATCGGCAATACGATCAGCATCAGCCCCAGAAACGCGACCGATAGCGCCAAGCCGATCCACGCGTTTACGCCCGTCGGAGGCAGTTTGCCGTAAATGGTCAAACCTACGAGGACGACCATCAAAGACCAGAACCAGTATTTGACAAGCGGTCGTTTGTGCATAGGCTGAACAAGCGGATCGCGATCAAGCCAAGGAAGAAGGAAGAAAATCACGTTCGCTATGGTAAAGGCGATCAGCCCCAGTCCCGAACTGAAGAAAAAGCCGCGAAGCACTTCGTACAGCCAGAGAAAATACCATTCGGGGTAGATATGTTCGGGCGTTTTCAGCGGATCGGCGGGCAGAAAATTGATGGGATCCATAGCAAATCCGTAACTGAAAAAAACAAGATAAGAAAACAGAGCGAACACCAAACACACGACAAAGAGATCTTCCGCCATAAATTTAGGCCAGAAAGGCATTACTTTGGAGCCTATCTTATTGCCCGCGAGATATTTTTTCGCTTCCGTCTCAAAGTCGATCTCCTCGCCGTTTTCGTTATTGACGTGCGGAGCGCGCAGAGCGTACATATGCAGGCAGATAACGCCGATAATCACGACGGGCAGCAAAAAGACGTGAAGCATGAAAAAACGGGTTAAAGTGGCGTCGGCGACGGAAAAATCGCCGCGTATCCAGATAACCAGATCGGGACCGATAACCGGAATTTCGCCAAATAGGTTGGTGATCACCTGCGCCGCCCAGAAGCTCATCTGCCCCCACGGAAGCATATAGCCGCTAAAGCCCGCCGCGCTGAAGGCGACGAACAGCAAAACGCCGCTGATCCAGATAATCTCCCGTCCCGACTTGAACGAACCGTAGTATATGCCCGTGAACATATGAATATATATGAAGAGGAAAACGAGGCTTGCCGACACGGCGTGTATATGCCTGAAAAGCCAGCCGAACGCCACCTCTTGCATAATGGTGTAATTGACGCTGTAAAACGCCATACCTTCATCGGGTTTGTAATACATCATTAGAAATATGCCCGTAACCACCAGTACCGTAAACAAGGTGGCAAGTACCATTCCGAAACTCCAAAGGAAGTTGATCCGTTTTGGAATCCAGTACTCTGTCATCAGAACCTTGACAAGCGCTTTACCCCAGAGCCGCTGGTCGAGCCACTCTCCCAAGCCGTTTGCTTTCTTGAAATTCGCCATTTGTTCTCCTTCAGTCTAGCGAGGCGAGTCGTTTATACTCCTCGCCCTCTTCGCCAAGCACGAGTCTCGCGCCGTCAATTCTGAAAGGAGGAATGTCAAGCGGACGCTTAGGAGGTCCGAAAGTATTAACGCCGCTCACGTCAAACTCTCCGCCGTGGCATGCGCACTTAAATTGCTGCGTATTGGAATTCCACGCGGGGATACACCCCAGATGCGTGCAAATTGCCACGACGACCGTGTACGCTTCGCCGTTAATGATAATGTCGCGCTTTTCGTTAGTCGGCGTTCCCTCGCCCTTTTTGAGGATATACACCGGCTTTTTTCTGAAGACGACCCTGATCAACTCGCCCGCTCTTAGTTCGGAGAGATCCACTTCGGTTACGCCCGCGGCAACCACGCTAGGAAGCGGATCCCATGTACGTTTCATGCCGTACAGAGCTACCACGCCCCCTACGGCGGCGGCAACGCCAAACGCGGCGCCCGCGCCTTTTATGAAGCCGCGCCTTTTGGCGTTATACTCCATTTTTGCCCCTTTTTATTGAAGTGCAGATTTAGGATACAAGCCGCCGTTGCTATTTGAAGCGGCTAAAAAACGCTATATTTTAGCCCTCTTTGCCTAAAAAACGCGCCAATACTTATGAACGCGATTGGCGACGCTTACTCGAAACGGCGATCTTGATCGCCAAAATATCCAGCGCCGCAGGAGTCATACCGCTGATCTTCTCCGCGTCAAAAAGCGTTTGCGGCCTGAATTGGCTTAGTTTTTGCGAAATCTCCGCGCCAAGCCCTTCGATCGCGTTAAAATCAAGATCGTCCGGAATAACAAGCGTCTTCATCCGACGCATGCGCTCAATCTGTTCTTGTTGTTTGTTCAGGTAGTGATCATATTTTGCCGTTATAAGAATCTGCTCGATCGCCTCCTCGCTTATATCTTCAAAATAGTCGTCGATCGCCTTTAGTTTCGCCTCGTTGAAACTGGGACGCGAAGCTAGGGTCAGCAGCGAAATTTTTTCGCCGATTGGATCTTCGCCAATCGCGGCTAGACGGCGCAACGTTTCGGCGTTGTTTGTGAAAAAACTAGCTCTTAAACGACTAACGCCTTCGCTCGTCTCTTTTGCCTTTTGCTCCGCGCGATCGGCGAATGCGCGATCGACCAGTCCGTAGCGATAGGCGTAACCGGCGAGTCGCAGATCGGCGTTGTCCTCTCTAAGTTGCAGGCGATATTCGGCGCGGCTGCTGAACATTCTATACGGCTCGTTGACGCCTTTGGTTACCAGATCGTCGATCAAAACGCCGATATAAGCCTCGTCGCGCCCCAGTATAAACGGCGCTTCGCCGACTACGAATAGCGAGGCGTTAATCCCCGCCATAATCCCCTGCGCCGCCGCCTCCTCGTAGCCCGTGGTGCCGTTGATCTGCCCCGCGCAGAACAACCCTGCGATCTTTTTGGTTTCGAGATTATGTTTTAGCTCCGTCGGTTGCATGTAGTCGTATTCGATCGCGTATCCGTAACGGGTTATTTGCGCCTTTTCAAAGCCCGTTATCGATCGGATAAAGCTCTCCTGAACGTCGATTGGCAGCGACGTGGAAAGTCCGTTTAGATAGTACTCGCCGTTTAAGCGCGACTGCGGCTCTACGAAGATCTGATGACTTTTGCGATCGCTAAAGCGGCTGATCTTATCCTCGACGCTTGGGCAGTAGCGCGGTCCAACGCTGGTAATCTGTCCCGTAAATATCGGCGAGCGATCAAACGCGGCGCGGATAATCTCATGGGTTCGCTCGTTGGTCTCGGCGATAAAGCAGGACGTCTGTTCGGGCGAGAAACCCTCGATCGGCGTTCTTAGACTGAAGGGCTTCGGCGATTGATCAAACTCCTGCGCGATTAATTTTGCAAAGTCGATCGACTTTGCGTCGATCCTAGGGCAGGTGCCGGTTTTCAGCCTGCCTATCTCAAAGCCAAGCGATCGTAGTTGCGCCGCAAGCGTAAGCGAAGGCAACTCGCCCATTCGCCCCATTTTCAGCTTCTTTTCGCCCAGATGAACAAGCGAATCTAAAAAAGTGCCCGTCGTCAGTACGATCGCGGCGCATCGATATTCGGTTCCCAGCCGAGTTTTCGCGCCCGCGATCTTGCCGTCTTCGACGATTAGCGTTTCAAGCATATCCTGCGAAACGACCAGATTTTGCTCGTTTAAGCAAAATTCGCGCGCGAAGATCGGATAGAGGTCCATATCGATCTGCACGCGCGTTCCGCGCACCGCGGGACCTTTGGAAACGTTCAGCGCGCGGTATTGCAGCGCGGCTTTATCGGTCAAAATCCCCATCGCGCCGCCTAGCGCGTCGGTCTCTTTGGCTAGATGTCCTTTGCCTAGACCGCCGATCGCGGGGTTGCAGCTGATCGCGCCTATTTGCGAAACAAGCGGAGTTATCAGGAGCGTTTTTCGCCCCGTTTTCGCGGCGGCGATCGCGGCTTCTATTCCGGCGTGTCCGCCGCCCGCGACAATCAGGTCGTACGTTTGCATTGGCGCAATTGTAATAAATTGTAATAAAATATCTCTAGGTAAAGCAAAGGCGTCGATGTTGGAAGAGAACATTTCGCGTGAACTATCGGATATATTGGGCGATCTTGAACGCATTGGAACGCTTGTCGCGCAAAAAGAGGCGGAACTTGGCATCGCGCGGACGGTTTGCATTAAGAGGCTGGACGCGGATTGTTTTGAGCTGACAATCGACGATCGCGTTTACTATCTCGATAAAGCGCGTTTTGACGCGCTGGCTTCGCAGATCGGCGCGATCGCGAAAGAGTCTTTATGAGCGTTTCGATCAAACGGCTGGGTTTTTTCCTCGCGTTCGACGCGGCGCTGTCGTTCGTTTCGTTTTATTCAGCCTATTTGCTGCGTTTGAACTTTGAGATTTCAGAAGAGTTTTACGCGGCTTTTTGGGGCTATTTCGCAATTTTGTGCGCTTTGAAGATTGCCGCTTTCGCGGCTTTTGGGGTCTATCGCGTGCCGTGGCGATTCTTTTCTCTCGACGGGTTGCAACGGCTGGTTTGGGCGCACATAGCCGCCTACGGATCGTTTCTGGCGCTTTTTATCATCGTTAGCGGTTTGTTAGGCGAGGCGACGCCATTGTTTCCAAAGTCGATCCCGTTTATCGACGGCGCGATCTCGATCGTGCTGATCGGCGCGTTGAGAGCCTCTAAGCGGATAGTTTTTGAACGCCGCGCGCCGCGCAAAGCGGCAAAGTCGATCGCCGTGGTCGGCGCGCACGAAAACGGCGAAAGAATTTATCGTTCCCTCGATCGCGTCAAATACGCGCCGCGTTTTTTTATCGACGACGATCCGCTCAAACGCGGACAGCGCATTCACGGGCTGGAGGTGGCGGACTTTGAAAAGCTAAAGGCGCTCGCAACCAAATACGGCGTAACGGAGGCGATTATCGCGCCTAATCCAGACGGCGAGCGCTTGCCGCTCAAAGAGCTTTACGATCGTCTAAGCGACGCAGGAATCAAAGAGGCGCGATTTGCGCGGCTTAGCGATTCCGGCGTGGAGCATGAAAAGCTGAAAATCGAGGATCTGCTGGCGCGAAATCCAAAGGATCTGGACAAAGAGGCGATCAGATCTTTGGTCAAAGGCAAAACAGTTCTCGTAACGGGCGCGGGCGGATCGATCGGCGGCGAGCTTTCCCGCCTGCTTACGCGATACGAGGCGGGCGAACTGATACTTGTCGATTCAAGCGAATATAATCTCTACTCTATTTGCGAAGAGGCGCCGCAGGCGAAGCCGAAACTGTTAAACGCGGTCGATAGAGAGGCGGTATATAAACTTTTTGCCGAAACAAAACCGCATATCGTTTTGCACGCCGCCGCCTATAAACATGTGCCGCTTTCGGAGGCAAATCCAAAATCGACGGCTATCAACAATGTAATCGGCGCAAAAAACTGCGTGGACGCGGCGATCGAATACGGCGTCGAAGTTTTTACGCTAATTTCCACCGACAAAGCGGTTCGTCCGACAAACGTGATGGGCGCTACCAAGCGCGTTTGCGAGCTGTATCTGCAAAACGTACCAAGCGGCGCGACCCGTCTTGCCGCGGTACGTTTCGGCAACGTACTGGATTCGAGCGGATCGGTTGTTCCGCGTTTTCGTCGGCTGATTGACGAAGACAAGCCGCTTACCGTAACGCACCCTGAAATCACCCGCTATTTTATGCTGATCGGCGAAGCGTGCGAGCTGGTTTTGCAGGCGACTTCGCTGGCGAAAGGCGGCGAGATTTTTGTGCTGGATATGGGCGAGCCGGTCAAAATCGTCGATCTGGCGAATAGGATGCTCGCGTTGGCGGATAAACGAGAGTTGGGAATTGTCTATACAGGTTTGCGCGCGGGCGAAAAGCTGTACGAAGAGCTTCTGATCAATGACGGCGACAAAACCGCGCAATATCCTTCCATATTTGTCGGCAGACCGACAAAAACGGATTTTGCCGCGCTCTCGGCGCGGATCGCCGCGCTTTCGCAGGCGGACGACGACGAGATCGCGGCGATTTTGAAGGCGATCGCGCCCGAATTTAACCGAAACAAAGGAGGAAAAGATGTCGATTTACAGAGAATATGATATACGAGGCGTGTTTGATCAAGAGCTAAACGTCGATCGGATTAAGAAACTAGGTTTTGTTCTTGGCAAAGCGGTCGGCGGCGCGGGAAGAATCGCCGCGGTTGGCTACGACGCGAGAACGCATTCGCCAAAGCTATTTGAGTGGCTGACGAGCGGCTTTAATCACGCGGGCGTAAAAACCTTGAAAATCGGAATGTGCCCCACGCCGGTTACCTATTTCGCCGGCTTTTTTGAGTTTAACGGCGTAAAACCCGATCTGAGCGTGATGATTACCGGCAGTCATAATCCGCCCGAATACAACGGATTTAAGATCACTATCGCCAACGCGCCGTTTTTCGGCGAGCAGATATACGCGCTCGGACGCAAAATCGAGACGTGCGACGAAGAGATCGCGGACGATTTCAGCGCGATCGAGATCGACGCGATCGATCGCTATATTGCGTATCTTTGCGAGCAGTTCAAGGATCTGAAAGGGTTGAAAACGCCGCTGGTTTTCGATATAGGCAACGGCGTGGCGGCAATCGCCTTAAAAGCTATTTTGCGCAATCTGGATATTGACGCGAAGCTGTTATTCGAGGAGCCGGACGGAACTTTTCCAAACCACCACCCTGATCCGAGCGAGGAGAAAAATCTTGAGCCGTTAAAGCGCGAGATGAAAAAATCCGCGCAAAAATACGGCTTCGCATTTGACGGCGACGCGGATCGAATAGCTATGTTAAGCGGTAAATACAACTTCAAGGGCGACGTGCTTGCGATCTTTCTGGCGAAAAAGATAAAAAATCCAATCGTCGTCGGCGAGGTAAAATGTTCGCAAGCGATGTATGACGAGATCAACAAGTTCGGCAAAGCGATTATGTACAAAACGGGACACAGCAATCTCAAGGTAAAAATTAAAGAGACCAACGCTAGTTTCGCCGCCGAGGTGAGCGGGCATCTTTTTTTCAACGATCGCTATTTTGGCTACGACGACGCGGTGTACGCGGCTTTGCGTTTGTTGGAGCTTGTGAAAGACGGCTTTGATTTTGATCGCGAGTTTGAGAAGCTGCCAAAGGTCTATTCGACAGACGAGATTAAGGTCAAAACGACCGAAGAGGAGAAGTTTAACATTATCGATCGTCTAAAAGCCGCGCTGAAGCATACGGACGAGTCGCTGCCGAAGATTAAAGATATTATAGATATCGACGGCGTGCGCGTGATCTTTGAAAACGGCTGGGGACTAGTGCGCGCCTCGAACACAACGCCGGTTTTGGTAACGCGCTTCGAGGCGAACAATCCCGACGATCTAAAAACGATACAAACTTCGCTAATGGCGGCGCTGGAAAAGTGCAAATAGCCCGCGTTTAACATTCCCGCGCAAACGTCGGCGGCGTCTTTGCGCGAGACTTCTTCCGCGCCGTCTAACGCCCCAAGCGCGGGGTCGTATCGGATCGACATAGCAAATAGATTCTTGTTTAAGTATTTAAGGCGCTTGGCGACATTTGCCCTCTTTTTCTAGTTTGCGGGCTAAACGGCGTTAATATACGCCTTCAAACCAAAAACGGAGCGCAAACCTATGAAAAAGCGCAGTTTCGCGGCTTTCTTTTGAGTTGCCGCGTTATAAGGTTTGGGTAAAGCGGAAGGCTAGAGGCTTTAGAGGGCTTTAGAGGGCGACGAGGTAGCAAAGCCGCCTTCTCGCCGAGGCGGCGGGGGGGGGGGGGGGCTTTCACTGCCCCCGTTTTGGCAAATGCGATTTCAAGTCATCAAGCTGCCGATACTTGTTGCTATCCAAGCGCAAAAAAAGCTCATAATCGCGCCTATTATAAGAAAAATTGTAAGCGAAGGCGTAGTTTGACCAGACAAAAAAAAGAAAGCCGTTCCGCCAATTAACATAAGCCAAAAAAATCCGTTAAATCCCATAAAATCCCCCTATCCCCGTCTTTGCGGGGTATTCGCGGCTATGCCGCGCTCTATTTTAGCCGCGCTTCGTCAATTTTTAGACTAAGCCAAAAACTTAAAACCGACGCGGCGATTCCCGCGTCAATTCCATATATAAACGAGAACTGCGCGTCCGCTTGAAAATGCCCAATCGCGATTAAAATCGCGGCCATAGCCGCGAGCAGCAGTCCAAAAATCGCCGCCGCTGTAATTGACGACAATTAAACCGCTTTACCTTGAGCTTCGCGCTCTTTGCGATCGCGCCCATAAGCGTAAGCGCCTGATAGCAAAAACGCGCTAAACGCGATCACGAAGATCGTCGCGCCTATCCAAGCTGTCATTTTTGATCACCTCTCTTAATTTGCGCGTCGGCTAAAAAACTAACCGCTAACGCTATAAATGCGATTGTCGCGCCAAAAGCTACCGATACGGCATCGTTTGACTGAAACAACGCGATGGCCGCCGCCGCTACGCTAAACTTTTCCGACCAATCTGCGCCGCGCTTAATAAAGATCGGCGATTTTCGTAAATCGTCTAAATCCTTAAGCGCGTTACAGATCGCCGCCCTGATTTTCAAACCCAATGTTACTCCTTTAACTTTAAGATTAGTAAGTTTAAGCTAACTTTATTCCAAAATTAACTTAAATTTACCAAGCGAAGGCAAAGCGCGGAGGCGATTCCGCGCTCGCCGATTTCTTTTCTAACGCCTCCCTTTGCTTTTCAATTGTTATAAATTTTAGTATGAGGTAGGTCAGTCCTAAACATAGAAGGGCTACTATGGCAACCGAGTCTAAAGATAAAACGGCAAATGTTGGTCGCCGCGGATTTTTGAAGGCTGCCGCCAGTCGGGATTTAACGATAGGGATCGCAATTCAAACGCAATATCGTTAAGAATATGCGTATAATTGGTCAAGGAGAGAGAGACAATGGGAGACTTTGATCTAAAACGGCTGATTAAAGATAAATTAGGCTACGGCGGAATTTCAGCGGCTGCCGCAAAGCTGGGCGTTCATATTAATACTGTTAGCCGCTGGGCGAATGGCGATTGTTCAATTACGAGCCAGAACGTTGTACGGCTTGCCGAAATTTTAGGCGTTGACGCGACTAAATTGTTGCAAAATTTGAAAGGTTTCAGCGTTTCATTAACCGACCTCGGCAAGATCGAAACAAAACGCTTGAATAATTTCAAACTCCCCGATAACCCGACAGAAAAGCCCGACGATCTCGTTGCCGTTCCTATCTTGACGAGCGTTCAAACAGGCGCGGACGTCGAGAACTTTGACAAAAGCTCGGATAGCTTTTACTTTCCGCGCAAATATCTCCGAGACAAGCTGGGCATTAACAATGCGAAAAACCTACATATTGTTAGCGCGATCGGCGATAGTATGTCGCCCGCCATTAAAGACGGGGAGTTACTCGTCGTTTTGCCCTATGAAAACGACCGCGCGATAATTTCAGGCGCGATCTATATCGTCAACATAGATATGGTTATCTATATCAAGCGGCTGGAAATCACTCCGTCGCCCAATAAAACCATTATGTTGTTTAGCGATAACGATCGTTACGCGCCAATAATTGTTGATTCAAGTTCAAAATACAATGTGATCGGGCGCGTTGTCGCGCGTTTCGACCGCGTTTGATCGCCTCGTCCGTAAAAACAAAGCGCGCCGTTAAAAATTGAGCGATAGCTATCGTCGCGCAGGTTTTTGCGGTTCGCGCTCAACGTTATCGCCCTCTGTTTGCTCTTGTCCATTAAAAGGGCGTCTCGTCGCGTACAGCAATGTTGAGTAAATCGCGTTAATTTAATACAAATTATTGTATAATTCAAGTAAAAAATGGAGTGAAAATGGCAAGCGAAGCAACTAAATACACAAAACTAAAGCATAAAACTTATTTGGATTATCTACCGTTTGAACAAATGGAAGATTTTGAGCGCGCTCAAAAAGGATTGATTGCCAAAGCCAACGATTTAGTTATAAAAAACGACAAAGGGCAAATCGTCTGGCGACTAGACGAATTGGAAAATCTTCTGCAAAAAGATACGCCTGAAACTGTCAATCCAAGTTTATGGCGGCATGAAAAGCTAAATACAATCGCGGGATTATTTGAGGTTACGCGCGGCATTTATCAAATTCGCGGTTTTGATTTGGCAAATCTCACGTTAATCAAATCACAAAACGGTTATATTGCAATCGATCCGTTAGGTTGCATTGAAACGGCAAAAGCGGCAATTGAATTTGCCAAAAAAAGTTTAGGTAATATAAAAATCACGGCGATTGTCGTTACACACAGTCATTGGGATCATTTTGGCGGTATCGGCGCATT
>JAIRWX010000008.1 GCA_031268655.1 Helicobacteraceae bacterium | reverse complement strand
GAGGTGGAGCCAGTGCCGACAGGCGGCATCGGCAGTAAGGGAGAGCCGGAGCTTGATGTGCTGTCGAGCATCCTTGCGACATTCAATGACCTGTTCGGCAACATCGACTGGAAAGACGCGGACAACGTAAGGCGGCAGATAGAGCAGATTCCGGCGATGGTGTCAAAGGACAAGACCTATCAGAACGCCATGAAAAATGCCGACAAGCAGGAAGCCCGCACCGAGAGCGACCGCGTGTTACAGAACATTATATTCAGCATCATGGCCGACAACATGGAACTGTTCAAGCAATACAACGACAACCCGACGTTCAAGAAATGGCTGTCTGACACGGTGTTCAGTGTTACTTACAAGCCGGGCAAAGAAGATGTAACGCACTACGACTTTTCGGAGTCGCAGGAGATCAAAAGTGGCCAAGGAAAATCTTATTGAACGATACGGCGCAAATTCGGAGGGCATAAAGAGCGATTCGAGTTTGCCCCATAGCCGCTTCAACTCCCCATTCAACTCCACCTGCCTGTTGAACTGCTTCTCCCGTTGCGCTTAAGCGCCGCCATTATCACGGATGTACTTGATTTCAGTGTCCGACAGATACTTGTAGAAGATGAAGCCAAGAATATAGTCCTTGTATTCGTTCGCTTCGATTTTGGAGCGCATCTTAACTTCGCGGATTCCCAGATTTTCGACGCTAATTGCCGTTTGTTCATACGACTATCGCCCTAAACGCTTTCTGAGGTCAACCAGCGTTTCGCCGCCCAGCTTGAACCATAGTCCGCCGTGATAAGCTCCGCTGTTATTTACGGATCCCAATTTCTCGTTGATATATCTTGCGGCGGCGGACAGCGACAGTTCGAGATCATCGACCCTGACGGTATTGTTTTTGTCCACCACAATGACAGCTATGCTCTCGTCGTTGCAAAAAGCGAGTTTGGTTCCAACGGGAATCCCAAGCGCTTCAAACGTAAGACGTTCTGCGCGAACAATAGGCTTCTTCCCGCTCGTATTGCTCGCGTCGATTTCGGCAAGTAGTTCTTCGTCATGCGCGATGACTTCCGCGTCGTCGTACTGCTCGGCGCACAGCTTCAAAATCTCATACGCTTTCATTGGCGTGATATTAAAAAATTCGCGCCCCTTTCTTATGCGAATATCAGGGGCAACCATATCAATCATCTTGTGGATGAATTTCTCCGCCTCGTTGTATTTGGGCGTTTTGAGCGTGGCGAAAATACTGAACGGAAGCGGAACGGCGGTGTTGTCAAGCTCTTTGCTTCGGACGTTCACTTCCCGCGCGCTTTTGCCGATTTTCACCCAATCGTCTTTGAAGCTCGGATTGGTCAGTATATAGACATAGCCTTTTCCTGTACCGCTCATTTCTTTTTGCCTCCTTCCGTCCTCGATTTTGTCTGTTTACGCGGCGCGGGCGTTATTGTATTAAGCCCGCGCTTTAATTTTGAGACCGCGATTTTGAGACGGCGCGAGTTATAATGAAAACCAATGAAAAGAGGCGATCTTTATGGGCGCGAACGGCAGCCAGTCTAAGCGCGACGATCGGACGCAAACTGCGGCGCGCCCCGTCGTAACGCTTTCGCTGAACGGCGCGGACGGCGCGATTCATCTGCCCGCGATCAAAGCGGTTTTTTTAGACGCCGCGATTGATATGGCAAATTTTGACGCGGTCGTTTTCACCTCGAAACAGGCGGTAATAGCGCTCGATCGGTTAAGCGGCGAATGGAAGCGCTTAAAAATTTTCTCGATCGCGGCGGCGACCTCCAGAGCCGTATCCGATCGCGGCGGCGAGGTTTTTTTTGAATCGATCGCGGCGAGCGCCGATCGGTTAGCGGAATCGATCGCGGCGCGTTACGGCGGTCTGCGCTTTTTGTATCCGCGCGCGCGCGTCGTCTGGGGCGACTTGGAGGAGAGGCTTGATCGCGCAAACGTAGTTTGCCATAGCGTCGTTTTGTATGAAACCGCGCCGACAAAAATCGACGAAAATATGATACCGCCAAACGCGGCGATTATCTTTAGCGCGCCGAGCGTCGTCAAAAGTTTCTTTGCGCAGATCGCATGGCGAAGCGATTGGCGCGCCGTAGCGCTAGGACAAAGCGCCGCCGAAACGTTGAAAAAGTACGCGCCGCATACGATTAGTCCGCGCTCGGACATTAAAGCGGCGATTGCGTTCGCGGCTTTAGCGGCGTAAGCTATAATTGCGTCGCTGGACGGAGCGCTACCCGCCGTCTATTCGGGTCGAACATTGTTGCGCGTTATAAAGAACTCTGTTTTAACTCGGTGCGCGGCATAACCTTAAACGGACTTGCCCCTAAAGAGTTAAACGGCTTCTTCTCTTTTGACTCGCGACCAGTAAACGATGGCGCGAACGCCCGTTCGGTTTTTAATCTCAAACGGAATACGCCAATGAACGCGTTGATTATTGGAGGCGGCGCCCGCGAATACGCGATCGGTCGCGCCTTAAGAGCCGACAAAAATTGCGAAAAGCTCTATTTTGCTCCGGGCAACGGCGCAAGCGAAAAATTGGGCGCAAACATAGCGATCGCCGACCTTGAAGAACTAGCCGACTTTGCCGTCAAAAACGATATTAAACTGACGATCGTGGGCGGCGAAGAGTTTTTAACGAAAGGCGCGGTCGATGTTTTTCGCGCCAAAAACCTAGCGATTTTCGGACCCGCAAAAGCGGCGGCGCGACTTGAGGGTTCAAAAGCCTTTATGAAAAATTTTTTAGCCGATAATCGCATTCCTACGGCAAGATATATTGAAACGGACGATCCAAACGAGGCGGCGCGGTTTATAGCGACTCTAAACGCTCCAATCGTCGTGAAAGCCGACGGGCTTTGCGCGGGCAAGGGCGTGATTATCGCGCAAAGCGCCGAAGAGGCGGTAAAAGCCGCGCGCGATATGTTAAGCGGAACAAGTTTCGCCGAAGCGGGCAAACGGGTAGTGATCGAGGAGTTTTTGGACGGATTTGAGCTGTCCGTTTTCGCTATCAGCGACGGCAGGGATTTTATCGTTCTTCCCGCTTGTCAGGATCACAAGCGGCTTTTAACCGGCGACCAAGGTCCAAATACCGGCGGAATGGGCGCTTACGCTCCCGCGCCGCTAGCTACGGACGAGTTGCTGGAAAAGATCAAAGCGCGGATTATCAGACCAACGATCGACGCGGCGAGAATCGACGGCATGCCATTTACGGGCGTTCTGTTTTGCGGAATTATGGTGGTCGATAACGAACCGTTTACGCTTGAGTTTAACGTTCGCTTTGGCGATCCCGAATGCGAGGCGCTGATGGCTTTGCTTGATTCAAGCGCGATCGAGCTGTTTTATAACGCCGCGATCGGCAGGTTAAGCGAGGTTAAACCGCGTTTTAGCGATAAAAAAGCGGTCGGCGTCGTGATCGCCGCGAAAAACTACCCATACGGATCGAGCGAGCCTGCGACGATTACGATCGCAGACGATGCGGAAAATGAAAACGCGCATATTCTGTTCGCCGCCGTGTCAAAAAACGCCGAGGGCAAATTAACGGCGAGCGGCGGGCGGGCGTTGGTTGCTATGGGGCTTGGCGACGACGTTAAATCGGCGCGGCGTAACGCCTACGATTTGGTCGGAAAGATTCGCTTCGACGGCATGCAGTACAGAACCGATATCGCCTATCAGGCTTTGCGATCATGAACCCGATCGAGCGGGACCTAGCGCGAGAGGAGCTCACGATAGCCTCCTACCAGAAGCGAATCAAGGCGTACCTGCTGGACGAATCGCTTATTGGGCTGGTGGTTTTAGCCGCGCTGTGGGAGCGTCTTGGCGCGCTTAGCGACAACCCGCTGGCGCTAATCGAGACCGTTAACTCCTACGTCGTTTGGATCGCCCTCTTTCATATAATTTACCATACGATTTTTGTCGCGTTGTACGGCGCGACGCTTGGCAAGATGTGGCAGAGAATAATCGTTATAGAGATCGGCGGTTTTGGCAAACCTTCGTTTGTAACCGCTTTGATCAGAGCGTTGACGCGAGTCGTCAGCGATCTATGCATGGCGCTCGGTTTTCTTTGGGCGTTTGCCGATCCGTTGCGTCAAACTTGGCACGATAAGTTCTCGCGCGTAATCGTGATCGATGCCCCTTAGAGCGTTTGGGCTCTTTTTGTGTTTCTGCGTTGGCGTTTTTGCCGAAAGCCGCGTCGAGCTTATCGCCGCGAACGTGAAAAACGAAGGCAACGTTACGATCGCCGAAGGCGACGTTTCGCTTCGCGGCGAGAACGGCGCTTATATGCGTGCGGATCGCCTGATATACTGCCACGACAGCGGCGAGACGGAGCTGTTTGGCAACGTCTATTTTTCGCAGATCGGCGGCGATCTTATGCTCGCCGACTACCTTAAACTGCGCGCCGCGAACATTCGCAGCGGAAACGTCGATCATTTTTTCTCGTTATCAAATAACAGCCGTCTTTGGATCGCGGGCAACGAGGCGATTGTCGAGGGCAACATATCGATCGTAAGAGACGGAAGCGTCTCCGGTTGCGCGCCGTCTAATCCCGACTGGTCGTTTCGTTTCAGCGAGGCGAAGCACGATCAGGAGAAGCAGTGGGTGGAACTTCGCAACGCCTTTTTTTACGCGGGTCGCGTCCCCGTATTTTACATGCCTTTTTTTGGCTACCACACGGACGACAAGCGCCACAGCGGTTTTTTATTTCCGCGTATCGGAAGCTCCAAAGACGACGGCGCTCGTTTTGAACTGCCGTTTTATCTGGCGACGGAGGACGAGTGGGATTTGGAATTTTGGGATCAGAGCCGTTATAAAAGAGGCAACGGACTCGGACTGCATTTTCGCTGGGCGGATTCGCCCTATTCGCGAGGCGCGATCAATCTCGGCAGATTCAAAAACAAAGAAGAATACGTAAGTCGGTACGGCGACGAAAGACGCGTGAAACAGGGCGGCGATCTAATCTATGAGCGATCGCGCGTTTTTACTTCGCCTTCGTCGAACGCGCAAGAGGGCTTAATAATCGACTATCAGGATTACAACGACATAGAGTATATAGACCTGCATTCGCTTGATCGCGGCAAGCTGGGGCGCGAAACCAGCTTGCTCGTAACCAATAAAATCGACTATTTTCTCAAAGGCGACGCAACCTATTTGGGCGTATATTCGCGCTACTTCAAAGATTATAAAAATCCGCCGCAGAACGATCGTTTAGCCCAGATTTTGCCGGAAGTTCACGGAAGCTTGTTTACGCGATCGCTTTTTATAGACAATCTTCTTGTCAGCGCGGACGTTAAAGCGCGCAACCTTACGCGCAAAGAGGGAAGCAAGGCGAACGATTATACGGTTGTCGTCCCCCTTAACTATCACAAGTCGCTCTTTGACGACTATCTGCTTTTCGACGCGGGACTGGAAACCTCGCGCTATGAGATTCGTTATTCAGATCAAATTGCGACGCGACTGCAAAGCGGGATCGATACCAGTCAAACGTTCAGGCTCGGTTTATCTACGCTGGCGGCTAAACCGTACGAAAACGTTTTTCATACCATCGGAATCGGCGCGTCGTTCGCCGATCCGTTCTACCGCAAAACCAAAGGCGATTTTGATAGCGATTTTACCGACGCGGCAGCCGCGCGAAGCGAAGAGAGAACGGCGTCGTTTAACCTTACGCAGTTTTTGTACGATAATAACGGACGGCTGCTGCTAACTCATCGCGCCGATCAGTTGGTATCGTTGGAAAACGACGCGAATCTCTACGATCTGCATAACGAGATCGCGCTCAATTTTTTTGGACAGAGCGTAAGATCCAGATTAACCTATTCGCACGGTTACAGCGCGATTGTCTCGAGCGCGACCGATCTGCGAGGAAGCGTCGGCGATCTGGAATACTCGGCGACGCATCTGTATGAAAATCCTACGGGCGAGAGAGTCGCAAAACGTTACTTAAACGCCTCTCTGGGATATCAGCTAAACGCAAACGCTAAACTCATAGGCGCGTATCAGCGCGATCTGCTGGCAAAACAAGATCGCGGCTGGAGCGTGGGGTTAAATCATACAAGCGGATGCTGGCAGAGCGAGCTAAGTTTCGAGCGATCGACCACGCCGTATAATATCGGATCGAGCGGCAGTTCGTCTAAAATTAACGATATAATCTACCTGCGACTCATTTTAATTCCTTTCGGCGAGGTTAAACAACAGCTTTATGCGGATGAGAAAACCTGATGCGTTCGGAATCTAAGGTCGGATTGTTTGTCCTGATCGGGATTGCGGCTTTGATATTGCTATCCACGAGAGTCGCAAGCGTCGCAAATTTTGGACGCGACGGCTATCGTCTGATCGCGGAGGTTTCAAACGCGGCGGGACTTGAATTAAACGGCGCGGTGCGCGTTCAGGGAGTCGAGGCGGGCTATCTGGAGGACATACGTTTAGATCGCAACAAGGTGATATTGACGCTCTTCATTTTCGATCGGTATAAAGTATCAGCCGACTCCACTATGGTGATCGCGCAGGAATCGTTGCTTGGCGGTAGCGTGATCAGTATCGTTTACGGCGATTCGGATCAGATTTTGAAAGATGGCGATCGCATTGAAAAATATCGGCGCTACGCCTCGATCGACGAAGCGGTGGACGAGGTGCGAACCTTTATGGAGGGCTTGAACGAAGCCTTTGACGTAGAGACCAGAGGCAATTTGAAAGAGGCGATTGCGTCGCTGAAAACGATGGGCGAAAAATTAGGCGCCGCCGGCGAGGAGTTTAGAATCGCGGGCAAAACGATCAACGAAACTCTTCCGAAAATAATGGCGCAAATCGACGACTTAAGCGCCGAATTTGGGCAAACGGGCAGAGATATTAACGCAAAACTACCGGAAATTTTAGATAAATTCTCCAAGCTGGAAGATAATCTGCTCGCTTTTATCGGCGAAAACGAGAACAACGAATCGACGCTGGACAGTACGATCGCGAGTGTGAAGGGGTTCTTCGACAAAGGCGCGGACACGCTTGAAAGTCTTGACTCTATGTTCGGCAAGGTTGACCAAGCAGAACTACGGATCGATCTGGATCATCTCAGAATGTTTAACGACGGCTTTGGCGAATCGGAAATCTCGGTCGCCTATCTGCCCAACCCCACAAATTACTATATGCTCGGCGTAAGCGCCGCGCCGCTGATCAATCGTCTGAATAGCGACGGCAAGGCGATTCTGCCCAAACTGCATCAGGACGACGAGGAGTACTTTATCAGCGCGCAATTTGGCAAGCGTTACGACAATTGGCTGTTTCGCGGCGGGATAATCCGCGATTCAGGAGGCGTGGGAATCGACTATTTCAACGCCGACGAACGGCTTAAGTTCTCTTTGGAAGCGTACGACTTTAACGCCGTACACGATATTCGCGGATCCAACGCGCACATGAGATTCACCGCCCGCTATCTGCCTTGGAAATTTATCGCGGTATATGGCGGCTACGATAACTTTCTCAACCCCGACGCGGATAACTTTTTTGCGGGGGCGGGCGTGCATTTCGTAGACGACGATCTCAAATATTTGCTTATCAGCGGATCGGGCGCGGCGAGTTTGGCAAAATGATTCTGTTTGAAAGCCGCGCCGAAGCCGCTCAAAAACTGCTTGCTATTATGCCCGCGCAACAGATGAAAAAAGAAAAATGGGAGGTTTTGGCTATGAGCGAGCAGGGCGCGCCGATCGCCTTCGACATAGCCAAAGCGATCGGCGGCTCGCTGGAATATATTTTTACCGAGCCGATCTGCTCTCCTATCAATAAAGATTGCTGGATTTCGGTGGTAGGCGAAACGGAAGAGATCGTAATCAATCACTTTCTAGCCAGCGCGTTTGACATCAGCGTCGATTATATCTACGGCGAGGCGAAGCGCAAGCGCGACGAGAAAATTTTAAGCTACCTCTACAAGTACAGAAAAGGCGCTCCGATAAGAAATATGACGGGCAAAAACGTTCTGTTGGTTGACGAGGGAGCCGATACGGGGCTGACTTTGATGGTTTCGCTGAAAACCGTGTTTGCTATGAAGCCCGCCAGAGTCGCGGTGGCGTTGCCGGTGATTCCGGAAAATTTAGCCGTCGAGCTGTACAGTTTGATCGACGACGCCTATTTACCGCATCGGCTGCTTCATTATGTCGAGGCGAAAAGCTACTATAAAATGCTGGAGAACGTCAACGTCGTCGCGCTGATCAACGACGGCGCGCAGGATAAGAGCGAAATCAAAACGGAGAAATCCAAAGGAGAGTTATGAGCGAACAGATCGTTAACGTCGCGCCGATTAAGGCGCAGGAAAAATACATATTCGGAAAATACGCCAATCAAGCCGACGGCGCGGCGTGGTTTCAAGAGGGAAACAACGTTCTTCTGGCGAGCGTTACCTACGAGGAAGCCGAAGAGAGCGACGACGATTTTTTGCCGCTCACCGTGCAGTATATTGAAAAAACCTACGCGGCGGGCAAGTTCCCCGGCGGTTTTTTGAAGCGAGAGAACAAGCCCGGCGATTTCGAAACCTTAACTTCTCGGATTGTGGATCGCGCTCTTCGCCCGCTGTTTCCGAAAGGCTTTACCTCGCCCGTTTTGATCGCGATTATCGTATTAAGCTGCGATAGCGACGCCGATCTGCAACGATTGGCGGTGCTGGCGGCTAGCGCGGCGCTGTTTGTCGGATCGCTCCCCGCGAGAAAGGCGGTTTGCGCGACTAGGATCGGGCGCGTAGAGGGTCGCTTTGTCGTCAACCCAACTCTGTCAGAAATGGAGCAAAGCTCGCTCGATCTGTTCGTATGCGGCAGCGCCGACGAATTGCTGATGATCGAGATGCGCGCTTTGCAGCCTGGTTCGCTTGAAGCTATCGAGACGGAGCCGTCCGAGGAAAAGCTCTTAGAGGCGATTGCTCTGGCGGGGGAAAACGTAGCCAAAGGATCGAAAATATACGCCGAGAATTTTGCGATCGCCGCCAAAGAGACAAAAACTTTCGCCCTAAAAAGCGATCGGATCGACGAAGCGATCGCGGCGCAAGTCGCCGAGAGCTATGACGACGCGATCAAAGAGGCTATCTTTCATATGTCCAAAAGCGAGCGCGGCGGCGCGCTAAAGGCGATAATCAAAGACGCCATCCGGTCGCTTGAAACCGACGATACCAGAAGCGTAGAGCTTGCGATCGAAGCAAGAAAGCGCGCTATCGCGCGCAAAGGAGTTCTCGATGAAGAGAGGCGCGCCGACGGACGCGCTTTGGACGAGATTCGTCCGATTTCGATCGAAACCAACCTGTTGCCTAGAGCGCACGGGAGCGCGTTGTTTACGAGAGGGCAGACGCAGGCGCTGGCGGTCGTAACGCTGGGCGGCGATTCCGATCGGCAGGGGCTGGAGCGGCTAACGGACAAAGCGCAGTCGTACGATAGATTTATGCTTCACTATAATTTTCCCGGGTTCAGCGTGGGCGAAGCGAGGCGAATCGGCTCGCCCGGACGAAGAGAGTTGGGACATGGCAATTTGGCTAAACGCGCGCTGGAGCGCCAAATTGATCCCGCCTGCGAGAACGTCATTCGCGTCGTAAGCGAGATACTCGAAAGCAACGGCAGTTCGTCGATGGCGACCGTGTGCGCGTCGTCGATGGCGCTTAAAGCCGCCGGCGCGCCGCTTAAAAAGCTGGTCGCGGGCGTGGCTATGGGATTGATGACCGAGGGCGATCGGCATAAAATTTTGACCGATATTACCGGATTAGAAGATCACGACGGCGATATGGACTTTAAGGTTGCAGGCACAAAAGAGGGCGTTACGGCTATGCAGATGGATATTAAACTCGGCGGTTTGCCGTTAAGCCTGCTCGCCGAAGCGCTGGAGCGCGCCCGCGTAGCCAGATTAAGTATTCTCGAACAGATGCAGAGGGCTTGCGAGACGATTGTCGTTAATACTTCGGCGTTGCCGGGCTTTGAAAGTTTCAGCGTCAGTCCCAAGGCGATCCCCGCGATTATAGGCAAAGGCGGCGCGGTAATCACGGAGTTGTGCGACAGGTTCAAGGTAAAGATCGATCTCGATAAAGAGAGCGGCGGCGTAAAAATACGGGGCGCGAACGCGGAGGACGCGATCGCGGCGGGCGAAGAGATAAAGCGGATCGCCGAGGAGAGCGCGAAACGTTTTCCCGGCGCAAACGCTCGCGGACGCGCCGTCAACGTCGCCAGCCATTACGAGAGCGCTCAGGAACTCGAAGGCGTCGTGGTTAAGATCGTTGATTTTGGATTGTTTGTGGAGCTGCCCGACGAATCTCAGGGGCTTGTTCATATCTCCAAGGTCGGCGCGGGCGGCAAACGGATCGCTAAATTAAGCGATCATTTCAAAGAGGGCGATCGCGTGGCGGTTATATTTGAGGGACAGGACGAGAGAAAAAAAATCGCGCTGAATCTGCGGGATAAAATCGCGATCGAGTAAACGCCGCAAGTATATTCGGCGCGGCTTTTGCCAGATTACGCGCAAATAGGCTTACGGGGCGTTGTCGATCGTAAGCCGCAAGTAAAGAATTTTGCGCGCAAGCGTCGCCAACGGCTTTTTTCTATAGATTTGACATTTTTTCGCGGTTATCTTGCCGCTATAGTTCGGCGCGTCAAAGATTTAATTTGCCGTTTTGAGTTTCAGGCGCAATTGTTATTTGGCAAACGCGGCGATAACCATATCCGCAAGCGGCGCCGCGTAACGATTGCAGCCAAAAAAGCGTAGCGTCGCCAAAGGGCGATTTGGGCGACGCCAATCTCGTTCGCCGGGCGCAAATAAGCGGCGATCAAACGGGTAACGCCGAGAAAATAATTACGATTATGAAAGCAATTATCGTATTATAATCATGCCCTGATTTTACCGGAAGGGTTTATATGAAAAGAGGAGTTTGGTTTCAAATCCATTGGCTGTTAAGCGTAGCGCTTGGCGTTGCGATCGCGATTGTGTGCGTTACCGGAGCGGCGCTCTCTTTCAGAGTCGAGATTAGCGAGGCGCTAAACAAAGAGGTTATGTTTGTAGAACCAAGCGCCGAAGCGCCTATGGCGATGAACGAGCTATTAGAAAAGCTTGGCGCGTCGCTTAACGATTCTCGGATCAACTCGATTACGCTCTACAAAGATCCAAGCAGATCGGCGCGAGTCGGCGTCGGCGCGGCAGGCTCGGCCAATATGCGCGGCAGGGCGCAATACGTCAATCCTTATACGGCGGAGATGTTACCTTCGGAATCGTTGCGAGGAGACGAGTTTTTCTCGCTTATGATCAGGTGGCATAGATGGCTTGGCGATCCTTCGAGATCGTGGGGCAAGCAGGCGGTGGCGATAGCGACTATAGCGTTAATCGTAATAACTATTACAGGACTCGTCGTATATTTTCCATTTATGAAGCGAAATTTTTACTCCTCTCTGACGATCGATTTCAAGAAAAAGGGCAGGGGATTTCTATATAAACTCCATTCCGTTTTTGGCGTTTGGACGCTGATTTTTGTGCTGCTTATGTCTTTCACGGGGTTGTGGTGGTCGTACGATTGGTATAGAAACGGGCTTTACCTGCTTGCGGGCGTGGAAAGACCGACTATGCAAAGAGCGCGGCCAAACGCGGAAAACCAAGCCAGAGACGCTACGCGATCAAACGTCGCGAGCGGGGCAAGTCAAACGGAAACAAGCGGCGCGATCAACGCCGCGACGCAAAATGCAAGAGGCGCTAACGAAAGCGGACGCGATCAGGAAAGCGCGACGAGAAATATCGTCCGAACAAGCGCGGATTATCTCGCCTTGTCGAAGGCTTATGATATGTTCAGGAGCGAGACGCTCGACAATTATAAGAGCGTAACGATATCGTTTCCTCAGCCCGACGTTAAACTGTTTAACGTTAATTGGACGCCGCCAAATCCGGCGCACAGCCGCGCTTCAAACCAGCTTGTGCTCGACGTTGAAAAAGGCGAGGTTGTCAGGCGCGTCCAATACGACGATCGGACGCTTGGCGAGAAGTTTATAAGCGGCATATTTCCGCTGCACAGCGGCGATTTTTTCGGGGTAACGGGACTTATTTTATATTGCGTATCCAGCCTCGCCGTGGCGCTGTTTGTCATAACGGGTTATATGCTCTACTACGAGCGTTTTGTAAGGGAGAGAAACAAGAAACGTAAGAAATCGCGCGACGGCGCAAACGCCGGCGTCGCCGTCGCAACGGAGGCAAACCCCAAAAACGACGTTTTTTGAATATCAGCGCCGCCGCTTTGGCGCGATCGCGGGGCGATCGATTTTGATAACGAGATCAAACGGAGGCTTGAAACGCTCAAACGCCTCCGCGCCGAGATACGATACGTTTGCGATCAAAAGGATCGAGCCGTCGAGCAGGCAGTCGATCTTTGGGCGATCGCGCGCGACGTTGATTGTCTGCGCGATCAGCAAAATCAACGCCAGCCATTTTGCAGTTTTTGCTTCGGGCAGCAACTTTTCAAGATTTTTCGGCGGATTCCAAGCGATCAGCTCTTTTTTCCGTCTGATTTTCAAAAGCGCGGCGATCAGCAGTCGATCGCTATGGGTAAAGCCGTAGGAAAGCCCGTTTTTCGCCAGCAAGCTCTCCTGCTCCGAAGGGTAGTAAGGATCGATCGCCGCGCCCGTTCCGATCAGCTTCGCCGCCGCGATAAGCGGTTTTTGCCAGCCGTCGTCTAGTTTATGCAGCGGTCTTAGCGTTTCAAACAGCCTTGCGGCGTTCGTCGCTAACCAGCGCGTCTGTTTGCGATCGTCGCCAAAGCGATCGAGCAGACTGACAAGGCTTGGCGCGACGCCGTTTGGCAGTTTGCCGCCGCTTGATCTTAGCAGGTCTTTCAAAAACGCGCCCTCGCGCACGCCGGCGCCGCTGGTTATCGCCTCTTTAGCGCAGATCGTTTTGGCGACGATTTTGAAAATAAGCGTTCCCTCTCGAATCACGTCAAAACGTTCCGGTTTGAAGCCCAGATTTTTCAAGCCGCCGAAGTCGCTTTTGATAATGCGATCAAAAAAATCGTCGCGCCCGCGAAGCGAAAAAGTAAAGCCGTGCAAAGCGCCAAAAGGGTAGTTTTCCATTTTGATAATCGAATCCGCCAGCGCGCGCATAGTGCCTCCAACGCCTATAATACGCTCGCTCGCAAAAGAAGCCGGCAGGTTTTTTAACGTTTCTTCGATAAACCGCGTCGCCCCTTTTATATTGCGCGCCTCGTCAAAAAACAGCTCCTTCAGCCGCACCGTTCCAAGATTAAACGAAACGGCTTCGACGACCGCGCCGTTTTTAACGAGCGCCAACTCGGTCGATCCGCCTCCTATATCGATCGTAACGCCCTCTTGAACCGCAAGCAGATTAGCCGCCGCGATCCCGCCGAGCTTTGCCTCCTCCTCGCCGCCGATAACGCGGATTTGCAATCCCGTCGCCTCTTTCGTTTCGCGCAAAAAATCTAGTCGATTTGGCGCGTCGCGCACCGCGCTGGTAGCCACCGCGATTATCTTGCGCGCGCCGTAGGATTTGGCGAGTTTGGCAAAATCGCCCAGCGCGTTTTTAGCGCGCAGAGTTGCGGCGGGTTGCAACGTCCCGCCGTTTTTGTAGGCGTTTTCGCTGATTCTCGCACGCGATTTGATCTCTTTCAACAGATGAAAGCCGTAACGACTCGTCCGCTCGAAAAGCGCCATTCTAGCGCTGTTTGAGCCGATGTCTATCACGGCGGTAACGCGCGCCACGTTATTCTTCTTTGCGCAGATTTTGATGTTTCAACGCAAGTTCTTCGGAGCTTTCTATGTTGTCCGGATCGGGCGCTATGCAATCGACGGGGCAGACGGCTACGCAAGCCGGTTCGTCGTAATACCCCACGCACTCCGTGCAGGAGTCGGGATCGATCACATAGGAGGGATCGCCCTCCTCGATCGCGCCGTTTGGACATTCGTCAATACACGCGTCGCAAGCTATACAATCTTCCGTGATAAGCAAAGACATAGATAAACCCTTTATTCTTAGTAATTGGTCTTGCTTTTTACATAACCTATACTTAAACGACTGAAAAACATTTGATCTGCGCGACGTTTGAGCGCGGAAAACTGCCGCGATTTGGCGAAGCCGCTAGAGCGATATAAACGCTCCGTCGGTAAGCGCTATCGCCTTTTTTGCGCGCTTAAATTCTCGCAACTCTTTCAGAAGCGTTTGCGCAAAAACCGGCTTGAAGTGGTTTACGTAGATCGTCGCGTCTTCTCGTTTCAGATTTTTCAGCTCCTCGTTTAATAGCTTTGGAGTCAAATGTCCGCTCTCTATGGCGAGTTGCTCCAAGATCGGAGGGCAAAGAGGTTTCGATAATGATTGACGCGATATCGGGGTCGCCGTTTAGTATATTCCATATATTCGCGCATCGGCGCGTGTCGGAGACAAACATAATTTTTTGTTTGCCTTTTCGATCACATAGCCTACGCTTTTAACCGTGTGATTGGTTTCAAACGGCGTTAGCGCGACGCTTTCGACCTCGTAGCGGACGTTTGCTTTGATCTCGTTCGTCTTCATAGCGGGTTTGTCGGAGCTTGACAGCGAGATCGCGCCGAAGCTAGGCCATATCTCGCCGTTGAAAATATGATCGTTAAGCGCCCCGACGGTTTCAGGCAAGCCGTACACGTTAAGCGTTTCGACGCGCGTTGAGAAGAAAGCGTCTATCAAAAATGGCAGATCGGCGATATGATCCATATGGCTGTGGGTTAAAAAAAATATGGTTTATTTTACTTGCCTCGGATCCCAGCGGGCTTAACAGATTGCCCGCGTCGATCGCCGCCGCCTCGTTTACGAGAAGCGAGGTCGCGGATTTGTCGCCAAGCCGTCCCCCGTATGCGCCTAGCATAATCACGCCGTTCGCGCCCGCGCCCGTTTTATCGCGTATATACATATGTAACGAATTTGCCTTTCAGATATTCGCGCCGTCGATCCATGTCGCGCAGATTCGGAAGAAGGTCTTTAAGCGCCTCGTCGCAGCCAAACGGCTTCGCGCCTTGAAATAATAGCTTCATAAACTTTGCTTGATCGTTCATTCAGTCCGCGAGGCTAGGTCGCCCCATAAACCGCGCGGATAGCCTTTGCCGTTGTATTTTTCGCGATGTTCGCGCGCTACGATCGCGGCGGCTTTCAAGATGCGCCTGCGAGAGTTTTATAAGTATCTGATAGCCCGTCTCCGCGTGCGCTTTCATTATTTCAAATTCAGCCTCGTCCAGTTTGTCCGGTTTTTTCAAGATCGCGTCGGGAACGGCGATCTTGCCTATATCGCGCATCGGGTTCGCCATACGCAAAATCTCGGCTTCGCTTTTGCTTAGTCCGCAAGCGAGCGCTATCGCGTAAGAGTATTCGGCGACTCGTTTAACATGGTTGCCCGTCTCTTTGGAGCGCGTCTCGCCAGCTTCGCCCATCGTAAATATCACGTCTTTTTGTAAGATGCCTTCTAAAACGAGAATCGGCGTACCTGCAAAATGAGAATCTTCAACAAACCGAAAAACGACGCTGAAATGCCCTTTTTAACCATCTGAAAATCATTATCATATATAGAG
>JAIRWX010000073.1 GCA_031268655.1 Helicobacteraceae bacterium | reverse complement strand
TTGTTACGGGATTGTTTTGAAGGAGTAACTAGGAGCGCGCGGCTTTGCGTTCTTCACGAAGTCTTAGCAACGTCGCGATGATCGCAAGCGCGAGGAGTCCTAGCAACGAGTAGCCTATATGCGTCATTTTTCTTCTCCTTCTATGAAAAAGCTCATCAAGTAGATTCCAGCGAATGATACAAAAATACCGGTCGCCTTGTCAAGCCACGAGCTTGAAAATATCACCACGATAACGCCTGACATTATTATCCACGTCAGGAGATTTGTGTAAAACCCCCGATTAGCGACAACCAGCTTCATCAGGCGAATGCGACGGCGAATCTTCTTTATCATAATTTTCCTCCTTGTGATTATATAAGGAGCGTCCTTCTTAGGATCGCTCCCTAAACTAGACCTGCGCCGCTCTTTATACGAAAGCTCTATTACGCCGCCTTCCTGCACCACACATTCTTGTTGGCGTAGTATTTGACATTTATTTATGCCTCCTTAGCGCGTTACGCAACGCGCAAGAGAAACGCATAGCTATCCCCGCAAAGGGAACAGATACGCTCCCTTGCGGAGTGATGAACGGGGGTTAGGCCGTTCGGCAGGCATAAGTTTACGATCGGGGTTAAACCCGTTAAGGGGTTAAATCCGTCAAGTAGGGATAAGGCGGTAAGAGGAGTTAGCCCGTTAGAGTAGCGCGTTAAAGCGGTAAACGGAGGATTAGTCCGAAAACCGACAGACAATAGAATCCCGTCCCAAGTTAATGGGCGTTCAGGGTTTGAACGAATAACGAGGATTACGAGATTGTTAAATACGCGTTAAGCGAATATGAACGCTTTCACGACCAGCGAGAATACGGCTGCCGTCAGAACGCCAAGTATCCACTTAAGGCTTGTCATCTCGGCTCTGAGCGTGTCGATTTTGCCGCTTAGGGTAATCTCGACCTTCTCCAGATCGCCCTTTGTGGCAAGGTTTTCACCGCTAGACTCAATTGTTTTTTTCAGAGTCTCGACAACCCCTTCGGCTTGCCTTTGTTCAAAACCGTAGCCTTGCAACTCTTTCGCCGCGCTAAGCGTGTCAAATTTCATTATCGACATCGTCGTTCCTTTATTTTTGGATTATAGCGCAATATGCGCCGTCAAACGCAAGGAAACGTCCTAAGACGCTCCCTTTACGAACTACGCCGCCTTCCTGCACCACACCTTCTTGTTGGCGTAGTACTTGAAGCCAAGCGATTTAAGAGTCGCATCTTTAAAGGCGAACAAAATTCGGTAAACCTATCCCCTCCCAAGTTAACGGGCTTTTCGTTTGAACGAATCTAGGGATAGATTATTTACGTCGGATTAAGCTGGGGTTATGGAACGATTGTTCTTGCGTTTATTCGACCATTTGTCGTAAACAACAAAGGCGAACAACATCGCGATCGCGCCGCCGCCCATAATCAATATACCCGAAAAGCTACTAATCATCGGCTCCTCCTTCAATGAAGTATGCGCCCAGACAAAAGAACGCGGCGCTAATGAGCAATGCTAGTATGGTAGCATAAAACTCGACGCTTTGTCCCAAAATAGAAGGCAGAAGTCCGCCGCCGAACGACGTAGCGGACAACACACAGCCACAAATTGGCGCTGTCTGCCGACGTTAATACTGCTCGGAGTTTTGACACAAACTACACGATCACCGATTGCGCGGGCGCGATTATATACGCGTTTCTTGCGGCTAGAGGCAACAGCAGTTCTTACGCGCAGATCGGCATTCGAATAGAAATTACAGATGTCGCTAATGCCTATAGTATTGCTACTTTATTGCAATTGCCGACCAGCAACGCTTATGTAACTCAAGGCGTTACGTGGTTTGTGCCGTCGGGAGCGACATATAAAATAACCGTCGTTAATAGCGCGAACATCTCGGCAATTAATAGTAAATTTATTAGCGAGATGAAATTAAAGTAAAAACGGACGACACACAGCCATACGCTTTCATTAAACGCCATAGTTATGACCTCGCGATCTGCTGGAGCAACGTATACAATCACAAGCGGCGCGTTCGCCGTTGTGTTTATAGAAGTTAAAGGTCGAATCTACAAAGGAACGATCGCCGCGTTTCTCAACGGCGTTCAAGTGGCAAACGATAATTCCGACGGCGATTACAACTCGTCGAGTATTACTTTAGTCGTTCCCAAAAACTCTAGCTACAGCGTTAATACTTCCGCAAGCTATACAAGCGGCGGCGGTCTTTATATAAAAGAATTTATTGTCGGTTAGCCAACGATCATCTCCCGCGCGCTATACGCGCTCATGCTGTATGAAGAGCCTCTAGGAACGATCATGCAGGCCGCGTCGGAGTTGTCGTCTTCATTGGCGGAGTCGAGAACTTGAACGCCGTCGATATACCCTCTGATATACCTTGCGCCGCCGTAGCCTCTGCCGTATACAACGGCGAACGCGCCGCTTGTAACGGTATACGTAACGCCGCTCGATCTGGTTGTCGTCGACAGCGCGGACAGCGTTAAATTATGGCTGTGTGTTGTCCGTTTAGCCGATTTTGTATCGTCGCAAAAGCGGCGGAAAGGCGGATAAAACAATGTTTGAATGGTTGAAACGAGTTGTGGCTTCTCCAAGTTTCAAAGAGATCGCGGAGCAATATCTCGACGATCTTAAAGCAAAATCCTCATATCGCATGTCGCGTCAGAGGATCAATCAGATCGCAGATCGCATCGGAAATAAGAGAGCAAACGCGGTCGTCAAAGCCGACATCTTGGCGATCATGGACGAAAAAGCCAAAGAGGGCAAAGCCCCCGCGACAATCAATCATTATCGCCAATTAACGAAAACAATCTATCTGCGAGCGACGTCTCGCGGCTACGCTCTAATCGACCCAACGATAGGAATCGATCCTCTGCCCGTCGATAACGCGAGGCAAGGGTTTTTAATGCCAGCGGAGTGCAAGCGTCTGTTGAAATCGTTGGCTAGGAGCAAAAACCGCAAGCTCTACCTGTTGGCGCTGCTGTTAATCACGACGGGAGCAAGGTGTTCGACCGTGTTGTCGATTCGAGGGGTTGATTGTGATTTAGAAAGAGGCGTGATCTATCTGTACAACTCCAAGAGCGCGAGAGGCTACATCGCCTATATAGCGAGGCAGACGCGGGCGCATCTTGAGAAAGCGATTGCCGCTCTCGACGATCCCTATCATCATCTGATAGGGGGCGCTAAAGAAAAATGCGGCGCTGGAGTAATCCGCGCTTTACAGCGACGGCTCAACAGGCTGTTTAATAAACCTCGCGGCATCGACAGGCGCGATCGCAAAAACCGTATCGTAGTGCATAGCCTGCGTCATAGCTTTGGCTCAAATCTAGCGATGGCGAGCGTGTCGCCCTTTGCGATAGCGCGGCTGATGGATCATAAGAGCGTATCGCAGACGCATCGCTACGCGAAGATCGCCGACGTTCAAATGCGAGAAGCGGTTGGCTCGCTTGTAAAGTCGGTGTTGGAGTAGGAGCGGAGAGAAAACGCGGATAGGGTTTGGAAATATGGCGAGCTTGCCGTCGGGATTCTGGTTGGCGCCGGAGTAAACAACGCGGACAGAATTTGGGTTGAGAAAGCGGGCGAGCCGAGCGAGTCATTTTTTATCCGCTCTAAAAGTCGCGTTTTATTCGCCGTCCTACACGGGAATTGGAGTTTTTGCTAGCGACGATACTAGTGTAAATAAAAGAGATGAAATTATGAAAGCAATAAATCTAGCAATCGGCGCCAAAACTTTTACGGCGGCTTTGAGCGACAATCAGACCGCCAAAGAGTTTGCCGCCAGATTACCGCTCTCTATCAAAATGACAGAGATGAACGGCAACGAAAAATATCATCGGTTTGATACAAATTTTGCAACGAACGACAAAATTGTCGGAAACGTCGAAGCGGGCGACTTAATGATTTGGAGTTCAAGTTATTTGGTCTTATTTTATAAGTCGTTTGATAGTTCGTATAGTTATACGAAAATTGGGCGGATTGACGATGCGAGCGGTTTAGCCGAAGCGGTCGGCGCTGGCGACGTTGAAATATCTTTTAGCGTAAAATAATCTCTCTCAAAAACAAACTGTAGCCAGAAGCGATCCGCCGAATATTCTTTGTTAAATGGCGGCTTAGAAATATCCCAGATCGTTCATTTTGCGCAAAATTCTGGCGGAGATCGGCGCGGCGACCCCGCCGCCGCTCATTCCGTGTTCAACCAGCGCTACGAAAGCGTATCGCGGATTTTCATACGGCGCGTAACCTATATACCAAGCGTGCGAGCGCATATTAAACTCAAGCTCCGTCTCGCTCATTCGTTTGCGCTCGTCCTGCGGTATGCCCGCTACCTGCGCCGTTCCCGTTTTGCCCGCGATCTTAAACGGCAGATTACCCATAGCCCTTGCCGAAGTGCCGCGCGACGTATTCGCGCCGTCAAACATACCGCCTCTGATTTCGTCGATATAGGCAAGATCGCTGTCGCTTAACGCCTCTGCCGCCGAGTATTGCGTCTTGACGTTGCGAATGCTTTCGACAAAGCGCGGTTTTATCAGCTTTCCGGTGGCGATCAGGGCGATATTTTCCAGCGCCTGCATCGGCGTAATCAAAAACTCTCCCTGTCCTATCGCGGTGTTTACCGTATCGCCATGCAGCCACGTCCGCTTGTACTTTTCCAGCTTTCTTTCGCGGCTTGGCACAACGCCGATATACTCGTTGGGCATATCCGCGCCCGTTTTAGCGCCAAAGCCGTGCCGCGATAACTTCTGCGCGATCGCGTCGATACCGGCGATCAGACTGCCTTTATAAAAGTATATATCGCAACTTTCGGCGATGGCGCGGCGCATACGAATGTCGCCGTGTCCCCACGGTCGCCAGCAGCGATAGTTGCGATCGGCTAGCGCAAACGATCCCGCGCAGTTAAACTCGGTATCGAGCGTAATCTTGCCCGATTCTAAAAACGCAAGCGCCACGCTTGGCTTAATGATGCTGCCGGGCGGATAGAGGCTGTTGACCAGCTTATTTACGAACGGGTGGCGAAAGTCGTTGATCATCTCCTGCCACTCGGCGGAGCTGATGCCGGTGATAAACTTTTCGTTGTCGTATTCGGGAAAGCTGCCCGCCGCGATGATTCCGCCGTTTTGCAAGTCCATCACAATCACCGCGCCCGATCGCCCTTCGCGGACGTATAGATCGTGAATAAACCGTTGCAGACGAATGTCCAGAAATAGCTTCATATCCTGCATTTGGCTTGGCTCTACGCGCGAGATCTCCTCCGTTTCGCGGTTAAGAGCCGTTACCTGATAGCTACGGCTGCCCAGATCGCCTTGAAGCTCTTTATTGTAATACAGCTCAAGCCCGTCGCGCCCGTGATAGCCGATCGTTCTGCTTATCCGATCGATGTTTTCATTGGCGCGATCGGCTTTGGATACATAGCCTAAAACGTGCGACGCGACATTGCCGTTTGGATAGTGGCGCAAATTGGCGGGCGCGATATGGATCATGTCGTTTAGCGACAGCTTGGTGAAAAAAGGCAGCATAGTTTCGTACGGAACGAACGGCGTTAATTCGACCGGTTCGTGACTGTAGGCGTTGTCGGCTTTGACGTAGCGAGCGCGAAGAGAGGCTTTGGTTTCTGCTTCGACGGACATAATCGACAAAAGATAGTCGATCGCTAAATCCAGCTGTTTGCCTTCGCCGCGATCGAGGTGCGGCGAGAGCGATACGGAAAAACCGAGCCGATTAACGGCGAGAGGCGCGCCGCTTCGATCGAATATCGCTCCGCGAACGGGCAGAAGCGGTTCGACTTTGAGCGTGTTTTTTAGCGCTAACAGTCCGTAATGCTCGCCGCGCAGGATCGTTAGATAAAAAACCCGTCCGATCAGCGTCAGCGATATGGCGATAGCAAGTACGATCAGCAACCTTAAACGCATCAGCGCAAAACCGCGGCGGCGATCATCGATTCAAACGCGATGTAATAGATAAACAGCCAGCTAAACGAGAATGGAACCATTCCAAACAGAAAATAGGTAAGGCTGATTAGCGCGTAGTAGACAAAATAGGCGCTTGCAACGGCGATCGCCGAAACGACAAAACGGCTTATAATCACCTCTTCGATCGTCGGCACGACAAACTTTGAGAAAAAGTATAAAAACAGACAGCCGCTTCCCGTAATCAGCCCGTGATCCGCCTCGTAAAATAAAATGTAGCATACGGCTATCCACAGATAACGCGGTTCTTTTTTTGCCGCCACGAAAGCGAACCAGAAGCCAAAAAGCGGCGGGAACAGGTAGTAGATTGTTCCTAACGATTCGTATATGATAAGCGCGAACAGAGCAAGTCCGTAGCGGACTATATCTCTAGTATCAACGCGGTTTCGTCGCATACCGGAAAGCGCTTGCACCGAATACAATCCTCCCAAACTTTATGATGCCAGACCTCCTCTTTTGGAGCCTCTTTGAAGCCAAGCCGCCTGAAAAACGAGGCGCGATAAGTGAGCGTCAAAATCTGCTCGAGTCCCAGAAATTTCGCCTCCTCGATCAGCCTTAGCGCGATCGCGCCGCCCACGCCTTCGTCCCGACGCGATTTTTCCACCGCGAGCGATCTGATCTCGCCTAGTTTTTGCGTGTAAATATAGAGCGCGGCAAATCCTACGATCGCGCCGTTGTCGCGGGCGATTGTATACGATCTGATCATATTGGCGACCTCTTCGTCGCTTCTTGCCAGCACTAAACCTTCGTCGATATAAGGTTTGACGAGCCTTTGCATTTCGGCTATATCCGATAGTTTCGCCTTGACAAGTTCCATTTACGTTCCGACGACCGATTCAATTATGCGATCCCAAAGCTCGTTCAACCCTTCGCCGCTCGACGCGGAAATCAGAAGCGCGTCGGGCTGTCGGCGCAATATATCGTCGCGCTCTCTGCGGTTTAGCTTATCGGCTTTCGTATAGACCGCCCGATCGGCTTGATCGGGATTTAATACGACGCGCGCAAAATCGCTCATCGCTCTATCTTGCGGCAGATCGGTATGACGGCTGTCGATCAGGCGCAAAAACAGGCGGATTGATCGGCGACTTTGCAAAAATTCGGGTAGGCGCGCCTCCCAAGCCTCGCGCTCCGCTTTCGAGGTTTTAGCGTAGCCAAAACCGGGCAGATCGACAAATCTGAATCTGATCTGCGTTTCGCCCCTTTGCGCTTTGATCTCGTAGAAATTGATCAGGCGCGTTTTACCTGGCGTCGCGCTCGTTTTCGCCAGCCGCCCGCGTCCGCACAGCGCGTTTAACAGCGAACTTTTGCCGACGTTTGATCGCCCAAGAAACGCGATCTCGCTCAAAGTCGGCTCGGGCGCGTTTGCCAGACTTGAAGCGGAAAGTAAAAACTTCGCCTCGATCTCAAGGTTTTGTTTCATTGCGATCTTTGATGGTAAATATCAGTTTGACTGGCGCCGACTGTTCGCCGTTGACCTGCGCCACTCTCGTTTTCTCGTTAAAGACGATCTGATCTCCCATAACTTTGCGCTGATTGATCGGGTCTTCCACCCATGCGCGTCCCTTTAGCGAATAAGTCCCCTCCGAAGGCAGGTAGACGATTTCGTCCGCCTCTCCGATATACTGCGAGTTTTCGTCGATCGTTACGTTAAACGACGAAGCTCCCTTTGATTCGTATTTGCGAATATCGCGCTCTTTGGTAAACAGGATCGTTATGCGATCGCCTCGTAAAACGTCCTTGCCTCTCACAATCTTCGCCGATCCGCTCAGGATCGTTTCGCCCGCGTTTTCGTCGGCGTAAAAACTTTTTGCCGTGGCTTCCACAACCTCCGCGCAGAGAAATACCGCAAAGGCGGCAAGCAGGCTACATACTCTTATTATCATCTAACGTCGCCTTAACGTCGTTTGCCGAAAACGTTTTATTAACGCTGTCCGCGATAAAGTCCACGCCGTCCATAACGCCGTTTGGAGCGATCAGCGTGAAGCCGCCCGATCCCGTTACGATCCCGCTTGTTCTGTTGTATTCCGCCAGCTCCGTTTTCAGAGTTTCTCCAGAATCGTTCCAATAATAGACGGCGCTTTCCAACATCAGAATATCCCCCCTGACGACCCCCAAAACGCTCGACAGCCCGTCGTTTGCGCCGTTAATTCGTCTTAGCGCCACGGGATAGTCCAACTCCTCGCGATCGTCGAAAACGCGCCCGCTTTGCGCGGTCAAAACGCCCGATACCCCCTCTACGCCAATATCGTAGATCTGATAGTTTTCAAATTCCATACGAGCCGCCGCCGCCATCGCCGCGCCGCCGCGGTTTGTCGGCGCTAAAACGAACGAGGCTATAAGACCCAGCGACAATAACAGCGAAGCGAAAATCCATATTTTCAACTACAACGTTCCTTTTAGGCTGGGTATCCCCGTTACTCTTGGGTTTGGCGCGAGCGCCGAACGCAGAGCGATCGCAAACGCCTTAAACGCCGCTTCGACTATATGGTGGCGGTTTGAGCCGCGAAGCAGCGAGATATGCGCGGCGATCTTTGCGTTCAGCGCCAGAGCGCGAAAAAACTCCTCGGTAAGCTCGCAGTCAAACTCGCCGATTTTTCCGTCAAGCGGCGCGTTCCAGCTTAAAAACGCCCGACCGCCTACGTCGATTGCGCACTGAACCGCCGCCTCGTCCAAAACGGCTACGCGATCGGCAAATCTCTCTATGCCGCTCGCGGGGAAAATAGCCTCGTTAAGCGCGCTTCCAAGCGTTATGCCTACGTCTTCGACCGTGTGATGCCCGTCCACGTCGAGATCGCCCTCGCACGTAAGCTCCAAATCAAACAGCGCGTGTTTTGCCAGCGATTGCAACATGTGGTCAAAAAAGCCTATGCCCGTTTTAATATTGCTTTCGCCGCGCCCGCGCAACTCAATTTTGAGCGATATGTTCGTCTCGTTGGTCTTTCTGTTTTTATTAATCATTGTTATCCTTCCGCGCCACAACCGCGTCCGTAAAACCTTGCGCCTCTTTGAAGCGCGTCGCCTCCTCTTTCGAGTTAAAGCCCGTTATAACGACGCGGTACAGATTCTCCGAACCAAATTTTACCGTTTGAATCGATACGGAGCGATCGGCGGCTTTGTTTTGCGCGTTTTCTTTCAGGCGGCTGGCGCTTTCGATATTGCGAAACGATCCAATCTGAACAAAAAAAGCGCCGCTTGACGTTTGCGCCGCGCTATCGCTCTTTGCGATCGACCGCTTAGCCGTCGGCTGATCGCCAAGTCGCTCGGTTATATAGGCGTCGTACTCCAGCACCTCTATCGTAACGGGCGCGGTTCCCGTTTTATCCAGCCCGAGCGCCTTGCCCGCCACATAGTTTAGATCGATTATACGCCCCTCCACAAACGGACCGCGATCGTTGATTCTGACTTTAACTTTCGCGCCGCTCTCCCGATGAGTAACAAGCGCGATCGTATTCATCGGAAGCGTTTTGTGCGCGGCTGTTCCGTAGGCGTACATATTGTAGGTTTCGCCGCTGGACGTTTTTCTGCCGTGAAATTCCGCGCCGTACCAGCTTGCGACGCCGACCTCTTTCCAGCCGATTGGACGAATCTGCGGATAATATCGCTTGCCAAGCGCCGTATAGCCTCGAAGCGTCGCGCCGTGCATAACCGCCGCGCCGTCGCCGCGCATGGGCTCCGCGGCGCCGCGGCCGCTATCGTAGGAGCTTGTCCGCTCGCTGGGATAATAGCCGACCACCTCCGATCGGCGTTGATATTTGGCGCTACAACCTGCAAAAAACGTTGCGCTAGCGACGAATAATAAGCCGATCGCCCGCATAAATCGTATTTTGTCTGAGCTGATTCGCGTCTTTCAACTCGGCGATGGTGGTTTTGAACTTTTTCGCGATTGAATCGAGCGAGTCGCCCTTTTGAACGACATACTTGCTTCCGTTTTCGCTCGTCTTGCTTTGACGAATCGTAGGTATCGCCAACTGCTGGTTTTGCTTGATCGTATTGTTTGATAGGCGATTGAAATCTTTGATCATCGCCGCGCTTACGCCGTAGCGATTTGCTATCGCGCTTAGATTGTCGCCTTTGCGAACTACGTGAACGATATAGCGGTTGCGGTTTTCGGCAAACTCGTAGTTTTGCTTAAATTCGGCTATTCTTTCGTATGGCAGATAGATCGAGTAGCTTTTGCCGTATGGGGGGACAAACTCATAACGCAAAGAGGGGTTTAACGCTCGCACGCTTGCGACGCTGGTTCCCGCCGCTTTCGCGATCTCCTGCAAGGTCGCGCCCGGCGCAACCTCCGCGACCGCCATCGGATAGGACGAACCGCGATTCAACAGGTGCTCCGAACTTGACGCGACCATCAGGCTTTCGCTTTCGGAGAGCGAAGCCAGCGCAAGCACTTTTCTTAAATAGTGGCGCGTTTCAAACGGGAGATAGGGTTTTCGCGTCTTGGCGTTCACGCTCATTAACACGTCCAGATTATCCGTGCCAGCCTGAGTGATCGCTTTTTTCAGCCGCCCCTCTCCGCAGTTATACGCCATAATGGCAAGCGACCATTTGCCAAACTGCGCGTGCAGATCTTTTAAGTATCTGATCGCCGCGTCGGTAGATTTGATCGGATCGCGTCTTTCATCGACGTAGCTATCGACCTTAAGCCCGTATCGCTTCGCCGTTCCCGCTATAAACTGCCATATTCCAGCCGCCTGCGCCGTAGAGTAGGCTTTCGGCTTAAAGCTGGATTCCGCCATCGCCATATAGACCATCGCGGGCGGCAGACCCGCGTCGGCGATTTTTTGTTTAATAAGCGGCCGGTATATGTACGCGTCGGATAAGATGCGCAAAAAAGCCTCTTGTTTATAAAAAACAAAGTTGTTTTTCATCGCCTGAAATTCGGGGTCGTGCAAAAACGACTCGTCCACGTTCAGCGATAGCAATACCAAGCGATCGCGGTTTCCGTCGTTTGATTCGTACAGCGCGGCGTTTAGCGCCAAGCAACACGCCGCCAGCGCCGTCAAAAACTTCAGCATTTTAATCCCTCGCCCAAAATGATCGCGGATTCTACCCATATAGCGGTTAAAGGATAAAATGCCCCTATGCAAGCGCCGCTGATAAATCGTCCATTCTGGTATATAATCAAGTGTTATCAGATAGTTTTTTCGCCGTTTTTAGGGCGATCGTGCCGTTTTTATCCAAGCTGCTCCAACTACGCGCTATGGCTGTTAGAGAAGCGCGGGCTTTTGATCGCGCTTGCGCAAATCGCTTGGAGAGTTGCGCGTTGCAATCCGCTTTTTAAGGGCGGAGTCGATTATCCGTCGATTCCTAGAGACAAAAATCTGGAGCGAAACTTGTTGATCCGCGCGCGCTCGACGCGAAAATTGCGTACAATTGCTTGGTTTATGGTGCCAAAAGGCGACCGGTATATCCTAATAAAGCGACGAAAAGATGCGAATGCTTGTCAAACAGATGGGACGCGGTTATCAGACAAACTGCTACCTGCTCGTTAAAAGCGGCGACGTTTTAATCGTAGATCCCGGCATTGGCGCGTTTGAATGGATCGCGGCGAACGCGAAAGGCGCCGTCGCGGCGCTAAATACGCACGGACACTTCGATCACGTCTATAGCGACGCGATATTGCAGAAGCGGCTGCGAATACCTATATATATTCGTCAAGAGGATAACTATATGCTGGCTCGAGACTATTGCAATACCGGCATGCAACCTTGCGTCGCGGACGTTTGCGTCCGCGACGAGGAGTGGATTGAGATCGGCGCTTTTCGTTTCAGGTTCGTTCTATTTTCGGGGCATACGCCGGGCTGCTCGATGATAGAGTTTGAAGATCGTATATTCAGCGGCGACTTTATTTTCAGCGATTGCATAGGACGATACGATTTTCTCGACTCGAGCGCAAGCGATATGAAGCGATCGTTAGAGCGATTTATGGATCTGTACGACGCGGACGACAGAGCGCTCTATCCGGGACACGGCGAGCCGACTTCGATCCAAAAAGCCAAAGCCTTTGTTCCCGAATTTATCCGCGCTCTATCTTAAGATCGTCGCTTTTGCCGCTAACGATCGATCGCAAAAGACGCTTTGCCAAAAGCGTTGAATGCGGCTGATTATAATCCGCGATCAAGTTGTGAAGCGGATCAGATCGGCGACTGCGCGTTTAAGATGGTCGCGATCGACAATCATGTCTATCAGCCCGCGCTCCAGCAAAAACTCCGCGCTTTGAAAGCCTTCGGGCAGATCCGCTCCGATCGTCTGCTTGATCACGCGCGCGCCCGCGAAACCGACCATCGCGCCCGGTTCCGCGATAATAATATCGCCCAGAAACGCGAAGCTCGCGCTCACGCCGCCAAAAGTGGGATCGGTTAAAACCGATATAAACGGCAGTTTCGCCGCCGCGAGCTTTTTTAACGCCGCGCTGGTTTTCGCCATCTGCATCAGACTGAAGGCGGACTCTTGCATTCGCGCCCCGCCGCTGGCGCTGACGATAATCAATCCCTGCCGATTGGCGATCGATCGATTAACGGCGCGAATAATTTTCTCGCCCTCCACGCTGCCGAGCGATCCGCCCATAAACTCGAAATCAAAAACCACAATTTGCGTCGCGTAGCCCTCGATCGCGCATTCGCCCGCGATCGCAGCCGATCGCCTGCCCGTCTTTTTGTAGTTCTCCTCAAGTCGCTGCGCATAGCTTTTTTTATCGTTGAACGAGAGCGGATCGACCGCTTTCAGTTCCGCGTCAAACTCGACGAAGCTGTCCGCGTCGGCAAGCGCCTCGATGCGATCTTTAGCGCTGATACGCATATGCAATCCGCACTTCGGGCAAACGTATTGCTTGGCGGCGACCTCTTTGTAGTACATAATAGCTTGACATTTTTTGCACTTAATCCAATGGTTCGGAGCCTCTTTCGCGTCTGGGCGCTCGCGTTTTACGCGCTTAAATATATCGCTAATGTTCACTTTCGTCCTCGATAAAAATCGATTTCAACCGCTCAAAAACCACAAAGTCGGCGCTCACGATAATCAGTTTTTCGCTCGTAAAAATATGAAGATCGTCGCACAGATGTAATCCGCCGATTATATCATATTCTCTGGAGCGACCCATCGCCAGCGCGAAGCGCGCGTCGCGTGCGTACGCGAGCGAAAGCGCGAGAGCGCCCGGGCTTCTGAATTTTAATCCGTTTTTTCTCATCGCGGCGACGGATTTTGGGTGCGAATACGCTTTTTCAAATATGCCCGCAAGCGGTCTCAACGCTCTGCTGATCGGCTTCTTTTCGGCGCTAAACAAACCTCTGCGGTAACGATCGCTAGGCGATTTTATAAAACACTCGTCGTTCGCAAGATTGCAGGTTACGGAGCAGATCGGTTTGCCGTTTCGTTTCAGCGCGACCGCGGAACCGTAATAAGGAATGCCCGAGGCAATATTGGCGCTGCCGTCTATCGGATCGATTACGATCTCGTCCTCGCCTTCGCCAAAGGGTCCGCGCTCTTCGGAGTTTACGCGCCCGAATCGACTTAGCCGCTCGATGAAAATATCTTCGGCTATCAGATCGATTCTCAAGCTTCGATCGCCGCCGTAGCCGATTCCGTCGTCGCCCTCTTTGGCGGGGTAAAACAGCGCGTCGTCTTTGTTGTCGCGTAGCAGCGCGGCGATTGTCTGATTTGCCTCTATCGCCGCCTCGATAAACGATTCCATATTACGCGCCCGACAGCCTCTTTATAATGGCAAAAGCGGCTTTTTTTCCGTCCGCCGCCGCGTTTACCGCGAGACTCGCGCCCCGAACCGCGTCGCCGCCGCCGTAAACCTTATCCGCGCTGGTTTGTCCGTCCTCGCCGACGATGATCGCTCCGCGTTTATCAAGATTTACGCCCTTTAGCCACGATTTATCCTGATGCTCAAAGCCCAGCGCCATAATCACTATGTCCGCGTCGATAGTCGTCGCGCTCCCCGAAACGACGACAAGTTTGCCGCGTTTGCCGTCGTCGACTATTTTGGTCTCTTCAAACTCCGCGCCGATCGCCTTGCCGTTTTTGACGAGAATTTTGCTCGGAGCGCGGTTGAAGGTAAAGATCGCGCCCTCCTCTTTGGCGTTTTCGTACTCTTTTTTGCTACCGGGCATTTTGGCTTCGTCGCGTCGATATACGCAGGTCGCGCTTCGCGCGCCCAGCCTGAGCGCGGTTCTTACGCAGTCCATAGCCGTATCGCCGCCGCCGATTACGACGATATGTTTGTTTTTCATATTGCGAGGGCTTTTTTTCGTCGAGCCGAACAGCTCTCTTTGCGCGGCGCTCAGAAAATCGACCGCGCCGATTACCCCTTCGGCGTTTTCGTTTTCAATTTTAGCTCTGGCGGGACGGCGCGCCCCTACGCCGACAAATATCGCGTCAAAATCTCGGAGCAGATCGTCAAAGTTTATATCTTTTCCAACTTCGACTCCAAGATGAATTTTTACGCCCGCTTTCGCCAAAAACTCGAAACGGCGATTAACTACTCGTTTGTCCAGTTTGAAATTTGGTATGCCGTAGGTTAAAAGCCCGCCCGCTCTCTCGTCTTTTTCAAAAATCTCGATCGTCAAGCCCGCGCGCGCCAGAAAAGTAGCCGCCGAAAGCGACGCGGGACCGCTGCCAATGATAGCCGCGCGTTTTTTGAGAACGGCTTTGGGATAGTCGATCGTCGCGCCCAGCTCGAACTCGCCCTCCGTAACGGCGGTTTCGATCGCGCCGATACTTACCGCGCCAAAGTTGTCCGCGCCAAGCGTACAGGCGCCTTCGCACAATTTATCCTGAGGGCATATTCGTCCTAATATCTCTGGAAACGGGGAGGTTTCGTTGCCGAGTTTGAAGGCTGTTTTCCGATCGTTTTCGGCGCTTGCTTTGAGCCAGTATGGAATATAGTTGTGAAGCGGACAGCCGATTACCGCGCAGTATGGATTGCCGCACTGGGCGCACCGCTCGGCTTGCGTTCCCGCTTTAACGTCGTCGAAAAGCGAGTAGATCTCTCCAAAGTGCGCGAGCCTTTCAAGCGCATGCGTTTTTTTTGGCGATAACCTTTCAACCTTGATAAAATTTTGCATTCAAACCGCCTTCAAAGCTCTTTAATATAACGATCTTAGCAGTTATCGCTTTACAAGCGAGGATTACGCCAAGCGACGCGCCTTGCGTTTTAACGATTTAGCGCGATCGCTAAAACGGATCGATCGCGCAATATTTTGGATAACCCGCCGTTATTTCGTCGCTAAAGCGATATTTTAATTTATGCGCGTCGGTTTTAACGCGATGGCAAACGGTATCGGCGCGGACAAAGATAAATTTGTCCGCAAACGCCTCCTTATCTGCTTTCAAGCGGATAGCGTCCGTCGCTTTTTACGCTGGCGAAAACGCTTAAGAAAACGAATGCGACGATCGCGATATACAACCAATCGTCTATCGGCGCCGGTTCTCCGCTCGCGTAAGAGTGCATACCGCTAAGATAGTAATTAACGCCGAAGTAGGTCATCAATATCGAGAAAAACGCCCACGCGCTTGCAACCGAAAATACAAACGCGCTTCTGAGCGCGGGAATAAATCTAAAGTGCAGAATCGCCGCGTAGATCAGCATGCTAATTAGCGTCCACGTCTCTTTTGGGTCCCAGCTCCAATACCGTCCCCACGACTCGTTCGCCCATATAGCGCCGAATATGTTTCCGATCGTAAGCGTCGCCAAACCAACCATCATAGACATTTCATTTATGCGTCTTAGCTCGACGATCGTCTCGTCTATCTTGATTTTTTTCGGCGCTCTAAAGATAAACAGCGCGAGCGCGATCAGCCCCAGCAGCATAGAGACGCCCAGAAAGCCGTAACTCGCCGATATTACGCTCACGTGAATCGTCAGCCAATGCGACTTCAGCACGGGCGCAAGCGTGGTAATCTGCGGATCCATCGAGCTTAAATACGCCGTCATCAGCGCGAAAGAGCTAAGCAATGTCGCCGCGGGAAGCGCGAAAATGGAACGTTTGGCGAAGAATAGTCCCGCAAGCGCCGCCGCCCACGCCACATATACGACCGATTCAAATCCGTTTGACCAGGGCGCGTGTCCCGAGACGTACCAGCGCAGCCCCAGCGCCGCGGCGTGAAAGACGAACGCGAGCGTCGCGCAGCCAATTAACGCGGCGGATATATAGGTCGCCTTATCTTTCGCAAAGTTTGGCGACAGCGCGCGCGTAAACGCCCAAACCAGCGCGAACAGACCGATCGCCAGATAGCAAAACAGCAAAACAAAAAAAGGATCGATCGCGTTTAGCAACAGCTCCGCCTGTACTCTCGCGGCGCTTGGAATCACCGCCGCGCCGTAGGTTTCCTGATAGGTTTTAAGCCGATCCAGAGCCACGTCGGCTTTGTCCCACTCGCCGCTTGTCTGGGCGTTCCTAAGCGCTTCGACGTAATCGCGCGCCGTTTGCGCCGTTTCTTTCGCGTCGGCGGGCGACAGATCGAGCGTTTGCGGCGGCGAAATCCACGAGAAAGCGGGATCGCCTTTGACGGGTATAGCGCGCATCAAATAACCCTGATAGATCATATACGCGACGTCTACGCGCTGATAAACCTTAATCAGCTCTTTTTGCAGCAAAGTTTTTTGCGAATCGGGCGTTCGATCGGCGATATCTGAAACTTCCCGCAGTTTGTAAGAAAAATCGCCGTCCTGATCGAGCGCGAAAAAGTCCATAAACGACGCCTCTTTCGCGCCGTTTTCCAGCCCCAGCATAGCGCCCAGATCGGGATGCCCCAAACGGATCATTTTGACCTGCTGCCACCCTCTGGGCGCGCTTAACATGCCTAAAAATATCTGCGTCGCGCCTAAATCGCCGATAGAGCTTTTCCGCGCCATTTTGCTCAAAGCCTCTCTGGCGAGCGTGTCCATTGGTTTGACGCGTCCGTTTGCGTCCTGAACCAAAAGCGTCCCAAATCGTTTGGCGTGACTCGCGTCCACTATGCCCATAATCCGCGTCGCGTTCGTCTCTTCGTCGGCGTTCGCGTTCGGCGCGCCGAAAATAAAGATCAGCGCGACTAGAGCCGCGGCAAGACTGCGCGTTCTCCTGCTTTTTTCGATCTGCGCGACGAGCGTTCTAAAACGACTATTCGGACTGAAAAACGCTATAAGAAAGCCGATCGAGAGCGCCGCGTAGCCAATATAGGTTAACCACGCGCCAGGATCGTTAGAGACCGAAAGAATAGTGCCGCGTTCGTCGCGATCGTAACTGCTTTGATAAAAGCGAAACTGCTTGTGAGTAAGAATGTTGTTCATATATATTCGTTTGGGTTCGTTAATGTTGCGATCGGCGTCGATCAGCGTTACCCGGCTTTCATACGACGAAGGCATACTGGAGCCCGGGTAACGTTCGATAATAAACCGATCCAACTTGAGCGAAAACGGCAGTTCAATCTCTTCCGATCCGAAAGAGAGAGTGAAGTTGCGCCCCGCAAGTTCCACGTCTACGGGAACGCCGCTCGATCCGACTCCTCCGAACAGCGCGACCTCTTTGCGTTCGCCCTTGTGGGTTACGTCCGCAATTATCGCGCTGGCGCCGCTTCTTTCGCGCGGATTCGCTTCCGTTACCACGCGACCGGCTGATAACAGATGTTCGCGCAAAACCACGCCCGCGCCGTCGAGCGCCTTATACGGCATATTTGGCTCGAACGGATGCGCCGTGTGCGCGCGAAGGACGGTTTGCTCGTTAGCGTCCGTATCGACGCGCATCAGATCGGAATAGGCGCGGATCACGAGTTGATCGTTTTGCAGATCTACGACGATCGCGGGCTTTTCGGAGTTTGTATGTTCGCCGAATGCGATGATCGTCCCGCCGAGATCGACAAACTCTCCGTAGAACAGTTCCGCGGTTACGGGCGCTCTGTCTCCATAATTGATCATAACGGATATGTACGGCTTGCCGCCCGTTTCCAGCGGCGCGACAATCTCCTTCGCGTTTCTGTAGTAGGCTTTTGTTTTCAGCGTTACGGGCGCGCCGCCGCCAAGATTGGCGTTGAGCGAGTAGTTTGCAGAGGCGATCGACGAAAGCGACAGCGCTTTGCTCGCCTTTAGCCCGCTGCTGGCAATTTTCAGATACGGCTCGGAGCTCAGAATAGAGTTGCTGGTTTCGCCCTCTCGGATATACATAATGCCTTCATAGCCAAAGTAACGGGTAAGAAACGCGCCGGCTAGAATAATCAGAATAGAGCCGTGCAAAATGAGAATGGGCGCCTTTTTTTTGCTAAACGCGCCAAGTTTCATCATATTGCCAACCAGCGACACAGAGAGCAAAAGAAGAGCGATCTCAAACCACCAGTGGTTATAAACGACCGCTCTGGCAGTCCGCGCGTCGTAGTCGTTTTCAATAAAGGTCGCAATCGCGCACGCGAAAGCGATAATAAAAAGAAGAGCCGCGGTTGCGCGCATGGATATGAAAAAAGTAAAAACGCGGTTAAATAACGACGACATCAGAAAATCCTTTGATTGTAGGGCGGCAGTTTAATAAAAGCATACTTAACGAATAACGCCCCCGCCCAGAGGCGAGGACGGGTAGGGGAAGGAGGACGATAATTATAGTCCAAAGCGAGACGCGAGTTATTGTATTCGCTCAATTCTCTTATTTGTTTTTGAAAATTTTACAATTAACTATAAAACTTCAGCGTCGTCATAACTTGTCTGATCGCGCTTTCGCAAGGCGAGAAAAGAGGCGAGCTGGCTCCGTGATCGCTAGTCAACCTTGGCGATCAAACCGTCGATTATCTCTTGCGCGCGCTTTTCTTTAAGAATTTTTTCAAGCGCGTGGGCGGCTTTCTGGCTGTTTAGCAACCCTCTTAACAGATTTAACGCCTCTGTTGGCGCGTCGCTTGCTATAGAGGAGATATATTCTACAAAGCGCGATATATCGTCGGCGCTGGGATCGGTTTTGATCGACTCCATAAAAGCGTTTTCGTAGGCTTTGGCGTTTTCGTAGGTGGCGATCTGAACCTCGCTTAACGACGAGATCGGAGCGGACAGGCTGGTTACAAGCGCGACGATCGCCTCTTTGTCTTCGCCAAGAAACGCGCCGATTGCTTTATCCAAGGTTTTAGCCGAAGGTCGGGCGCTCAACGTTTTCGATAGCGCGTCGATCGTTCTTAGATTGTGGCGGCTTAGAAAGGTTTTGTCCTCCTCCGCGAGCGTTATCAGCGCGGGGTGAACGCGCGTTTTTTTCGCCCATCTCAGCCATTCGTCCGCGTCGATGGGAGAGAGCTTAAGCGTCGCGCAGCCTTCGATCGCCAGATTTTGCCGCGAGGTTATGATAAAAACGCAGTCAAACCTCTCTCCAAATATCGTCCTTGTCGCCAAAATCGGCTCTAACAGCTTGGCGGACTCCTGCGTAAGGTTTTTTACGATAACGATTTTGGAGGAGACAAGACGCGATCTGATCGCGCTTAAATAGTCGTTTGACAACTCGAAGCCGTGAACAATCGGCGCGTTTGGCGCTACCGTTCTGGCGAGCGCGATCTTGCCGCTTTGCGTTTCGCCGATAATCGCGCAATCGACTCTGGCTTTGATAAAGCCGTTAAGCGTCTCAATCGCCTCGCCCGCCCGCAGACTCACTTGAAGATCCTGTCGGCGAGCCAGACGAGCTTGAATCTATACCCGTAGCGTCGGTTTGTAAACAGCGCTCGCAATCTGCGCGCGAAAATTTCCTCGAAAGCAAGCCGCAAAGACCATGCGGATTCTTCGTATATCCGCCCGATCCATGGCAGAAAAATGTCGCGCTCAAACGCTTTGTCAAACCAGTTGATCGCGCATTGGCGAATCTTCTCGTCGGAGCTATCCAGAAGCTGAAATATAAAACTGTGCGCCTCGTAGAGATCGCTGAAGTTGACGAATGAATCGATAATGTTGGGGCGCAGATTTACGTTCTCTTCGTAAAAGGCGCGGGCGAGCTTAAAATGTTCGGCTTTGCCGAAACTGCACAGCGATTTCAGCGCCGCTATTCGCGCCTCCGCCTCGTCGTCTAGCAATAGGCGAATCAAGGTTTTTTCGTATATATCCAGCCCAAAATGACGAATCGCCTTGAGCGCGTTGATTCTAACGCCGAAGTCGCCGTCTTCGAGCATCGATCGCGTCGCTTCCGCCGCCGCCAGTTTGCTCAATTTCATAACGGTTTGCGAGAAAGCGGCGCGTTTATCGACCGAAATAGCGTTTAGCTGAGACAAAAACGTTTCGGCAGTCATATCCGCATTTTACGACTTAACGCCTTGAAGCGCGCAGAGGATAAAATCCCGTAAAAACTCGGGGGTTTGGGAATGAAAAAGATCGTCGCCGTTTTTCCAGGACAGGGCTCTCAGGCGATCGGCATGGGCAAAAGTTTTATCGATCGTTACGATTACGCTAAAGAGGCGCTGGAAGAGGCAAACGACGCGCTTGGCTACGACTTATCCAAAATTTTATTCGAGGACGGCGATCGGCTGGGCTTGACGCAATACACGCAGCCGGCGATCTTATTTGTTTCCGTAACGGCGTACAAGCTCTTTGAAAACGAGCTGCCCATAAAGCCGCTTTACGCGCTTGGACACTCGCTGGGCGAACTCGGCGCGGTTTGCGTCGCGGGCGGTTTGAGTTTTACCGACGCTTTGCTAGTCGCAAGCTATCGCGGAGAGTTGATGCAAAAAGCGAGCGAAGGCGCGGGCATGATGGTAACGCTCGGCTTAGGCGATCAATCCGCCGAGGCGTTATGCGAAGCGGCTAGAAAAGAGGGCAAAAAGGTTTGGACGGCAAACTACAACTGCGACGGGCAGATTACGTTGGCGGGGCTGAGAGCGGATCTGGAGGCAATGGTCGATCGCGCAAAAGCCGCCGGCGCCAAACGCGCCGTTTTGCTCGATATGTCGGTAGCCAGCCACTGCCCGTTGTTAGCAAGCGCGCAGGAGCCGCTCAAAGAGATTTTACGCGAAAAATTAAGAGACGATCGTTTTGTCGCGCCCGTAGTCTCCAACGCGACCGCGCAGCCATATCAAACCAAAGGCGAGGCGATCGAGTTGCTAACCGATCAGCTGGTCAAACCGGTACTGTACAAGCGAAGCGTATCCGCGATCGAAGGCGAGACGGATCTGTTTGTAGAGTTTGGACACGGCGCGGTGCTAAAGGGATTAAACAGAAAAATCACCGCCAAAGAGACGATCGGCGTCGCCAACGCCGACGATCTGGAATCGGCGATTGAAATCCTGAGCGAAGGCGAATAGATGATTGGCATTATGGGCGCTATGATCGAGGAGATCGAGCCGTTTTTGAAAAGACTAAGCGACGTAAAAACGACGCAAATCGGGCGCAACGCCTATCACGAAGGTTTGTACGGCGGCAAGCGGGTAACGCTCGCTTATAGCCGCATTGGCAAGGTAAACGCGGCGATTACGGCGACGGCGTTAATCGAGCGTTTTGGAGCGGACAAAATTTTGTTCAGCGGAGTCGCCGGCGCGATCGGTAAGGATTTGCGAATCGGCGATCTGATTTACGCGACGAAGCTCGTTCAGCACGACGTTGATATAACGGCTTTTGGACACCCGATCGGGTTTATTCCGGAGACGGGCGATTTCTTTGAAACAAGCGCGGAGCTAAACAAGATCGCCGAAGAGGTCGCGCTCGCCAAAGGGGTAAAACTTGGCAAAGGCGTGATCGCCACGGGCGATCAATTTGTCGCGGATTCCGTCAAGAAAGAGCTGATTGGCGAACGATTCAAAGCGGACGCGGTAGAAATGGAAGGCGCGTCGGTCGCGTGCGCGTGCGACGCTTTTCGCGTTCCGTTTTTCGCGCTTCGCGCCATCAGCGACGCGGCGGATATGGACGCGGGTTTTAATTTTGACGCGTTTTTAGCCTCCAGCGCGAAGATCAGCGCGGATTTTGTGTTGGATATGGTCGCAAAATTATGAAAGCGTCCGATCCCATCTTGCCAAAGCGCGTCGTCAGATCGTTTGCGAAAACCGTCGCGGATTACAATCTGATCGGCAAGGGCGATCGCGTTTTATTAGGCTTAAGCGGAGGCAAAGATTCGCTGACGCTGGCGCATCTTCTGCTAAGAGCGAGCCGTCGGGCGCCGTTTAAGTTTGATTTTCTCGCCGTTACGATCGATTACGGCATGGGAGAGGATCTGACGCGCGTCGCCGCACACTGCGCCGAGCATGGCATTCCTTATCGCGTCGAGAAAACAAGCATATTCAGAGACGCGCCCGATCATATACGCGAGGGCAGCTCGTTTTGCAGCTATTTTTCGCGTATGCGACGCGGCGCTCTGTACGCCTGCGCAGAAAGAATGGGCTACAAAACGCTGGCGCTCGCCCATCATTTAGACGACGCCGCGGAGAGCTTTTTTATGAGCTTGTTTTACGGCGGTAAAATCCGATCTATGCCGCCCGTTTATAAAGCGGGCGATCACGACGTTAAAATTATTCGCCCGCTGATCAAGACGCGAGAGGCGCAGCTTGCCGAATGCGCGAATAGTAACGGCTTTCCGATAATCGGCGACGAGAATTGTCCGGCGTTTAAGATGAGCGTCAAACCGCCGCGCGTTAGAAACGAAACAAAAAGCTGGCTCAGAGAGCTTGAATCGAAACAAGCGGGGCTGTTCAATCAGTTTCGGCACGCCTTTGAGACGTTAGACATACAATCTTTTGCCGATAAACGTTATATCTGAATCTTGTATTTTTGCGGCGCGGCGCTTTAGCCGACAACGGGCGGAAAGGTTTGGCGCGATCAATATCGCGCCGATCGCGTAAACATAGACGTTTGGTTATGTAAACGGCGCCTCTTGCGCCGTTTTCGTCTTTCGTGAGCGCCGTCTTAGATCAAGCGGCGGCGGCGCGATAACGCGCCGCCGCCAAGTTTGCGTAGCGTCCGCTTCTCGTCAAATAACCCGCTTTTATCGTTTATCTCGTTCGACTTGAAAAGTCCTCTCTCTCTGCTTCATTAGCTTTTTATTCGCATTTGTCGCCTTTACGTTAATCGGCAGCGGAGGAGGGGGAGGAAGCGGCAACGGAGGCGACGGAGGCGGGATATGTAGCGACGCGACGAATTTGCGAGGCGACGGAGGCGGGATATGTAGCGACGGACTCCAAGACGGCGGCGATTATGTCGTCAAATTCTACGACGTTAATCTTGATCTTAACTATTCGTTAAACCTAACGGCGGCAGGAACAATCGATCTTCCAACGTTGATAGACGAATACGATCTGTCCATTGCTCTGTACGAGGCGAGAGATGATATCGATCTGGCTTTGGAAACAACTTACCCCGTAACAAACAGTATAAATCTTTACGGCGTTCCAAACGTTAAAGAGATAACAAACGAGACGGAGTTATCGAATATAAAAACAAACTATGTCGCGTTAGCGCGCAACTATATTCTAATGAACGATATAACGCTTACAAGTACGACTTTAGACGATACGGAAGGCTGGAGTCCGATCGGCGACTCTTTCTTGATTCGTTCTCGGGCATCTTTAACGGAAACGGATATAAGGTAAGCGACTTATGGATCGACGGATCGGCGACCAATTATCTCGGTCTTTTCGGATCTACCGAAGGAGCTCAAATCAAAAACCTTGGCGTTGCGATCGATAACGCCAAAGGCGGGACAAAAGGAGAGAGCTCCGTCGGCGGTATCGCGGGAGGCGTGTATTATTTCTCCTCAATCAACAACGGCTACTCAATGGGAAACGTTAGCGGAGACAATAGCGGCGGCGGCATTGCGGGGATGCTTCACGACTCCTCAATCACCAACGGCGCCGCGATTAACTCCGCGATCGGCGGCGGCGGCGCAAACGTATGCCCGCGTAGTTGGGCACAACGGTTCCGCAACCAGATCCAATAACTTCGCGTTAGAGACTATGCGCGTAAACCGCGATCCTTACGACGGCGGAACCAACGACCTTTAATGGTACAAGCGAGAGTATTGGCGTCGGCGGGTTTACAGCGCCAACTACTCTTTACGACGGCGCGATCAATAGCGACGGATTGGGAGGTTTAGGCTGGTCAACAACCGCGAGGCGGTATTTGAGTTCAGCGGTATCGGGCGACGGATTGGGAGGTTTAGGCTGGCAGTTTGGAGAAAACGACGATCATCCTTGGAAGATCGATTCAAACAAGAACGACGGCTATCCTTATCTTTATTG
>JAIRWX010000036.1 GCA_031268655.1 Helicobacteraceae bacterium | reverse complement strand
GCCGACTTCTCACGCAACCCCCTCAAACAAGGTTAAATAAACATGCTCTCAAATTTTCGCTCCCTCATCCTCCCAACCCACCGCCCCCACTATTGGGGGGGGGGGGGGCGAACTCTTCGCTCCAATCCTCGAGCCGATTTTTGGAGCTGGACTTTATAAGAGGAACGGCGGCGCTTACCGTCGCGATATATCACTGGCTGGGGAAAGCTTACGTTTATTCGGAGGAAATGGTTCTTTTTCAAGGCGCGCCGTTTGCCGTTGATATATTCTTTATTCTTTCGGGTTTTGTGATGAGTTACGCTTACGGCAAAAGGATCGAAGAGGGCAAAATTGGCTTGGGTTCGTTTGCCTTGCTAAGAATTGGCAGACTTTATCCGCTGATAGTTATAAGTTCTACGCTTGCCATAGTCGCATATTGGATAGTTTATAAGCGATTTTTGATAGCGGATACGTCAGTCGCCGAGAGCATATTTATGAACGCTTTTTTATTTCAAGGAATATTGGGCAAATTCGACGGATTTATAGGCGTTTTCTGGAGCATTGGTATTGAGTTTTGGGTCAGTCTAACTCTGTTTTACGGCGTTACCAGATATAAAGCCTATTTTATTAACTTCTTAATCGTTTTGACGCTGTTATTCTATGCCTACGGCGGTAAAAATAGTCTGTTTTTTGGAATAGACGTAGGAGCAATAAACGATAATATTCGCAGAGGGCTATTGGGCGTAGGGTTGGGCATTATCGCTTATCAGATATATTTGGCGTATAAAGACGCGGCGTTTTCCGAGCGAACAAAAACCGTTCTTACAAGCCTGTTCTATCTTCTTTTTTTCCTTATATTTGTTTATATGATCGCGCCTCGGAAAAATATGGGCGGCGTCAATAACGTCTTCGTCGAGGCGCTAGTCTGCGCTATGGTAACGCTTGGCGCTTTACTTAAGAATCAATGCAAACTATTCTGCGCCAAATGGCAGAGTTGGCTTGGAGATATTAGCTATTCGGTATATATTTTTCATATGTTTGTAGTTTGGCTTATGGCTCGGTTAATTAAACGACTTGATTTTGGGTTTGAGCTCGGAACTATTTTTGGCGCGATATTTGTCGTGATCGTAACTTGTATAGTTTCGCATTATTCGCATAAATATATTGAAAAGCCCGCGTATAAATGGTTTAGAGGCAAGATCGGGAAGTAACCAAACGCGGCGCGCCGTTATGCAAAATTCTGTAAAGTATCGTTCAAGATTGCCGCAAGGAGATTGATGACGGCGGTTATTTTATGCGGCGGGTCTGGGACGCGCCTTTTTCCGATTAGCCGCGAGTTAATGCCAAAACAATTCGTCTCGCTGTTTGGAAACGAATCTCTCTTTCAAAAAACGCTTAAGCGAAACGCGCCGTTGTGCGATAAAACGTTGATCGTTTGCAACGCGGAACACTACTTTCTGGCTTTGGATCAGCTAGACGCGATCAATAAAAAGGTCGATCGCGTTCTGATCGAACCCGTTGGGCGCAACACCGCGCCCGCTATCGCTTTAGCCGCGTTCGCCCTGCCCAAAGAGGAGACGCTGTTGGTCGCGCCGAGCGATCACCTTATCGACGACGAAAGGTTGTACGGCGAAGCGGTAACCGCCGCCGAGGAGTTTGCCAAAGAGGGATATTTGGTCGTTTTTGGCGTTAAACCTACCTATCCTGAGACAGGTTACGGATATATCGAGGCGCAAGGCTCCGTCGTCAAAGCGTTCAAGGAAAAGCCGAATTTAGCGCAAGCGCAAGAGCTGATCTCAAAAAGCGAAACCTACTGGAACGGCGGACTGTTCTGCTTTAGCGCGGGAGCGTATCTTGACGCGCTCGCCAAACACGCGCCTAATCTGTTCGCGCAGTGCGAGGCGGCGTTCAAAGCGGCGAAGATCGACGGCGCGACGATCAGAATTACGCCCGATCAGATGAGCGCGATTGAGGCAATCAGCGTCGATTATGCGGTTATGGAGAAGACCGAGCGTATCCGCGTCGTCCTATGCGCCGCCAAATGGTCGGATATGGGCAGCTTCGAGAGCCTCTACAACGAACTGCCCAAAGACGATTGCGGCAACGTCGGCGAAGCGCTGTACATAGATTCCAAGAGAAATCTCGTCGTCGGAAATTCGCGGCAGATAACGGCGATCGATTGCGAAGATATGATGATTGTCGATACGATCGACGCGCTGCTCGTGGCGAAAAAAGGCGGCGGACAGAAAGTGCGCGAAGCGGTCAAAGCGCTCAAGGCGCGCGGCGGCGATCTGCCAAAGGTACACGCGATCGCCCATCGTCCGTGGGGCAGCTACGAAGTGTTAGACGCGGGTAATCGCTTCAAGATTAAACGCATAATCGTTAAACCGGGCAAACGGCTTTCGCTGCAAAAGCACGCGCACCGCAACGAGCATTGGATTGTCTTAAACGGCGCGGCGCTGGTTACCATCGACGATCAAACGCGCCAAATCAACGCCAACGAATCCACCTATATTCACGCCGGCTGTGCTCACAGGCTTGAAAATGCCGGCAAAATCGATCTCGTGATTATCGAAGCGCAGGTTGGAGACTATCTGGGCGAGGACGATATTGTCCGCATAGAGGACGATTTCAAAAGAGTTTAGCCGCGCTCTGATTTTTTGACGAAGTTCTTAACCGCGCTGCGCGGCGATCGACGAGTTTGCGGCAAATAGCCTCGCTTGGGAACGGGCTTTGCTTTTTGCTCCTTCAAGGAGCGCCAATGACCATTTTGCGAGCGAGAAAAATCGTTTTGCGCGCTATAGCCGCTTCGCTAAACGATAGCTACGTAGAGCTTTTTAACAGAGTCAAAGAGGGGCGATTAACATATAAAGAGGCGCGTTTGATCGGCGCGGAGCTTGAATCGCTCGAAGATATGGCGGGATACCTCGAAAGCGAAGCCGACGGCGTCAACCGCGACGGCGCGCGCGAGGCGGTCGCCGAAGTTTCGGCGATCTGGCGAAAAGAGGGACAATAACTTGCAATTCGACGCAAGCGCCGCCTATCGTCGCGCCCGATTGCAATACGCGCTGCGAGAGCTGAAAAAAGAGATGCGCTTATATGAAAAAAGCGTCGAAAAGCGCGTAAGACGCGCCAGAACCGACGCGGAGCTAAAAGAGATCTTAGAATCAATCGAGACGTTGCGCGAAACTCGTCGTTTTTACCGCAAAGCGCTCGCGCCGAAATCGCCAAGTTTGGAGTTTGCCGCCTTGCTGTCTTAAAGCGCGGCGCCGTTTCAAAATAAATAGAATAAAATATACGCGGGCAAAGCGTTTGCCAAGCCGTCAGACGAAAATTGAAACGTTGCGTCCATATTAAACCGCCGAAAAACTATGCCGTCGCTGGTCGGGATGAGAGGATTCGAACCTCCGGCCTTGTCGTCCCGAACGACACGCGCTAACCAGACTGCGCCACATCCCGCAAAACGAGGCGCGATTGTATCAGACAAACGATGATAAACGGCTGAAGCGTCCGCGGGGCGGCTATCTGTCGGCGCAAGCCGCCGCAAAAACCGCGCCGCGCCGCCGAGCCAATGTTTGCCAAAGCGCCCTCGCCGCCTATTTTAACGGCTGTAGTCATTGACTTTATCTTAACTTTAAGCCGACGCTGATATGATTTCATACGAGAATAATACTAATTCTCAAAATCTTACAATTCAGACGGGGGTTAGGTATGCGAGTAGGCATAAAATCAGGGGGGGGGGGGGCGCTGCCGTGCTGGCGCTCCTAACCTGCCTCGCCATTACGGCGGCAGCCGCGGAACAAGACGGCTTAAACGAAACGATTAGCGCGGACGCAAACGGCTCCAGCGCAAACGTCGTCAGACAACATCGACCAAGCGAGGAAGCGACCGAGCTAGACGAAATCAGAGTCGTCAGCGCGGCTGGTTACGAGCAGAACATTATCGACGCGCCCGCAAGCGTGTTTGTAATCGCCAGAGAAGAGCTGGAAAAGAAATCCTTCAACGATCTGACCGATATTCTTAAAAACGTGCCCGGCTTGTACATCGAAGGCGGCTCGGTTTTCAAAGACATATCGATTCGCGGTATGAGCAGCGGCTATACGCTCTATCTGGTTGACGGCAAACCTCTGACAAGCAACGAGGCGCACAGCCCCAACGCTATGGCGGGCGGCGTCGCCACAAACGCTTTGCCTCCCGTATCGATGATCGAGCGCATAGAGATTGTGCGAGGTCCTATGTCCTCGCTGTACGGATCGGAAGCTATGGGCGGCGTGATCAACATTATCACCAAGAAAACGCCCGCCGAATGGAGCGGAACGGTCAAAGGCGAATATACAAAAACCTTAAACGAGATCAGTCAGGACAGCTATCTCGCAAGCGCCAATCTTGCGGGTCCCATTATTCAAGATTTGCTCGCTTTGCAAACCTACGGCTCCGTGCTGGGCGTTGACGAGGGACACTGCCCCGATCTTACGAAAGATTGCGGCGACAAAAGCAGCGCGCCCGCGCCTCGCTTTACAAGCAGACAATTTGGGGCGAAGGCGATTTTGGCGATCAATCCGTCCAACAGCGTTTGGGTTAATTACGATTACGCCAAACAGGAGAAACGAGAAGAGGCGAACGTGTCGTACAGCTCCGCTACGGGCTCTAACCGCGTAAACGGCGTGGTACTTAAACAAACCGCGGGCGCGGGATACGATCTGAAGCTGGACAGCTTCGCGCTGAACTCCTATCTCCAGCGCGCCTCCACCAAAAATCCGACGAGAGGCAGCGGTATAGACTACTTTGTTACGACGGCTAACGCTCAGGGAACATACTTTTTTGAAACAAACGCGCTTGCGTTAGGCGCGCAGTACAGAGAGGAAGAACTTGACGATCGCGCCACAAACACATTGCCCGCGCCGTTTGACGGACCCGTTACGATGAAAAGATGGTCGTACGCCGTTTTCGCGGAAGACGAGTGGAGCATTCTGGATTCTCTCGCGCTTACGGCGGGCATCAGGTTAAACGAGGACGAAAACTATGGCTCGCACGTCGATCCGCGCGTCTATCTGGTATATAAGCTAACCCACGATCTGACGTTGAAAGGCGGCGCGGCGAGCGGCTACAGAGCGCCGAACCTAAGGCAATCCGCCGACGATTTCGGCGGCGTAACGGGCGGCGGATCTATACCGCCAAGCATTATGGTTGGCAATCCAGACGTGAAAGCCGAATCTAGTATAAGCTACGAGGCTTCGGTCGCCTATGCAAACAGAGATATAGGATTTGGCGCAAGTCTGACCGCCTATCACACCGACTATAAAGACAAGATCCAAACGGAAGCGATATGCTCGTCGAGCGCGTTTCCGTGGTGCGTATATCAAGGAAGCAATTTTCGTAACGTTTCGATCTACAAAAACGTCGATAAAGCCGCGCTGGAAGGCGTAGAAGCGACGATCAACTACGATATAGCGTCGATCGCCTCGCTGGGAGCGACCTATACCTATACGGATACAGAGCAAAAAAGCGGGGTCAACAAAGGCGAACCGCTAAACAGCATATCCAAACACATGTTCAGCGCGAACGCGGATATTAAAGCGACGAGCAAGTTCAGTCTGTGGGGGCAATACACCTACAAGGGAGCCTACAAGGAATCCTCGACTATAAACGCCGCAACCGCGTCCAGAAACAAGTCGTACAGCGTGGTCGATCTCGGCGTGGTGTTTCAGCTGAAAGAGAATCTTAAGGCGCTGGCGGGCGTTTATAACGCGGCGAATACCAAGATGGACTTCCAATCGCACGGAAAAGCGCTCGAGGGCAGAAGAGTGTCGGCGGGCTTTGTAGCCGACTTTTAAGTTTTCGCGCCGACTTTGCTCTTAACGCCGTTATGTCGCAAAGTTGGCGCAAGCTCCGCTTTTCTTTAACGAAAGGCGGGGCGATTTTCGCGCGATCTTCAAGCATGCCTATTAAAACCGCTTTCCTTACTTGATCGTTTCTCGATACGATCGCGGCTATGCCCGCCTCCGCGTCGGCTCGTTTGGATCGATTGCGGCGCGGCAATTATCGGATCGCTAAAATTATCCGCGTGAATAACGAACATTTGAATTTTGACGATCTGAAACGGCTCAAGCGGTTAAAAAGCGCGACGCTCGAGAGCGCAATCGCCCGCGAGGTAACGCTGGAGGCTAGTTTTACGCGCGGACTGCCGTCGTTTAGCGTCGTCGGATTAGCCGACGAGGCGATCAGGGAAGCCAAAGATCGCGTAAAATCCGCGCTGGCGTTAAGCGGCTATCGTCTGCCGCCCTTAAAGATTACCGTCAATTTAAGCCCCGGCGATCTAAGAAAGAGCGGATCGCAGATGGACCTGCCGATCGCGCTCTTGATCGCGCTGCAAAACGAGCCGATCGACTTCGGCGATTTTTTCTGTTTCGCCGAGCTTGGATTGGACGGAGAGACAAGATCGTCGCCCGCAAACTTCGCGCTTGCCCTATCGCTCGCCTCGCAGGGAGCGCTAAAGCGCGTCGTTACCGATCCCGCCAGCGCCGCGGAGCTTGCCAGAATACCGAATATCGAGGTGTATGCGGTCAAAACGCTGAACGAGGCGATTCGATTTTTCAAAGGCGAAAGCCGCCTTGCGCCGATAAAAAGTCCCGCGTTCAGCGCCCAAACGATAACGATCGATCGGGTCTATTACTACGAAAACGAAGCGGGGCTTGATTTCGGCGACGTTCGCGGGCAAAAACAGGCGAAACGCGCCGCGCTGATCGCCGCCGCGGGTTTTCACAATCTCGTCTTGAGCGGCGCGCCCGGCACGGGCAAAAGTATGATTATCAAACGAATGGCGGGGATACTGCCGCCCGTAAGCCTAAGCGAGCTGCTAACCATAGCGTCGCTTGAAAGTCTTGAGGGCAAAACGCCGAATTTCAAAGCGTCGCGTCCATTACGAAGTCCGCATCACACCGCCACGAGAAGCAGTATTTTCGGCGGCGGCGGCAAAGAGGCAAAAATAGGCGAAGCGGCGCTGGCTAACGGCGGCATTCTGTTTTTCGACGAGCTGCCGCACTTTCCGAAAGCTATCTTGGAGGCGATGCGCGAGCCGCTGGAAGATCATCGCCTGCTTATCTCCCGCGTGAACAGCAAGGTCGTTTATCAGACCAGATTTCTATTTGCCGCCGCTATGAATCCATGCCCCTGCGGAAACCTCTACAGCCAAACGCGCGAATGCCGCTGCGCTCAGATTGAGATCGAGCGCTATCAGGGAAAACTAAGCGATCCGTTTCTTGATCGCATCGATCTGTTCGCGCAAACGACCGACGGCGACGTAAGCGCGATCGCGGAGATAAGCACCGCCGAGCTTCGATCGCGGACGTTAAGCGCGTTTGTCGCGCAAAAAAGACGCAAGCAGACGCAACTGAACGGCAAACTTGACGACGACGAAACCAAACGTTATTGCGTTTTCGAGCGCGACGCGGAAGAGACGCTTATGCGGGCGGCTGAAAAATTTGCCCTGTCGCAACGATCCGTCGGCAAAGTTCGCCGCGTATCGCGCACCCTCGCCGATCTGGACGAAAGCGAAACAATCGCCAAACGGCATTTAATGGAGGCGTTATCGTTTAGAAAGCGTTAGCCGTTCGCCCGCGAGCGTTCTGTACCATCTGCGAGCGTCGATCTTTACCTCCATTTCAACTTGGCACAGATCGTTATTCCAGATAGTTTCGACAATTTCCGCGCCGCGAATAACGCTGTACACTTCGGCGCGCACCTCCGATCTAAGCAAAACCGCGTCCCGAACGGTATCGCGTGCGTTGATCTTTACGCCGTGCAGTTTTTCGCCAAGCTGTCGGTAGCCGTCCAGGATAGCGGCGCGTTTCGCCAAAGCCATCTGTTGGGCGCGGCTGGTCGCGTTCTCGCTGGCGACGCCCATGCCGATGGCGCGGATGGTGATGATATTCGTAGGTTTCAAAGTCGGCGAGTTTGGAACGATATATTCGCCCGACGCGGCGGGTTTTGCCGCGGCGCTTGGAGAAGCCTCCGCCTCGTTCGGCGCGATCTCGGCGGCGACGGCAAACGACGTTAAAGTCAGCGCTACGACGGCTGTTTTATAAAACCGCATGTTGGTATCCTTTTTGCACGCTAATTTGAACGCTAAGCGCGACATTATCGTCAAAATCGCAAATTTCTGAATAAATCGATCAACCCGCCCCGCACTTTAATACAAAATCTGAGGCGGGCAAAACCGATCTCGCGCTTGTAAACTCCCGTCGCTCTTGTCGCTTTCATCTTGCCTTGCGTCATTTTGTCTCCCGTTTATATCCCGCTTTTTTATACCCTATTTATACCCGCGCCTAAAAAACGCCCGCGCTTGCTAGGGGCGCGAACGCTTCCAAATCAAGAGACAAAAGGCGGGACAACTATGCAAGCATAAACTTGCCTTGCAGTTCTCTTAACATATCAAATGTATTTATCGGATAATTCGTCTTTGCCCTTTCGAATCTATTCATATACGCTATCGATAACTATAAAATCGCCGTTTGAGATATGCGTATTCAGAAAATCCCAGAACGCGGGGCAAAAATCCATTCCGTAATATCTGTTCTTGGCTTGTATAAATACATTTGTATCAAGAACGTACGGCGTCATCGTATTTTAAACGTCTCGGCGAGTTTATTTATAGTGGAATGGTTTATATTCAAAAGCGCCGCCGCGTCTCTATAAAGCGTATCGCCCTCAAACATAGAGGCAATAACGGCGTAGGTAAATGGCTTTCCTAAATGAGAACGCAACGTATAGTGGGCATTGCCGTATTCCGATTTGCTTCGTTGCCGATGCCGCGGTTGATCAGAATTATAACGGCTATTCTCTTCTTCGCTAAGAACATTATATTTTTGTTCGCCGATTAACCCTACATTGCGCGCTCTATTTATAACAGCTAAACGGCTGACGCAAAAATAATTCGCCGTATCCCGTATATCATTTTCTTGTTGGCATATTTGTATAAATTCATCAGCGATCTGATCGGGGCGGTCGTTTGCGTCAAAGCGTCCGATCCGTAACAATTTCCTGCGTTGTCCCTATGCGCTTGGCAATCGTCTCGACGGACGCTTGAGCGCGATGGACAGCCCAAGAGAGCATTTGGGGGCGAATTAACGCCTCGCCCATCTTATATCCTCGTTTTCCGCTTACGATTCTCGCGATTTTTACCGTGGGCGCGTCGCTTGTAGCGCGATAAAGCCATGTTTAAGTTGAGCGGCGCTAAACTGCCCGCAATTTAGATCCAAGTTTTAATCAACCCGAATGAAACTTGAGCCTAAAAATTAAAGTTTGGAGGGTTTCGATTATGAAACGTCTTACCGCTGCGTATCTGTTCGCGCTCTTTGCGCTGTTTTTTGCCGGTTGCGCTAGCAACGGGGGGGGGGGGGGGCGACGAAAAATAAATATTCGAAAAAACCCCACAAATCGATTCCCACATAATTCCCCAAGATCTTTTCACATCTTACGACAAAA
>JAIRWX010000033.1 GCA_031268655.1 Helicobacteraceae bacterium | reverse complement strand
CCATATTTGATTGTATTATCGGTAGTTATGATTGGCGTTCAATTGTTTGATGGTATTATTGGCATAAAAATTAGCACTTTTAAGACCATGGGGCCGATATTGACAGCCATAGGAAATACAGTGGTGTTAATATTATTTTTGAAAAATTAATAAATGGAGTATAAACAAGAAAAATAAAAAACAAAATAAAATTAAAAATCATCTTTTTTCGTAAATTAACAGGTAAACAAATTTTCTAAAGAATAGTGAAACTTTATTGCAATATAAATAGTATTGAGATAATGTTAAATTAAGCAATATACTGAACTAAAAATAAAATAGTGGTGTACGGTGCAACTGCACATAACAGGTCTGTATATGCTTCGCCGCCAGTAGGCGGCTCGGGTTCCGTTTCGCTAGGTCGCTTCGCTCCCACGCTCAACTCCACCCACATTTTTGCAAGCCTTAGAAACCTGAAACGCTTGATACATTTTGAACATATTTGATCATCTTTATTATTATTGCAACGTCGGGCGTGGTCTTGCCGCGAGGACAATTGGCTCGAATGCCGCGAAACGCGGAAACCAGATCGTAGCCGCAAACTACCAGAAGCGCCGCCGCCGCAAGCGCGGCTTGCGGCAAGGTTAGGGGATTTTGCGTAATATGCCGTCTTACTTTTATGGAAAGCAAAACGATGATCCTCTTTAGCGATCTGCTTCTAAAACTGCAAACATTTTGGAAAGATCGGGGTTGCGCGATTGTGCAGCCCTACGATCTGCCCGCCGGCGCGGGGACTTTTCACCCCGCGACGCTGTTGCGAAGCCTTGAATCAAAAGCGTGGAGCGTCGCGTATGTCGCCCCAAGCCGTCGCCCCGCCGACGGACGCTACGGCGAAAATCCCAATCGACTCGGCGCTTATTATCAGTTTCAGGTTTTGATCAAGCCCGCGCCCGACGACATTCAGACGCTTTACCTGAAAAGTCTGGAGAATCTGGGGCTGAACCTCAAAAACCACGACGTTCGCTTTGTGGAGGACAACTGGGAGTCGCCGACGCTGGGCGCGTGGGGGCTTGGCTGGGAGGTGTGGCTGGACGGAATGGAGATAACGCAGTTCACCTATTTTCAACAGGTAGGCGGTCTGCCGTGCGATCCTCCCGCGGTTGAGATCACATACGGCGCGGAACGGCTGGCGATGTATCTGCAAAAGACGGATAACGTTTTTGACATTCAATGGAACGAACGTTTTTCCTACGGCGACATTCACTTTGAGAGCGAGTACGAGTTCAGCAAGTATCACTTCGAGGTCGCCGATAGCGAAGCGCTCTTTAAGCGGTTTGAAGCCGCGTTTGACGAGTGTAAGCGGACGTTGGCGGCAAAGCTCCCGCTGCCCGCGTACGATCAGTGCCTGATCGCAAGCCATCTATTCAACCAGCTTGACGCGCGCAAGGCGATCGGACAGACCGAGCGGGCGCGGTTTATTTTGCGGGTGCGCGAGCTTGCCAAAGGTTGCGCGACGTTGTACAAAGAGCAGGAGAGCGAACGCGACGAGCGGCTGAAGCGCTCAAAACTGCCCGACCAGTCCGGCGCGTGAAAGTTTAGAATGCCGCCAAGTTATCAAGCCGATCGTATGACGGCGAGCTATATGAACGTTCAAGAAAAACGACGACGTAATGTTAGCGAGAACCGCAAGCAAAAAAATCATGCGATCTCAGGCGCTGGATAAAAGTTTGTTCAATTATAACGAGACGGGCGGCGGTTCTCGCGTGGAAACAAAATGGCGCGATCTATGCGACGCGATTGCGAGCGAGGCGATCGTCATAGCGCGGGCTATAAACGACGCTATTTCAACGTTTCGTAAATCGCGTTTAAGAGGCTTTTATCGGCAATATCCGTATCCTGCGTAAGTTCCCAAATCATTATTCCCCCCAAATCGTTGTCTATAACGTATTGCGCTTTACGCTTTATGGTTTGCATACCGTTATAGTATAACAAGCCGATATTATCATTAATGTGCGCGTCCTGATTGGGATAATTCGTCAAAATATCGCGGTAGGCGACTTTTTCCGCGCCCGCGGCGCTATCGTTCGATGTAAAAAGTATTCCGTAAAAAGGCGCGCCAGCGACTAATTTGCGCTTGGGTAATTTTTTGTTTTTTAACCAGTGGTTTATCGGCTTTTCAAAAAAATCCCAACTAGCGTGCTGCCCGACCTTCGATCCAGTCCATCCTGTTTCGCCGTAAAGCATCAGGCTTACAAAATCCAGATATTGATGCATCGTGTCGCTGAAACAATTGTAAAGACCCCAGCCTCCGTCTCCATTGTCAACGCTTCCGCTAACCGCGGCGGAAATAAGTTTCTCTTTGCCGAGTTTTTCGCGCAAGTCTTTATACAGATTTTCAAGCGCGGCGCGTTTTAATAAATCGGCTTCGCTTGCGCCGTTAAACCCGCCGTCCCATTCTTCAAAATCAATATCCACGCCGTCTACATTATAATCGTCGATAGCCGCAATTATATTATCCGTTAAAATTTTTCTTTTTTCGGCGTTCAATAGAGCGCTCGAAAAAGTTGTAGTACCGCCGCCGCCAATCGAAATCAGTACTTTTACGTTGTTGTCGCGCGCGTTTATGATAATGTCCTTAAATTTATCGATCCTATTTATTACGGCAAGCGAACCGTCGGCGTTTACAAGTCCAAACGCAAGGCACAAATGAGTAATTTTTTGCAATTGCGGATCATAAGGCATTTTCCACTGAGGGAGATAGCCAACCACAAATGGTTTTTTGGAATTATAGTTTCGGGTATCTTCATTGTTATCGCCGCATCCCGCAATAAATATCAATATTGTCGCGGCGATCAGTAATATTTTTTTCATATCGTTATTATATAAAACGCGGCAAACAAGTTAATGCGCCGCCCGCCAGCCAATGGTAAACTTACAGCCGCCGATTTGCGCGTCTGAAACCTCAATCGTCATATTGGCGCGATCGCACAGCGATTTAACGATATTTAATCCAAGCCCAAAGCCGCCCTGCGCCGAATCGAGTCTGGCGAAACGATCGAATATCTTTTCGCGATCGGCTTTTTTGATTCCCTCGCCTTCGTCCTCAATCGACATAAAGCGATCCTCCAGCAGGACGCGGACGCGCCCGCCCTGTTTGTTGTATTTGATCGCGTTGCTTAATAGATTGTCTATGATTCGCGTAAGTTCGTTTTTGTCCGCGATCGGCGGCTCGTAATCGTTCGCGACAATTTCCCACGCGATATTCTTCGCCCTTCCGATCGGTTCAAAAAACTCGACGCGCTCGTTTAACAACATCTTCAAATCGATCTTCTCCAACGCATTTTGGCGGCGCTGGTCCAGCATAAGAAAGGAGAGATCGTCGTAAACGCTTTTTATCGTCCTAACGCCCGTCTCGATGCGCGAAAGCCGCTTTTTGTCGCGGTCGTTCAGGTTTTCGCGCCCAAAACTCTCCGCGCTCATCAAGATCGCCGCGATCGGCGTGGTCAGCTCGTGGGTGGCGTCTTTGATAAAGCGATCCAGCAGATTGATCGTGTCTCGCATAGGCTTCAGGAACATTTGCGTCAAGATCGCCGCGATCGCCATAAAAAAGATAAACGCGCCGACCCAGATAACGGTCATATTTACGATCAGATTTTGATACATCTCGCTGTAGATGGGCGACCTCACAATAAAAAAGCGCGGCTCAAACCGCGCGGACAGCTCGTTTAGCCGATACGCGTACTCTTCGTCCGAAAAAAAGGTTTCGCGGTCGTTTGGCTGCTCGATACTGCTAACCGTTGAATGCGGCAGCTTGAAAGTGCCCGCGTACGTCTCGCCGCCGCTATCGACAATCGCCCAAGCGATCTCGTCGTCGGGCGGCTCGCCGCGCCTGAGCGATCTGTTGATATTTGCCGCCATCAGACGCAATTCGTTCTGTTGCGCTTTGACAATCTGTCTTGAGTGAAAGCCGTAGTAACCCCAGCCGATAATGCTTAAGAACAGCGCCAGCGATCCGGCGTATAGCGCCAAAAACCGCCATAACGCCTGCTTTTCGGCGGCAATCATCTGACGCGAAGCCCCAACCCGCGCAAGGTTTCTACGCAGTCGTGCCCGATGATTTTACGCAAGTTTTTCAGGTGAGTGCGCAAACTTAGCTCGCTTGGCTCTTCGCCAAAACTCCACAGCCGATCCATCACCGTCTCTCTTGGGACGACCTTGCCCCGATTTTCCACCAGCAGCTTTAACAGCGCGAACTCTTTTGGCGGCAGGGAGCGTTCGCCGTCGGAGGTTTTTATAAGGTTTGCTTCCACATAAAAGATCGCGCCGTCGCCGAGGTCTATCCCCTCTTGCAGGGTGTGATAAAAACGCCTTTTCAGCAACGTCTCCACGCGCAAAATCAGCTCTTTCAGCTCGAATGGTTTACGCAGATAGTCGTCGCACCCAACCTTGTAGCCCGTCGCCAGATCGTTGATTGAGTTAAGCGAGGTGATAAAGATCGCGGGCGTTTCAACGCCGTTTTTGCGTTGCTCGCGCAGAAAATCAAAGCCGTTCTGCCCCGCCATTTTTACGTCGAGCAACATCAGATCGCACGGATTTTCGTAGAGCAGATCGGCGGCTGCATCGGCGTTGAACGCGCCAAAAACATTGTAATTTTGATCCTCAAGGTGTTCTTTTACTATTTCGTGAAGTTGCGGATCATCCTCGAGCAGAAGAATTTTCGCTTTTTTCATAACGTCGATTCTAGCAAAACCGCCGTTGCTTAATTGGCGCTATGCCGCGGCGCGAGTTTATAACCAATTTATAACCAAACGAGCGCTACGATCGCGGCGAAGTTTGTTTAAGAGGTCGCTTGAAAACAATTCGTTTTGTTGATCTGTTTTGCGGCGCGGGCGGTTTTCGTCAGGCGGCGATCAAGGCGTTTGCGGAGCGCGATCTGAGGTCGGAGTGCGTTTTTTCGTGCGATATAGACAGGTTTTGTCAGGATAGCTACGAGGCGAATTTTGGCGAGCGTCCTTGCGGGGACATTCGGCAGATCGACGAAAACGATATTCCCGATCACGATATTCTATTCGCGGGCTTTCCGTGCCAGCCTTTCAGCATCATCGGACGGAGGCGCGGCTTTGAGGATACGCGGGGAACTTTGTTTTTCGAGGCGGCGCGGATACTAAAACGCAAAAAGCCCAAAGCGGTTTTACTGGAGAACGTAAAACAGCTCGCCACTCATAACGGCGGCGAAACCCTGAAGGTCGTTATGGCGACGCTTAAAGAGCTTGGATACTACGCGCAATGCGCAATCCTGAACGCGCTTAATTACGGATTGCCGCAAAAACGCGAGCGGACGCTGATCGCGGGATTTAGGAAGTCGGTCGACTTTGCCTTTCCGCTTCCGATCGAGCCATATCAGCCTCTTTCGCGGATACTTGAAACAGAGGTCGATCGCAAATACTACGCCTCAAAACATATCGTAAGCAAACGCAAAGCAAAGCACAAATCCGCCTTTGAACCGTCGATCTGGCATGAGAACAAATCGGGTAATATCTGTTCCTACCCATATTCGTGCGCGCTTCGATCGGGCGCGTCGTACAACTATCTGCTCGTCAACGGCGAGAGACGTTTAACGCCGCGAGAGATGTTCAGATTGCAGGGTTTTCCCGACGACTACAAAATCGTCGTCAGCGATTTTCAAGCGAAAAAACAGGCGGGCAACGCCGTGCCGGTTAATATCGCCAAAGCGACGATCGCGTCGATGCTGCCATACATAGCGAAGTAGGGCGGCGATGGCGGACGTGTTTGACAAAGAGCGGCGCAGTTTTGTAATGCGACGGGTGAAAAGCGAGAAGAACCGATCGACGGAGCTAAGATTGATCAAGTTCTTTAAGGATAACGGCGTAACGGGCTGGCGCAGGCATTATAAGCTGTATGGCAAGCCCGATTTTGCGTTTCCAAAAGCCAAACTTGCGGTCTTTGTGGACGGCTGTTTTTGGCACGGGCACGACTGCCGCAATACGAAGCCAAAAGATAACGCCGACTATTGGAGCGAAAAGCGTTTGAAAAATCAGCGGCGCGACGAGGAGGTTACGGCGGTTTTGCAAAATGGGGGCTGGCGCGTTTTGCGTATCTGGGAGTGTTCGCTCTCGGCGAAAAAGATCGGCGCGCTAAGCGTGGACGCTTTCGTTTAACGCGGCTGCGCGAGGTCGTCGGCGCTATGATTGCACGATGATTTCCCGCTATCCGACAAAGCGGATTTTCGTAGGCAAAGTCGCCGTCGGCGGCGATGCGCCAATTTCCGTTCAGTCGATGACCTTTTCAAAAACCTTTGACGCGAACGCGACGCTGGAGCAGATCAACCGCCTATTTTTCGCGGGCGCGGATATTGTTCGCGTAAGCGTTCCCGACGACGAGAGCGCAAACGCCCTGAAAGAGATCAAAGCGCGCAGTCCGCTGCCGATCGTCGCGGATATTCACTTCAACTATCGCTTGGCGCTGAAAGCCGCCGAATATGTCGATTGCGTTCGCGTCAATCCGGGCAATATAGGTTCGAAAGCGCGGATCAAAGAGGTGGCGAAAGCGTGCGCAAAGCGCGATATTCCGATTAGAATAGGCGTTAACGGCGGCTCGCTTGAGAAAACGATCGAGGCTAAATACGGAAACGGCGCGGAAGGTATGGCGCAAAGCGCGTTGTACCATATTAAACTGCTCGAGGATTTGAATTTTACCTCTATCAAAGTTTCGCTCAAAGCCAGTGACGCGGCGCGAACCGTCGAAGCCTATCGCAGACTGCGTCCGTTAACGTCCTACCCGTTTCATCTTGGCGTAACCGAAGCCGGTACCGGCTTTCACGCGACGATCAAATCCTCGATCGCGCTTGGCGCTCTGCTGCTCGACGGGATCGGCGATACGATGCGCGTGTCGATCACCGGCGAGCTTGAGGAGGAGATCAGAGTCGCCCGCGCCATACTGCGGGACAGCGGCAGGCAAAAAGAGGGCGCGAACGTCGTATCCTGTCCAACCTGCGCGCGTTTAGAATCCGATCTCAAAGCCGCCGTGTCGGAGATCGAAAGGCGCGTTAAAGATATTAAAACGCCGCTCAATCTTGCCGTGATGGGCTGCGCCGTCAACGCGATCGGCGAGGCAAAACACGCGGACGCGGCGATCGCCTTTGGCAAAAAAAGCGGGCTTGTGATCGTAAAAGGCGTTGTGATCGGCAAATTTTCCGAAGAAGAGCTTATCGATCGCTTTATGCTGGAGGTGGATAAGTTGCAATCGGGCGGCTAAATCAAGATGAAGAAACGGCGCGAAGGAAGCGGGATAAAACGCGCGGTCGCCGAGCTGTCGCGCTAAAGTTTTGCGAGCGACGCAATCAGATCGCTAGGCAGCATGGCAAAATTCGCGCCCTCAAAACGTTTAGCCGCCAATGCGTGCGCCAAAGAACCGTTAATCGCCGCCTCAAGCGGATCGTAGCCCTGCGCCAGCGCCGCGCCGATCATACCCGCGAGCGCGTCGCCGCTGCCGCCTTTCGCCAACGCGGGAGTTCCGCTCGCGTTAATAAAACGGCGCGTTCCGTCGGTTATGATCGTATTCGCTCCTTTGAGAACTAAAATCGCTTTGGGAAAGGCTTTGCCAAACTCCAAACTTAAAGGCAGACGCCGTTCTTGCGCCTGCGCGGGCGTATAAACGCCAAGTCCGCAACGATCAAGCAGAGCGGCAAACTCCTTCGGGTGCGGGGTTAGGATCGCGGGGCGCTTGCGTGTTAGCAGATCGCAAATAAACGGGCGATCAAGCGCGTCCGCGTCGATTACGGCTGGCAGATCGCCGATCATATCCAGCAGTTCCTCGTCCGAATATGTCTCTCCAAGCCCCATGCCAAGCGCGATCGCGGTGGACGTAGCGGGCGTTTTTTGCGCCTGCATAAGCTCGAAGGGCAGATATGTATGCCGCTCGTCTTTGATAATCGTCGCAAGTCCCGCGCCAAAGCGCAAAGCCGCCATAGCGCACAAAATTGCCGCGCCCGACTTGTCTCCCATCGCGACGGCAAGATGCCCGTAAGTTCCCTTATGGCTGTTTTGCTTTTGGCGAAACGGCGCTTTTAAGTCGCTCTCTTCCAGCAAAAAAGCGTCGCTTTGCGCCGCGTACGCTTCTCGCGGAACGCCCAGATCGGCTACGACTATTTCGCCCGCGTAGTCTTTAACTTTGTCGTGAAACAGAGCGAGTTTCGGCGCGCCCATCGTTACGCAGAGATTCATCTTGGCGCATACGTCAAACGCGCCCTCCTTGTTCACGCCGCTTGGAATATCGCACGCGATCTTAAAAGCGCTCGCGCCGTCGATCGCTTTGATAATCTCGGCGACGGATTCGTCTAGTTTGCGGTTTAATCCGCCGCCAAACAGAGCGTCCACGATAATATCCGACGGCTCGAACGCCGTAACCTCTTTCACGCCGAGCGCGCGAACGCGACGCAGCTGTATTTTGCCAAGCGGCGAGCGTATGCCAAGCGGCGCGTACACCTTTGGCGCGAAGTTTTTTCGCGCGCCGAGAAGCCTAGCCAGAGCGAGTCCGTCCGCGCCGTTGTTTCCCGCTCCGCAAACGATCAAAACCGCGCCGCGATCAAAACGTTTGACGATTTCGCGCTCGATCGCGAGCGCCGCGTGTTCCATCAACAGCTCTTCGCTCATAGCGAAGGTTTCGACGGCGCGTCTGTCTAAGCTCTCGACCGATTCGTAGAGGGCGATCAAAGGCTGCGGCTCACGATAGATTTTTGCTCGCCTCAAGCGCCGCGGCGAAGATCGCGCGGTTTTTCTGATACGCGCTCGCCAAAGCGTTGTACATCACGCCGTTTTTGCTCAATTCGCTCGTTTCAATATCAATATCCACCGCGTTGCCGTCGTTGCGCGCCATATGTCCGTCGCGGTAGAACAAAACGGGCTTTTCTGGAGTCGTCGGCTTGGGTTGCAGATGCGCGGAATTGGTTTGCGCCAGAGCCAGCTTTTTTTGCAGATGGAGGTTGAACTCGCTATGCGCCCGATCCGTCAGCATACCCTCAAAATGAATGTCTTTTGGTCGGTAAAAGGGCGTATCGACGTTGGCGATATTCGAACTGATCAAATCCTGCCGCGTCGCTCTGGCGTTCAGCGCCGCCTCGATATATTTGTTTGAGCGGTTAATTTCGATCATCTGCGATCCTGTCGGCAAATTATTTGGGATTCTACAGCAAAAATTATTCCGAAGCGGCTACACTAACGCCTATGAACAGATCGGTATGCATTGTTTCCGGGGGAATGGACAGCGCTACGGCGCTGGCGAGCGCTATCGCAAGCGGCAAAGAGGCGATCGGCGTTCACTTTGACTACCGCCAGCGCGTAGAGCGAAAGGAGCGCGAAGCGTTTAACGCGCTGTGCGATCACTATGAGATTCGTTCGCGCCTTATTATCGATCTGGGTTTTTTCAAGACGATCGGCGCGAGCGCGCTAACCGATCGCTCGATTGCGGTGCCGCTCGATTTCGGCGCGGGAGTACCCGTTACCTATGTGCCGTTTCGCAATGGTATTTTCTTGTCGATCGCCGCCGCGATCGCCGAAAAGGAGGGCGCGAGCGAGATCGTAATCGGCGCGGTGGAAGAGGACTCAAGCGGCTATCCCGATTGCAGAGAACGTTTTTTGCGCGCTATGGAAAACGCGATCGATCTTGGCGCGAAAGAGGAGACCAAAATCTCGATTGTCGCGCCGCTTATACGTCTGTCCAAAAAAGAGATCGTCCAAGAGGCGTTAAAACTCGGCGTTCCATTGCGTCTTACATGGAGTTGCTATCAAAACGAGGATAAAGCCTGCGGCGAGTGCGAGAGCTGTCGTTTGCGGCTAAAAGGTTTTGATCTGCTCGGCGAAACCGATCCGATCGAATACGATCGCCGTTAAACAAGCCCTGCGTCGTTTTGTCGGCGCTTTCGCAAAACGAGTCGTTTGCTACAATCCATTAAATTTATCGAGGCTAACGAAATGTTAAACATCGCTCTGATCGGAATAGGCACGGTAGGCGCCGCCGTAGCCGATATTTTGAAAACAAACCGCGCGCTTATCGCCGCGAGAGCCGGCAAAGAGCTGCGCATAGCCAAAGGCGCGGTCAAAAACATATCTCGCAAACGTCCCGATTTTGATTTTCCGATTGTCGCCGACTACCGCGAGGCGGTCGACGATCCGCAAATAGACGTCGTAGTAGAGCTGATCGGCGGCGTGGAGCAAGCCTTCGAGGTCGCTAAAACGGCGCTGAAAAACAAAAAAGCGGTCGTTACGGCAAACAAAGCTCTGCTCGCCTATCATCGCTACGAGCTGGAGGAGCTGGCGCAAGGCGTTCCGTTCGCCTACGAGGCGAGCGTCGCGGGCGGCATTCCGATTGTCCGCGCTCTGCGCGACGGACTTGGAGCGAATCACATCGAGAACATTCGCGGCGTGATAAACGGCACCAGCAACTATATGCTTACGCGCATGTTTGAAAAGCGCGTCAGCTTTGATCAGGCGCTAAAAGAGGCGCAGGGGCTTGGCTACGCCGAAGCCGATCCTACCTTCGACGTGGGCGGCTTCGACGCGGCGCATAAGCTGCTTATTCTCGCAAGTCTCGCCTACGGCGTCGACGCGAAACCGGAAGATATACTAATCGAAGGCATCGGACATTTAACCGACGAGGATATCGCCTTCGCGGAGGAGTTTGGCTACACGATCAAAAGTCTGGCGATCGCCCGCAAACAGGGCGGCAAAGTCAGTCTGCGCGTGCATCCCGCGTTTATTTCGCGCAGGGATATGATCGCCAAAGTGGACGGCGTGATGAACGGAATTTCGCTGATCGGCGATATGTCGGGCGAAACCTTTTACTATGGAGCGGGCGCGGGCGGCAAAGCTACGGCGAGCTCCGTGGTAGCCGATCTGATCGCGATCGCTCGCGGCGAAACGTCGCCTATGCTGGGCTTTAGGCGCTCCAGCGAAAGCAGGCTTTTAATCGCCGCTAAAGACGAAATCGAGAGCAAATACTACATTCGCGTTCTCGTCGAGGACGTGGCGGGCGTGCTGGCGCAAACGGCGGCGATTTTAGCTAGGCGCGACATCTCGATCGAGACCGTTTTGCAGCGCAAAAAGCGGGTCAAAAAAGAGTGGGCAAACCTGCTGTTGTCCACGCACAAGGCAAAAGAGACCGATCTGATCGAGGCGCTAAGAGAGATAGGCGCGCTCGCTTTCGTGAAATCGCCGCCCGTTATGTTAAGGATCGAATCGTGAGCAAAAGTTTGATCGTTATCGATATGCAAAACGACTTTGTCGATCCGAACGGCGCTCTTTATTGCGCGGGCGGCGAACAGATCGTCGAAACCATAAATCTGCTGACGGCAAGCGGCGAATACGATCTGATCGTCGCCACGCAGGATTGGCATCCAGAAGATCATATCTCTTTCGCGGCGAACCATAAAGGCAAAAAGCCGTTTGAGGCAATCGAGGTCGATTACGGCGTTCAGGTTTTATGGCCCGTTCACTGCGTTCAGGACGCTATCGGCGCGAAGTTTCATTCGCGGTTGCAGACCGCCGGATTTGATTTTATCGTTCGCAAAGGCGCAAATGCAAAGATCGACAGTTATTCGGCTTTTTTTGAAAACGACAAAACGACGGGTACGGGTTTGGAGCGGTTCTTTAACGGCGGCTACGAGATAGATTTTGTCGGCGTGGCGACGGACGTTTGCGTTTACAACAGCGCGATCGACGCTTTGCGGCTTGGCAACAGAGTCTCCGTTTTAGCAAGCGCGTGCGTCGGCGTTACGCAAGAAGGCGCGGCTAAAGCGCTTGAGGATTTGCGCTCGCTCGGCGCGACGATCAAAGCTTAAGCTCAACGATTATCTGGGTTTGTAATAGTATGCTACGATTACCCAAGCGGAATAGCGTTTGCTTGAGCTTTGACAAATAGGAGGCAACGATTGGGTATAGCAAAAACGCCTATTGCAATGGGGATCGAAGAGATTATGCGAATTTATGGTATTCCCCGCGACATACCGCAAAAAACAGAGTATCCTAAGCCTAAGCAGGATACTCTTTTGGACGATTGGGATCGAAAAACGACTGGAATTAGGCTTGGTTGTTTCACCAACCAGTTTTCCGAGAAAAACCAAGATAGACGAAAATGCCGAGTTCAGCCGAAATTTTCAAAGAAATAGACGGCAGGATTAATGCTGGAGACCCTTCTCCTTTCGACGCCATAAGACGGAAATATCTACAAAGACTACGTAAGGCAAGGGGCAGGAATGTCATCGTGTATCATTCTGCTTGGCTACAGAGAAGCGAGCCTTCCAACAATTTAGCTATCAATGATAACGATATTTATTCTCTCATGTCATGCTTATATGGTCTCAATAAAGGCGAAGGGCTTGATTTAATACTGCATACTGCTGGCGGCGGAGTTGCCGTAGCCGAAGCGATCGGGAGTTATCTGCGAAATAAGTTTGCCGAAGATATTGTAGTTATAGTCCCACAGTTAGCTATGTCTGCGGGAACGATGATAGCCTGCTCCGCAAAAGCGATAATAATGGGCGCCCATTCCAGCCTGAGTCCAATTGATCCGCAATTTGGCGGCACATCTTCGCACGGGGTTATAACCGAATTTAATAGAGCAAAGAAAGACATTGAAGCTAATCCGTTATTGGCGCAACTATGGGCGCCTATACTTCAGAAGTACCCACCAGCGTTTATAGGCGAGTGTGAAAACGCTATGAATTGGGCGAAAGAATTTGTCGGAGAATGGCTTATAAGCGGAATGTTCAAAGGCGACAAATCCGCCAAAGAACAGGTAAATAGGATTGTCAGCGAATTGTCCGACCACGATCACACCAAATCTCACTCAAGACATATTAGTGCCGATAAATGCGCTGATATTGGACTAAAAGTAGTTAAACTTGAAGGAACTACAAATCAAGAACTTCAGGATACTATACTATCCGTCTATCATGCCTATACGCACACTATGTCCGCATTCCCCAACATATCAAAGATCATTGAGAATCATAATGGGCAAGCGTCTGTCAGCTTTTCTTAGTTTAAATAGCCGTTTATTACTAACAGATTATTTTCCAAATAGTTTGTTCCAACTTTTTAACTTAATCTGTCGCGCTCGCGGCATTCAATCATGCAAGAACATTTTTGTACTCGTTGCGTGAAGTTAGCTACTGTTCATAATCGCACTGGTTTCGCTCTGTTGAATAATTAAAAATACTTATACCATTTGCGCCTAGAGCGTCGGAAAACTCTCCATACGCCTTTTTTCTCTCCTTCGTATTACGGACAACGTCGTGAACGACTTTTGACTCTTCGTTGTCGCTTCTGAAACTTTTCA
>JAIRWX010000061.1 GCA_031268655.1 Helicobacteraceae bacterium | reverse complement strand
ATCGCCAAATCTTATCTTTCTCAAGGAGGGTCGCAAAATGCAAGCGGCAACAACAATTAGTTCGGCTATTTCAACTTCGTTTAAGTTGAAAAGTCCTCTCTCTCTCTCTCTCTCTCTCTCTCTGCTTAGTTAGCTTTCTCTTCGCTTTTACGTTAATCGGCTGCGAAGGCGGCGGAAGTAGCAACGGAAACGATAACGGCGATCGTAAGACGACGGCAAACGCCCAAACGCCTGTTATCCTCTCTAGTCCAAGAGGCGATATTTATCATCAAGGCGATACGATTACCCTTAGCGTAACGGCAAGCGTAAGCGACGAAGGAGCGCTTTCGTATCAGTGGCATAGCGCCGCGACAAATTCCAATACAAACGGAACTCCTATACCCAACGCTACCCAATTGAACTATACGTTTGTAGCTTCGGATTCGGCTTATTACTACGTCGACGTAATCAATACCAACGATAGCGCGACGGAAACAAAAACCGCTTCGGCTGTAAGCGCCGTAGCCTATATTGTAATCGCTGGGGTAAACGATCGTATCGTCCGCTTCTACGATTCAAACCTTGACTTTAACGCCTCCGCGATCGTATCTGAGAATTCAATTGATCTTCCCTATTACAGATCGCTATACGATCTTGAATCCGCTTTATACAGAGCCGAAAGCTCCGACAATATCGCAAACGAAATCGACTATTCGTTAAGCGCCGATAGCAACTTCTACGCAACTCCCAACGTTGTCGAGATTGCCGATCAGGCTGGACTAAATAGCGTTAGAAGCGCTCTTGACGGCAAGTATATTATGCTGAAAGATATAGCTTTATCCGCGATTAGCGGAGAAAACGAAAACGACTTTAACCAAACCTATGGTTGGAGACCGATTGGCGAACGCTATGTCGCTTTTGCGGGAATCTTTAACGGCGACAACCATAAGATAACGGGGTTGTGGATTGATCGCCCAAACGAAGGTTTTATTGGTCTTTTCGGATATATCGATTCGGAGTACTATCCTATTATTCCTCAAATTAGGAATCTTGGCGTAGAGATAGCTAACGGTAAAGAGGTGAAGGGAGAAGACTATGTTGGCGCTATAGCGGGCAGCATCAATCATGGCGCTTTAATAGCGAATAGTTACTCGGCTGGAACGGTAAAAGGACACGGGTCTTATATCGGCGGCCTAGCCGGAGCGGTTGCTTCTTATAACGCGTCGATAATCAGCTGCCGATCCAGCGCCAGAGTTATTGGCGACGAATACGCTACCGAGGTTGGCGGTATTACTGGATGGGCTCACGAAGCTGCGATTATAAATAGCTTCTCCACCGGAAACGTTAGCGGATTTTATATAGTCGGCGGTATCGCGGGATCAATGCACGTCTATTCATCAATAATTAATAGCTACTCTACAGGAAACGTCAGTGGAAACGGAGGCGGTGTCATCGGAGGTATCGCGGGAGTAGTTCATTCGGGTTCGACGATAATGAACAGCTACTCCACCGGCGATGTGATTGGGATTGGCGTTGATGTTTCTCTGATCGGAGGTATTGTGGGGAATGCCGACAGTGGCGAAGCGACTAATATTATTAAAAACAGCTATTCAAGGGGGAACGTTAGCGGATACCATATTGTCGGCGGTATATTTGGTGGAGGGTACCACGCTTACTGCTCTGATACCGGTAATACGATCCAAAATAACGCCGCGATCAATCCTTCGGTTACCGGAAACTCTTACGTTAATCGCGTAGTGGGTTGCGTTCCCGATTCGCCTAGCGTTTCAAACAATTTCGCTTTATCGACAATGAGCGGAAGATTTACCGATAGCGGTACCGAAGCCAATCACGGCGTTAGTAAGACATCCGTCGAACTTAAAACGCGATCAACCTATGAAGCCGATCTGGGCTGGCAGTTTGGCGACGACGACGATAATCCTTGGAAGATCGATTCAAGCAAGAACAATGGCTATCCTTATCTCTATTGGCAAGACTAGCCGCGCTTGAGCGCTACGGAGGAGGGCGATCGGAACATTGAAATATATCAATGACAAAGCAAACGTCTATGTTTTGCGCGTATTCGCGATCACAAGCGGAGATCGACTTTGAGGCGGCAAAAGACGATTGCGCCCAATCGACGGCGGGCGGTTAGTATAACAGCTTGATCTCGTATTCGCCGCCGTCGCAGGATTCGACCAGCTTAACGCTTTTAACGCGCATGCCGTCGTCTATGTTTTGCGCGTACTCGCGCCCCAGAAACGGCAATTTGAAAATCACCTCGTTATGCCCCTTCCATATCGCGCTTTCGTTGATCACGACAGATTCTAAAGCGAGTTTATCGAAGCGCTCCAATTCGCCTCTTTTTTCTTTGATTCGCGCCGCCAAAAGCCCTATTTGCGCCTCGGTGACGTCGCAGTTTTGTTGAGCGGACTTATACTCTCTCGCCATTCTTAGGTAGCTTTCTCCCGTCAGCCTGCCGGCTTTGCGATCTTCCGCAATTTTCTCGCGCACCTGCTTGTAAGCGTTAAAATTTTTAGACAGATAGAGCGCGTTCGCGTCGCGCGCATGTTTATGTTCCTCCATTTCCGCCTTTAGTTCTCCGATCCGCTTCATCGCCGCCCCGATTGCGTCGCGGTCTTCCGCCTCTACGCTTGAATCGATTATAAGTCTATTTTCGCCCTTGCTTACCCGCGAAACTATAATTTCCGTCGTAGCCTGCAGATAGGCTTTACCGCGCAGATTGCCCGCCTTGATCGTTCTGCATGTAACCTCGCCGCCGACAACCTGCTCGATCTGCGCGCTGATAGCGCTGATATTTCCTCCCTCCAGCGATTTGACGATCACGTCTTCGCCCCGCGCCGTTCCGCGCAGCACATTCGCCTCTATATGTTTGCCGATCAGCTCGCTTTTTTGATGGGTCTGACCCTTGATTACAATTTTATCCGCCGTTACAAGAGCGCCGCTCGCCACGCCGCCGTTTGCATATACTTCGGTAGCCTCTACCACCATATCGACGCCGATCGCTTCTTTTGCGGGGTCTTTGCCTTCGACGCGAATTGTAATGCCTTTATCCAGACCAGCTCGTATATTTCCCGTCGTCTTAAGCGAAACGTCGCTTAGTTCGATTGTTTTGCCGATTGACAGAACGTTTTCCTCCAGTTTTACGTAGCCGTCCTCTTTGGCGATATAGAGCCGTTTGCCGTTTGTCTCTACCGCCTTTATTTTGGTTTCATCGATCGTAAAAGTCGGTTCGTTTTGCGTTTTGGGTTCGGGCGCTCCGATAAATTTGCCGTCGAACGATCGTCCCGCCGTTCCTCGCCGCGGCATTATGTATTCGATCAGCGGCTCGTCTTTATTTACGCCCGAGATAAAGCCGCGATCGGCGTAATTGATCCTGCCCGTCTCCTCCTCTTGCTTCATTTTGTCGCGGTAGCTCCAGATCAGTTGATCGTCGATTGTCTCCATAGGTTGAGGCCAAGCGCACAACGCGAACTCAACCTCTTCGCTAAAAGGCTCGCCGTTCGCCTGTTTCGCCAATTTTCCTACGGCGGCTCTAAGCGAATCGTCGCAGATATAGATCATCATTTTGTTTCTGAGTTTGATCTTGTTGAAATATAAATACAGCAGTTTTGGATCGACTCCCGCTTTGATAATAGAACCGGCTTTTAACGTTATATGCGCTACGGATCGAAACTTGTCCGCGCTGATGGACATATTGAACTTAAATGGGAGCGGCGTTACGGGCTTGAAACGAATCTCGTACTCCTGTTCGAATTGCAGCGCGGGATTAAGCAGATGGGTCAAGTCGAGCAGTTTTGCCAAGCGCTGTTTGTCGAGCGCGACGTATTCGTCTCTGGACGGCTCTTTTACATAAGTTTCAATTTTCAAAATATCAAAATCCACGCTGGCTGGATGTACCCGCTCCCGATCAACCAAGTCCGCCAGACTTTTTGCGATCGACGAGGTTTTGACCTCTAAAGCACCTGTATAGAGTTTTGGACGTTCAGATTCGGACAATCCGCGTTCCTTAGTAAACTTTGCGTTAAATCGGCTAATTATATGTTATTTGTTTAAGAGGTTTGTTCGGTTGCGAGGCGGCGATTTGGTTTAGCGTCGAGCGGACGCGAAAAAAGAGACGTTTCGCCGCTTAAGCGTTTGCGATCGCTATTTGCCGCGAGCGCCGCTTAAAGGGCGGCTTTGGACGTTTATCTTACAATTGTCGCTTAGGTTACAATACCCGTTTTAGATTATGTAGAGGGGCGTATTTGCGCGTATCAGTGTTGTTTGCCGCGCTTGTGCCGTTATGCGCTTTGGCGGTAAGCGAGATCGGCGCAAGCGGCGCGCGCGTCTATTACGAGAAAAACGGGCAAAGCGAGGAGTTTTGGCGAATCGCCGTGTTTGGCGGCTATCAATATAACTCGCAAAGCGATCAGGTTTCGATAGCGTTGATTTCTGACAAAGAGATTGACGAGGCGCAGTTTGGTTACGCTTTTGTTATGCCAAGCTTGAGAGATTACGCGCCGTTTGACGGCTATCCGTATATCAAAGCCGCGATCGGATTTGGCAACGCGCACGCTAAAACAAACACGCTTACGGAGATTTCATACGGCGGCGCGATAGGTTTTTATACGACTTCGCAAAGCGGTTTTCGCGTCCGATTTGAAACCTCGTATTTTAACCGCGAATGGCAAATAGACAGAAAGGGCAAAGAGCCTTCGATCACGCCTAGAAACTGGAACGACGACGAGCTGGCTTTTACGCTTTCATTTAGTTTTGTATTTTAATTAAGGAAAATTATGCGAATAAAAATCATATTAGAAACTTTTTACGTCGTTTTGCTGGGCGTTACGCTCGGCGCGACAATTACGATCGGCGCAATCGTAGCGCCGACGATATTCAAAGCCGCGCTCTATATCGGTTCGGACGAAATAGACCTTTTCGCTTCGGGGCGGCTGATGAGCGAGATATTTCGCAGATACGCGGTTTTTGTCGGCGCTACAATTCTGTTTAGCGCCTTTTACGAAATATGGCGATTTTGGAAGGACGATCGATTAACTTCCGTTTTGATCTTGACCGCGCTCGCGTTCGTTTCCGGAGGGTTGTTCGCATGGTATTACGCGCCGACGATTTTAGCGTTGCAGGCGGAGGGAGTCGAAGCGACGCAAACGATCGGCTTTAACTCGCTACACTCGCAGTCGGTCAGCGCTTTTAAGATTTTCACCCTCTCTGTCGGCGCGCTGTTGATCTATCGCGTGTCGCTACTCGTTAAGGGACGATCGTCTTTTTACTAAGCTCGCCGATCACGTCGCCAAACAGCAGGGTATCGAGCAAGACGGCTTTCGTTACGACTCCGTCGTCGTCGATATTGATATACAGCGCGCCGTCTTTGCTGCTGAAAATCTCTTGGTTCAGAAATACCACGAGATATGTTCCGTCTTGATTGTTGAATAACGATTTGGCGGTTTTGAGATGTTTGTCCTCCGCGATCTCTATACGCGCGCGTTTTTTAGAGCCGATCGCGCCGGCTTCCAGCGACTTTTCGCCTGAATTCACAAATCCCCTTGTTACGTTGTGAAAAAGCGAGAGCATATCGTTTTGCGCGTATTGCTCGTCCGCCAGCATCGTCGATTCGTATTTGCACTTTTTCTCTACGCATCGTTCTTTGGTCTGTATCGCCTGCGAGTTCTCGTGGTCGAAAAACGCGCCCGTATAGCCCGTCTTGTCGCCGCTTGAGTACCAGTGTTCGTACCTTTCGGGAACAAAAACGTCGTCTGCGATCGCGCCGGAGCTTTTGAAGGTCTCTTTGCGATTTCCCGAGAAAGTCGCCGCCATTCCAGTAGTTTTGGCGTTTACTTCGGTTTCGTAGCGGTCGCCGTCGATTTTCAGCGACGCGACGGCTTTGCCCATTGTGAACCAGCTATACGACACCTCGTATTCGGCGACCGACTCAAAGCCAAACGCCGCCGCGGCGCACAGCGATAAAGCGAATATCAAGCGCATTTTTCACCTTTGTTTCAAAGATAAAAACTATATCAGCCAAAGGTTTAAGCCGAACGCCCGAACCTTAGCGCCTTAACGATAAAATCGCGTTGTAATTAGCAAAAGGAAAATTGTGAAATTGTTAATCAGCGCTTTGGAGCCGTCGGCAAATTTGCACCTAAAGCCAATTTTTGCGCGGCTTGGAGACGCGCCTCGCGTCGGCGTTTTCAACCGCGAGTTTGGCGAGCCGATCGTGGAGAGCAAAGAGTTCGGCGCGATGGGTTTTATCGAGGCGGCGGGTAAAATTCCGCTTGCGCGCAGAACTTTGAAATCGATGGTTCAGGCGGCTAAGAGTTGCGATCTGGCGCTGCTGATCGATTCGCCCGCGTTTAATATCCCGTTGGCGAAAGCGCTGAAAAAAGAGCTTCCGAAACTAAAAATCCTCTACTATGTATTGCCGCAGGTGTGGGCGTGGAAGGCAAAACGAATCGAGGTCGTGCAGAATGTTACCGACGCGCGCGCGGCGATCTTGCCCTTTGAAAAGTCGTGGTGGAAAAACTGCTCCTACGTGGGGCATCCGCTGATGGAGGAGATCGAGCGGTTCAAAGAGAGCGTAACCAACGACGAGATTTACGCCTTTTTGCCCGGCTCGCGCGAGGGCGAGATCAAGCGGCTTTTTCCCGTTTTCAAGGCGGCGGCGAAAAAACTAGAGGGCAAAAAGATTCTTGTTATTCCGTCGCACTTTGACGATCAGAAGATCGCGGAGATTTACGGCGATCTGGGCGGTTTTACGATTACCAAAGAGGCTAACGCCGCTTTGTTAAAAGCCAAGTTCGCGTTTGTCTGTTCCGGCACCGCGACGCTGGAGACCGCGCTGATCGGAACGCCTTTTGCGTTGGCGTATCGCGCCAAAGCGTTCGATTTTGCGATCGCCAAGCGCTTTGTGAAACTGCCGTTTGTGGGTCTTGCGAATCTGATCTTTCATTACGAAAACCGCCCGCCTATGCATGCGGAGCTGCTGCAAAACGAGTGCGACGCCGATCGCCTTCTGCAATGCGCTAAGGAGGTTCGCGCCCAAGAGTTTTTAACCCGATCGATCGAGTTAAGACATCTGCTTAGCGGACGCGAGACGCATATCGCCGATCTGATTCGCAGATTAAGCGCGTAGATCGCGTTTCGAGCGCGTATTTGCCGATTGGCGCTATAAATATTTTGAAAACGGCGCAAAAGCGGCGATCAACCGCCGCGTTAGGCGCGTAAACGCTCCGCTTTCAGTCCGCGCAATAGCGCTTATATCTTAGGAGCTACGGAGACTTTTTTTCGTTCCGCGTCTTTGCGAGAAAAAACCACGTTGCCGTCAATCAGCGCAAAAATGGTGTGATCCTTGCCAATACCCACGTTGTCGCCGACGTGGATTTTCGTACCGCGCTGACGCACGATGATATTGCCGGCGCGGACAAACTCGCCGCCAAATTTTTTAACGCCTAATCTGCGACCGATTGAGTCGCGGTTATTTTGAGTGCTACCCTGTCCTTTTTTGTGCGCCATATCTACATCCTTTGTCGGTCCGCGCTTACAAACTTATGCCGGTTATTCTCACGCGGGTAAAATCGCGTCTGAAGCCCCGTTTTTGCTTGCTGTCTTTGCGACGGCGTTTTTTGAAGATCACGATCTTCCTGCCGCGCCCCTCGTTAATCGTCTCGCCCGTAACCTTCGCGCCCTCGATAAACGGCGAGCCTACCGTTAGCGCCCCGTCGTTGTTGATCAGCAAAACTTTTTCAAAAGCGACGGCGGCTTTAGGCTCTAAACCGCGCTTGTCAAATAAAACTATCTCGCCTTGAGCGACCTTGTACTGCCTGCCGTCGGCGTTGATTATCGCATACATCGCTTGCCTTCTTGTCCAACCAAAATAAAGGGCGGAATTTTACCGAAATATCCTTAAGAAGTTTATTTGGCTAGCGAGCGTCGCTTACGCGCAAAAGGCTAGTCGATTTTCAAAACGGTTAAAAACGCCTCTTGCGGGATCGACACTTTGCCGATCGCTTTCATTCGTTTTTTACCCTCTTTCTGTTTTTCAAGCAATTTTCGCTTGCGGGTAATATCGCCGCCGTAGCACTTTGCCGTTACATTTTTTCCTATGGATTTTACGGTTTCGCGGGCGATTACTTTAGCGCCGATCGAGGCCTGGATCGCCACTTCAAATAGTTGACGATCGATCAACTCTTTCATTTTAGCGACCAACTCGCGCCCTCTCGCCTCCGCTTTGGAACGATCTACGATAACGCTTAGCGCGTCCACAGGCTCGCCAGCGACGCGAACGTCGAGTTTGACAAGATTGCCCTCGCGGTAATCGATCGGTTCGTAATCAAAACTTGCGTAGCCTTTGGAAAGGCTTTTTAGTTTGTCGTAAAAATCGCCGATCGCCTCGTTTAGCGGAATTGCGTAAACCAACATAACGCGGCTCTCGCCCAGATAGTCCATCTTTTCGCGTACGCCGCGTTTGTTGTTCGCAAGCGCGATCATAGAACCGACAAACTCGCTCGGCGCGATAATAGTTCCTCGCACGTACGGTTCGAATACCTTATCGATCCGTCCCGCGTCGGGAAAAGCGGCGGGGTTTGAAACCTGCAGTTTTTCCCCTCTTGTCGTCAAAATTTCGTAGGTAACGCCGGGCGCGGTAACTATGAGATTCAGCCCAAATTCGCGCTCGAGCCGTTCTTTGATCACCTCCATATGCAAAAGACCCAAAAAGCCTGCGCGAAAACCAAATCCCAGCGCCGTAGAGGTTTCAGGCGTAAAAACTATGCTGGAGTCGCTCATTTTTAACTTTTCAAGCGCGTCGCGCAAAGGCTCAAACTGCTCCGTTTCGATCGGGTAAACGCCCGCGAAAACATAGGCTTTTGCCTCTTTGTATCTTGTTACGGGTTCTTTGGCGCTAACGGCGAGATCGGTGATCGTGTCGCCGACGCGAATATCGCCGAGCGTTTTCGCTCCCAAAACGACGATTCCAATCTCGCCCGTTTTCAACTCGTCGGCGGCGACATGCTCGATCGGGTGCGGATAGTAAAGCGCGCTGATTTCGCGGCGCGTTTGCGTCGCCATCGTCAGAACTTTCTGTCCTGATTTAAGCGTTCCGTCAAACACGCGAACAAGCGCCAACGCGCCCAAATAGGGATCAAAACGGCTATCGTAGATCAAAGCGCGGCTGGGTCCGTTTTCGTCGCCGGACGGCGGCGGGATTTTCGCTACGATCGCGTCCAAAAGCTCTTTTACGCCAGCGCCGCTTTTGGCGGAAACGAGATTTGCGCGGGAGCAGTCGATGCCGATAACGCTTTCGATCTCAGCCTTTACGCGATCTGGATCGGCGCTAGGCAGATCGATCTTGTTGATCACGGGCAGAATTTCCGCGCCGTTTTCAAGCGCCATATAACAATTGGCGATTGTCTGCGCCTGAACGCCCTGCGTAGCGTCCACGACAAGAAGCGCTCCTTCGGAGCTAATCAGCGACTTGCTTACCTCGTGCGAAAAATCAACGTGTCCGGGCGTGTCGATCAGATTTAGAATATACCCCTTGTACTTCAGGCGAACGCTCTGGGCTTTGATCGTGATGCCCCGCTCGCGTTCAATCTCCATATCGTCGAGCAGTTGATCGCGCATCTGCCGTGCGCTCACCGATTGGGTCTCTTGAATGATGCGATCGGCAAGCGTGCTTTTGCCGTGATCGATATGCGCGATAATAGAAAAATTGCGAATATGTTTCATTTTGGTCTAAATTATAGCCCAAAAGCTCCGCTGGACTTTTTGGCGACCCGCTTATTTGTTGCGGCTTTCGTTTTAAAACAGATTGCCGTAGCGCCGTTTTGATCGCCTCTATAGATAAAACGTTCAATAACGATAGAAGTTCCTAGCGCCGCTATCAAAATCGCAGGGCGTAGGATCGCCGCTTGATCTGAAAGTGTCTATACCATTTGCGCCTAGAGCGTCGGAAAACTCTCCATACGCCTTTTTTCTCTCCTTCGTATTACGGACAACGTCGTGAACGACTTTTGACTCTTCGTTGTCGCTTCTGAAACTTTTCA
>JAIRWX010000060.1 GCA_031268655.1 Helicobacteraceae bacterium | reverse complement strand
ATCGCCAAATCTTATCTTTCTCAAGGAGGGTCGCAAAATGCAAGCGGCAACAACAATTAGTTCGGCTATTTCAACTTCGTTTAAGTTGAAAAGTCCTCTCTCTCTCTCTCTCTCTCTCTGCTTAGTTAGCTTTCTCTTCGCTTTTACGTTAATCGGCTGCGGAAGTAGCGGTAGCGGCGATCAGAAAAAAGAAAGCGGTTACGTCGTTAAATTTTACGATGTTAATCTTGATCTGAACTACACGTTAAGTGTACCGACGACGACGGACTCAATCAATCTTCCAACGTTGAAGTCCGATCTCGATCTGCCCCCCGCTCTATATGCGGCAAGCTCCGCTGTCGATCTGGCTTCCAACCCAAGCTATCCCGTAACGGGCAATACAAACCTTTACGGCGTTCCGAACGTTAAAGAGATACGAACCGAGCTTGAACTGAACGATATTCGTTTTGATATCGATACAGTGTACTTGGAGTTTTATGATGTAAACATATCTCGGATAACCGGCGCCTATATCCTTTTAAACGATATAACGCTTACCAGCGCGACGTTAGACGCTGATAAAGGCTGGAGTCCGATCGGTACTAGAACTTTCTTCGCTCCGTTTACGGGTATCTTTAACGGAAACGGATATAAAATCAGCGGTCTATGGATCAATAGTCCTTCGATCAGTGATAGTGATGTCGTTGGTCTTTTCGGGTATATCGACGGTCTTGGCGGGTATTTCGACGGTCTTGGCGGGTATGTCGACGGTCTTGGCGGTGGCGCTCAAGTCAAAAACCTTGGCGTTTTGATCGATAACGCCAAAGGCGGGGTACAAGGATATGCTGGCAGCGTCGGCGGTATCGCGGGGTTTGTTAAATCCGCTTTTATTACAAACAGCTACGTCGCAGGAAACATTAGCGGAGATAGCCATGTTGGCGCTATTGCGGGATTCGTTAGCTACTACTCAGAAGTAAAAGACAGCTACTCCACGGGAAACATTAGCGGAGGCGATAGAGTCGGCGGTATCGCGGGGACGCTCAACGCCTCCTCCATCATAAACGGCTACTCTACGGGAAACATTAGCGGAGATTATGGCGCTGTCGGCGGTATCGCGGGAGTCATGAGCGCATCCTCCATCATAAACGGCTACTCTACGGGAAACATTAGCGGCAACCATTACGTCGGCGGTATCGCGGGAGACTTTGGCGGGAGTTCAATCATAAACAGCTACTCCACGGGCAACGTCAGCGGAAGCAGCGCTGTCGGCGGTATCGCGGGAGTAATGTATAGTGACTCCTCAATCAAAAACAGCTACGCCATGGGAAATGTTAGCGGAGACTATAGCGAAGGCGCCGACGGCGATAACGTCGGCGGTATCGCGGGAGACGTTAGCCTCTCCTCAATCGTAAACAGTTACGCTACGGGAAATGTTAGCGGAATCAATAACGTCGGCGGTATCGCGGGGAGCGCTTATATCTCTTCAATAACCGCGAACAGCGCAATTAACTCTGCGATCATTAGCGACGACGACTCTAACGCATCCCGCGTAGTCGGGATCATATACGGCGGCGCAACGTTGTCCAACAACTTCGCGTTAGATACTATGACTGTAAATAGCGTTGTTTACGATGGCGCAACCACCGATCATAACGGCACAAGCAAGAGTATCGACGATCTTACAACGCCAACCGCTCTTTACTCCGGCGCGATCAATGGCGACGGATTGGGCGGCTTAGGCTGGCAGTTTGGCGACGACGACGATCATCCTTGGAAGATCGACGCAAACAAGAACGACGGTTATCCTTATCTCTATTGGCAGGAGTAGCCGATCTTGAGCGCTACGGAGGATGGGCTGATTGCCAATCCTCCGTCGGCGGGAGTTAGGATTCTGGATCGTTCGGAGGATGGGCTGATCGCCAATTCTTTTCGGTCGGCTGTTTGACAGGCGGCTAAGCTAAGCGCTTTTTGCGTTTCGGCAAGAAGGTTATTCGTTGCGAAGCGCGTCCAGCACGTCGGTTTGCGCCGCTTTTTTTGCGGGATACCACGCGCTGAACAGTACGATAATAAACGCGCCGATCACGATCATAGAGAAATCAAACGGCGACGGATCGAGCGGCAGTTTGCTTGTGCCGTAAACGTCCGCGGGAAGCGACACGATATCAAAGCGATCCAGCGCCCACAGAGCCGCGCCGCCAAGCGCCGAACCCGTAACTATACCGACAAATCCGATTGCCGCGCCGATCGTAAAAAATATCTTGCCGATCTCGCGCGGGCTTGCGCCAAGCGAAGCCAGCAGCGCGATCTCTTTTCTGCGGCTGATCGTAGTCATCAACAAAGAAGAGACGATATTTAACGCCGCGACAAGCACGATCAGCATCAAAACCAAAAACAGCGCCCGCTTCTCAAGCTCCAGCGCGCCGAAAAAATTGGCGTTTTGCTCCCACCAGCCGATCGCGTTCGCCCGCGATCCGACAACCGCTTTGATCTTATCGATCGCGTCCATTGGCTCTTTCGCGTCGATATGCACGCCGTGATATTCGCCCGTTTTTGCGTTCAACAGTACGCGAAGATCGTCGTATTGCGCGTAAAAATAGGCTTTGTCGTAAGCGCGCAAACCCGATTCAAAACTACCCGCGATCGCAAAACGTTTCATAACCGGCGTTAGCGCAAGTCCCGACGGCTGTGAGCGCGTGAAAATTAACAGCAGTTTTTCGTTTTGCGCTATGGCAAACTCATCCGTCAGCGCTTTGCCGGCGATTGCCTCGAATGGCTCGTATGCATCTTTGGTCAGGGCGCGATCAAATATGGGGTTTACCAGCCGCTCCGCGTCGAAACGTACGCCGAAAACGATAACGCCTTCCATATAACTATCTTTTCGACTCATCGCGCCGGAGCGCAGATAGGGGCTGAAGCGCAGATCGGGAAAATTTGCGCGGAGTCGGTCGATTAATTCGTCGTCGATTGTCGTCCCGAAGCGCGGCAGCAACGTGATAGGGTAGTTCATCACAAACAGCTTTTCTCTGAACTCTTTGGTAACGCCGCTCATAATCGCCATAGTTACGATCAGAACCATAACGCCGATCGCCACGCCGAGAAAAGCCAGAATCGCCGCGATAGATATAAAAGGTTGCGACGGATCAAAGCGCAGGTAGCGCCGCGCAATAAAGCCTACCAGACTCTTTTTACGCATATTTAGTCAACGGGGGCAAGCGCGCCTCGTTTTGGTCCGGATTGTCCGTGGCAGTTTTTATACTTTTTGCCGCTGCCGCATGGGCATAGCGAGTTTCGCGGAATCTTTTTCTCGATTTTGAACGTCCCCGCGCTTTGCGAGCTTGACGAAGGCGCGGCGTAGGTCAGCCGCTCCTCTTTGGCGGCTTTTTCCATCTGTTCGCGCATGCGATTGATCGCCTCTTGCTCGTCCCGCGTCCTAAATCTGACGCCAAACAGGGTTTTCACGATGGAGAATTTGAGGTTTGTCGTCAGCTCGTTGAACATCTGGTAGCTCTCTTTTTTGTACTCCACGAGAGGGTCTTTTTGGTTGTAGCCCCTTAAGCCGATGCCCGTTTTCAGCACGTCCATCTGATACAGATGTTCGCGCCATGCTTCGTCAAGACTTTGCAGATATAAAATCCGCTCGATTTCGCCGCGCTGTTCGGGCGCGACGACCGACATTTTTTGCTCGTATTGCGCGGTCGCGTTCTCTGCGACGATCTTGCGAAGCTCCGAAGCGCTTGACGATCCATCAACGCTTGCGATCTCTACTCTAAGATCCTCGCGCAGAACTTTGATCAGCTTGTCGATCGCAAACTCTTCGGGCGACGCGCCCTCTATAACGCCGCATTCGCCAAATAGTCCGTCAAGATAAAATCGCAGGTTTTCAATGATCTTGTTTTTAATCTCAAGATTTGGCGTCATAAGTTCGCGGCGAAAGGCGTAGATTATTTTTCGCTGCGCGTTCGCCACGTCGTCGTATTCCAAAAGGTGTTTTCGCGCCTCAAAATGCATCGATTCCACCCGCTTTTGCGCTTTTTCCACCGCTCTGGTAACCATGCCCGATTCGATAAATTCGCCATGTTTTACGCCTAGGCGCGTCATAATGTTTTTAATGCGATCGGAACCGAAAATGCGCAAGAGATTATCCTCCAGCGACAGATAAAAACGGCTTTCGCCAGGATCGCCCTGCCTGCCCGATCGTCCGCGCAGCTGATTGTCTATACGGCGCGATTCGTGGCGCTCGGTGCCGATAATAAACAAACCGCCAAGCGCTCTCGTTTCGTCGTCGAGTTTAATATCCACGCCCCGTCCCGCCATATTGGTGGCGATCGTAACCATCTGTTTTTTGCCCGCCTGCGCGATAATCTGCGCCTCTTTTTCGTGCTGTTTGGCGTTTAGCACGTTATGCGCGACCTTCGCGTTCGTTAGCTGTTTGGATAGCGCCTCGCTCTTTTCGATACTGATCGTGCCTACCAAAACGGGCTGACCTTTTTTGTAGAGCGTTTTGATCTGCTCGATCACCGCCTCGTTTTTTTCGACCTCCGTACGGTATATCAGATCGTTGTGATCTTTGCGCGTTACGGGGACGTTAGTGGGAATAGAGATCACTTCCAGCGAGTAGATCTGACTGAACTCGCTCGCCTCCGTCTGCGCGGTGCCCGTCATGCCGGCTAGTTTTTTGTAAAGTCTGAAATAGTTTTGGAAGGTGATGTCGGCGAGCGTCTGACTCTCCTCTTTGATCGCCACTCCCTCTTTGGCTTCCAGCGCCTGATGCAGCCCTTCCGAATAGCGCCGCCCCACCGAAAGCCGCCCCGTAAATTCGTCCACGATAACGATCTCGCCCTCTTTGACCACGTAATGCACGTCTTTTTCAAACAGATAACGCGCTTTCAGCGCCTGATCGAGGTGATGCGCTAAAATCGCGTGCTCCAGATCGTAAAGGTTTTCCACGCCAAACAACGTTTGCGCTTTTTCCACTCCGCTGTCTGTGATCATAACGACGCGGTTTTTCTCGTCGATTGTAAAATCTTCGTCTCTGTCGAGCCGCTTCGCCGTCTCGTCGGCTTTGGCGTAGTGCGACATTTTGCGGTTTGTGGGACCAGAGATTATAAGCGGCGTTCGCGCCTCGTCTATCAGTATGCTGTCCACTTCGTCCACGATCGCGTAGTTATGCCCGCGTTGCGTCATCTCGGATAGCCCGTACTTCATATTGTCGCGTAGATAATCAAAGCCGAATTCGTTGTTTGTCCCGTAGGTAATATCCGCTCCGTAAGCCTGAACTCGCTCCTCGCCGAGCGAAAGATCGTTGGTCAGAACGCCCACGCTGAAACCCAAAAAGTTGTACAAAACGCCCATGTCGCGCCCGTCGCGCTTCGCCAGATAATCGTTTACCGTTATGACGTGCGCGCCCTTGCCGCTTAGCGCGTTGAGAACGATCGGCAGCGTCGCCACAAGCGTCTTGCCTTCGCCCGTCTTCATCTCCGCTATGCGCCCTTCGTGCAACGCCAAACCGCCGATAATCTGAACGTCAAAATGGCGCATATTCAAAACTCGCTTAGAGACTTCGCGGGTAATGGCAAAACTTTCGTTGAGCGCGCCGTCGAGCGCTTCGCCCTCCTTTACCCTTTGGCGCAGCTCGTTAAACGCCGCTTTCAGATCGTCGTCGCTTAACGGGGCGTATTTTGCCTCCAGCGCGTTGATCGCGACGAGACGTTTGCGATAACGTTTCAGCTCTTTTTCATTGCGCGTGCCTAAAATTTTGGCGAAAATTGTTTTTAGCATTAGGTAGCCTTTGACGAATGAAGCGCGGATTTTAGCATAGCGGCGGTTAAGTCGAAAGCCGTTTTGTCCGTCTTACGTTCGCGGGTTTGCCGTCGGCTTGGCGAACGGCTCGGTAACGATATTTTTTATAAGCGGGTAGCGTAGAAAATTCGGAGTTTTGAACTCTCTGAACGGCTCCAGCAATCTCTGCTGATCGTACTTTTTAACGATCAACTCGATTTCGCCGTCAAGCCCAAATCTTGAAACATAATTTTTCAAAGCGTTCAGCCAGTGGTTTTGCCGCATCTGCGCGCCAAGCGCGCCGATCTGCTCCAGATAGAGCGTTTTGTAAACGCCGATTGCGCGGTTGGACGAAAACGGGTTGGTTAAAAACGGACGAAGCATTTTATCCACCGCTTCAAAATGTCGTTTTACGGCGTACAGGTGCGCCGCTTTGAAGCGCGCCGACAGCGTTTTGTCCAGCAGCTTATAGGCGTTCGAGGTAATCAAAAAAGGATTTTTTATCGCCATTTGCATCGCCGCGCCATACTGCTTGGCGTTGACAATCTCGTTGAACCGCGCGACTATATCGAGTTTGTCAAACTCTATTTTCAGTATCGGAACGTCCGCCCTGCCGTTTTCTTTCAAAAATTTCGCCGATCCAAACGCCTCGTCATATTTGCCCGATAGCATAAATCCCAGAAACCGCTCTTCCTCTTTTTTGATCATTTCCTGATACGCTACGGCGGGCGGCGAATCCTTTAGCATTCTAAACTTATTTATCAATCGCGCCAGATCCGCCCAATCTTTACGATCGTAAGCGTTTTGCGCGCGCTTGAAAATTTCGGGGTTTTTAAGCATATTTTTTATCGCCGAATCTTTATTCGGCGTTTTCATATACAGCGCCAGATCGTCTCTGGCTTTTTTTGGATCGGGATTGTCGCCGTTGAGGTTTTTCAGCGCTTCGTTAAACCGCTCGACGAAACGATTTTCCAGCAAAGTAAACAGCGGGAGTTTTCGGTAAAAATCGCCGTCGCCGGCAAGCGTATAAGCCTCGTAATACTGCCCTGTTTGTATCAATTGCCAGAAGGTGGCGACTTTGGCGGCGTGTTTTACCACCGCTTCAAAACGGCTGTTATAGACGGGATAACTCAACAGATCGCCCATATCCGATCTCGCTAAATCCAGCTTGCCCTGCGCGACGTTGATCGTAGCTTTGGTAAATCGCTCGTCGAATTGCGCGTCCATATCGTTCATCATGCCCGCGGCGCTGAATCTCAAGATTGGGTTGGCTTGCATCATCTCGTGCAGCGCGGACATATTTCTCTGGTTAAGCGCCTCCGTAAAGCGCTCGCGCTCGATCGCCAGATCGATCGCGCATACGCGCCCGTCCTCGAAGGCGAAATAGATCTCCTCGCCGCGCCTTTTTATATCCACGATCGCCTGCTTGGAGTTGAAAATCGGCTCTTGGTCGCGCTCCGTCGTAGTCAGATCGATGAAATAGAGATACCCCGCTTTATCGGAGACGAAACAGAACTGATCGTCTTTATCCACATATATGGAGATCGGCCAGTTTATTGTGGTTATAAGCTCTCTCGCCACGTAGCCATTGATGGGATCGAACAGAAAAACGCGATTGTCTCTGCCGCCAATCGCTACAAGCGAGGTCTGACGCAAAAAAGCGATCGCGCAGATCACCTCTTTGTTTAGGTAGTCGCATAGCGGCGTAAACCTGCTCAGATCGTAAATCGTCAGATTTTTTTTGAAGCTGGCGTATGCGATAAGCGACGAATCGCCGTTAAACGCCACGGCGGAGATATACTCGTTGCAACGCGGCGCGATTGTCAGCAGTTTGCCTATGTCGGCGCGATATACGCAAACGCGCCCGCCATTGTCGCCTACGGCAAGCAGCGAACCGTCAAACGAGAACGACGATACCTCCGCAGCGTCGATCGACCACTCCAAAACCGCTTTTTGCTTAAATTGACGTAGGTCTTTGTCATACTCAAGCAGAATCGTTTTTACGTCTTTTGATAAAAAAAGGCACAGATAGCCGCCCTCGGAAGAGTCGCCGCGGAAATAGACGTAACTCGCCTCCTGAGCCAACTGCTGAACGCCGTACTGTTTGCCGCCAATCGGGTCCACAAACCGCGCCGCTCCGCTATTATCCAAAAACGCGACGATGTTTTCGCTCAGGATCATATGGTGGATTGGCGCGGAAATTCTGAACTCTCTGCTAAACTCCACTTTAAGCCTTCCGATATAATCCGAATGAGATCGTTTATTATTAGCTTAATTTTAACCAGCGTTATCTTTGGAGCGGATACGGAAGATATTTTCCTTGGGCGCTTTGATCGCGGACGACTTCGCGGCGAAAGAGTCGCCGTATCTGGTTTTGTCAATGCGACGGCGCGCGAAGGGTCGCCGTACAAAATAACGGCTTATCGTTGGCTTGGTTCGATAAAGGTTATTTTTATTTTGAATTTCTCCGATAAATTCGCGCCGTTTGCAAAGCGTAAGCGCGTATTAGATCCCATTCGCGTCAGTTGCGTGATGGTAAGCGACTTTGAGTATTCCGAATGCTATTTTTAGCCTTGTAGCAATCTTTTGGCACAATCCGCCGCGAGTTCAACTTAAGGATTTTGATGGATTGCCTTGAAATTACGGGCGGCGCGAGCTTAAACGGCAAGTTGATTGTTTCGGGCGCGAAAAACGCGGCGCTTCCAATTTTAGCCGCGACAATCCTATCCAAAAATCCCGTCGCAATCGCCAATCTGCCTAACGTCGCCGATATTAGAACTTTTCTGAAGCTGCTGGAGCTGCTCGGCGGCGGATATGTCAAGGAAAACGAGATCTTTACGATCGACGCGAGCAAGATCGCCTGCGTCGTCGCCGCCTACGACATAGTAAAAACGATGAGAGCGTCGATACTCGTTTTGGGTCCTCTGCTCGCGCGTTACGGCGAGTGCCGCGTGTCGTTGCCGGGCGGTTGCGCGATCGGGCAAAGACCGGTCGATTTGCACTTGAAGGCGATGGAGAAAATGGGCGCGAATATTTCAATCGAGGAGGGCTATATCCACGCGAAAGCGCCGCGCGGATTAAAAGGCGCGACAATTGTTTTTGACAAGATCAGCGTTACGGGCAGCGAAAACGCGGTTATGGCGGCGGCGCTGGCGAAGGGCAAGAGCGAGATCGTCAATTGCGCCAAAGAACCCGAGGTGGTTCAACTCTGCGAAACGATCGCAAAAAGCGGCGTGAAGATAGACGGAATCGGCGGCGACGCGATCGAAATTGAAGGCACAGGCGGCGAGGCGCCGAATATCCCGCCGATACGCGTTATCCCCGATCGTATCGAGGCCGGCACCTATCTTTGCGCGGCGGCGATCACAAACGGAAGCCTGACTTTGGAGCGCGTCGAGCCGCGTCATATGACCGCCGTTACCGACAAGTTGCGTCAGATGGGATTTGCCTTTGAGTTTGGCGCGGATACGATCAGGATTTTGAAGTCCGCGCAAATTCGCCCCGTAGAGATCGTAACCGCCGAATACCCCGGATTTCCTACCGATATGCAGGCGCAGATGATGGCGCTGGCAACGCAAGCCGAAGGAAACAGCGCGATCGAGGAGCGGCTGTTTGAAAATCGTTTTATGCACGTGGGCGAGCTTGCCAGAATGGGAGCGAAGATCGCTTTGCGCGGCAATACGGCGACAATTTCAGGCAAAACAAAGCTGATAGGCGCGGACGTAATGGCTACCGATCTAAGAGCTTCCAGCGCGCTGGTATTAGCCGCGCTTGCGGCAAGCGGAAAGGCTCGTATTCACCGCATTTACCATCTCGATCGCGGTTACGAGCGAATGGAGGAAAAATTAAGAGCGATCGGAGCGCAAATAGAGCGTAAAAAAGAGCCGAATTGATATTAAATTAAAGCTGTTTTTTGACGAATAGGGTTTTTTGTATTATTACGCGAATTTTCAATAGGAGGCTTCAGATGAAACAAAAAGCGTTTGTGTTTGGCGCTGGATCGACCGCTAGAAACTTATTGTCGGATATTCGGCAAACATACGACGTGATCGGATTTTTAGACAACGATCCTAAACGTTGGACGAATACCAACGGGGGGGGGGGGGGGGCGGTGAAGGCAAAAATAAATAAACCCCGACCCCGTTTAAAGATAAAGATTACCACGCCCTAGTATTAGCGACACTCGGGGGTTTTGTAGCGGTTC
>JAIRWX010000006.1 GCA_031268655.1 Helicobacteraceae bacterium | reverse complement strand
CTTTAGCAGATAATATAACTTTTTGATTTTCTTTTTCATTTATAGACGTTTTAAAAATATATTCTATTGTGTCTATATTAAAAATATTTTTATCCATTGTTTTTGTATTTTATACTATTTTCTATATTTATGTCAATGTTTTTACTCCAAGTTTTTAACCCATGTTTTTTATCAATACGAATACCAAACCCATCCGAATATTCTTCATTATCGGATTGATTATTTTGAAAATGTATTAAATTTTCCAGTTCCGCCGGTAATTCCATTAAGCCCGAATTTGCCTTAAACTCATTTATATCCATAATATCCTCCTACTCGGATTCCAGATCGCGCTCTTCGATTTCGCTTAAGAAAAACCCGCCTTTCTTTGGATCGTACGAAAAGTAAACTCTGTTTTCATGTTCGTAGTCGCCCGCAAAAAGCGAAAAGTCGCTAAATCCGTCAGAGTTATAGTCGTTGACCGCTAAACACATTCCTTCGCAGATCTGCGCCGCGCCCTTATAGTCCAAGCCGATCGTTTGAGCTATTCTGTTTGAAGGCTTTTGGAATACAATGACGTTGCCGTATTCGGGTTTGTCGGCTTTCATATAATCAAAACTAAGCAGAATATAAAAATCTTTTAGCTCCGCGATTTCGTCGAGTGAAATATGCTCGATCGGACCGGCGTAAACGTATTGCTTCTCTTTGGGATCGTAGCTGTACTCGACTGCGGAATATTGACTTTCGCATATAAAGCCTATGCTGTCGCTGCGTTCTTCGCCTTCAACGTTGTTGAACAGAAAATCCGCATCGCAATAACCGTCGCTATCGTAAACAATTTCCTGAAACATTTCGCCGTCTTTATGATATATTTCCAGCGTCGCGCCCTCTGGCTGCAAGACGGAACTAACGACAAATCTGTCCAACTGCGCGACGCTATCCGCAAATAGCGCGCCGACGCAAAGCGATAGCAAAACTACAACCCTTCGTATCATATACCGATCCTTTTGACGTTGATTGTTGCGCGGCGGCTTTGTTTCGCGTTATTCGACCGCCGCGTTAGCGAAAAGCGACGCGCCCACCCCTTTTAACCGCCGCGAGAGAATTAGCTACCGCGCGTTAGCCTAAGCCGTTACCTCTTTCTCGCCGGCGCCAAGCGCTTTTTTAATCTCATCAAGATTCGAGGCGTATTTAAGCGCGCTTTCTCTGGTAATCTCGCCCGCGCGGAAAGCCTTAATCAGCTCCTGCGTCTGCGTCTGCATCTTGGTTTGCTGTTGACCGATCTGCATCGAGGCGTAGATTTGGTGCAGTTTATCGTCGCGGATCAGGTTTGCGATCGCGGGGGTATTAACCATCACCTCAAAAACCGCCGTTCGCCCGCCGCTCGTTTTTGGCATAAGCACCTGCGAAATCACGCCCAAAAGCCCCATCGAAAGCTGCGTGCGAATCAGCGCCTGTTCGTCGGTAGGAAAAACGTTGATAATACGGCTGATGGTCTGCGGCGCGGAGTTGGTGTGAAGCGTTCCCATCACCAAGTGTCCCGTTTCGGCGGCTGTAAGCGCGGTTCGTATCGTCTGCACGTCGCGCATTTCGCCCACCAGAATAATGTCCGGATCCTGACGCATAGAGTACTTAATCGCGTCGGCAAAACTATGGGTGTCTTCGCCCAAACTTCTATGCGAAATAATGCAGGTTCCGTGGGGGTGAATAAACTCCACGGGGTCCTCAATCGTTATGATGTGTCCCTTTTCCGTCGCGTTCAACTCGTGAACTATCGCGGCGAGCGTAGTAGTTTTGCCGCTTCCCGTAGGACCCGTAACGAGAATCAGCCCCTTTTGCCGCTTGATCAGATCTTTAAGCATCACGGGCAGTTTTAAGCTGTCGATCGAAGGGATACTCGACGGAATAACGCGAAACGAAGCCGCCATATTATGACGTTCGTAATAGTAATTAACGCGGAAGCGTCCGATCGTAGGCAGATCGAGAGCGAAATCAAGCTCTTTCGCCTCTTCAAACTTCTTCTTCTGCGAATCGGTCAGAACCGCGTAGCAGAGCGTCTGAACAGTATTACGATCGAGCTTCGGCAAATCAAGCGGCGTCATTACGGCGTTAATGCGCACCTGCGGTTCGGCGCCGACGATCAAGTGTAAGTCGCTCGCTTCGTGCGCGACAACCGTTTTTAAGAGCTGATCGAGGCTCAATTCGCTCAAATCCATGCTTAATGCTCCTTTTTTGGATTTAACCCACAATTCTAGGCGTGATGAAACAACGCTCGTCGGCTTTGGCGGCGCGCTTGATAATATCCTCGAAAACGGCGCGATCCTCTTTTGGCTCGTCGGATCGAAGTCTCGCCCGCGCGTCAAAAAGCGTCGAAATCGCGTCCGCCTGACTAGTGTCCAACTCGTTTAGCTTCTCCACGAAACCCAGAATTTCGCTTAGGCTTTGCTTTGTAGCTTCGCGTTTGTCCGACGCGATCGTCAGTTGAGAAAGCGTCTCTAAACGATCTAACAGATTATCGTCGATAATCATCGTCTTCCTTTTGCAGATAATCTAGCAAAGTATCGCTTGAAATTAAGGCAGGATCATAGCGAACAAACAGCTTTTCAGCGCGATAACACTCCACCACGCCTCGATATTTTTCAATGACCGCTTGTTGCGGCAGACGCGAAAGCTCGATCGCGATCGTCTTTGTTTTGCGAGGATTATCTATGCCAAAGGCGAGCAGAAGCCAGACGGCGCACAAACAGCAGAGCAAAATCGACAACGCCGCCGACCCGTAATCGCCGTAAATAGCGCCCGCGCTCGCGCCGCCGATAAAAACGCCGCTGAACTGACAGGCGTTGAAAATCCCAAGCGCCGATCCTCTCTCGTCCGCCCGCGCGAATTTCGTGGCGCTCGACTGCATCAGCGGCTCGAGGCTGTTAATCCCTACAAACATAGCCATAACCCAGAAAACGAAACTTTGCGGGATCGCGGCTATTAACGCGAAGGTCGTCGCCAAAAGCGCGACGCCGACAAGCATCACTTGTTTGACCGCTCCCAACTTTTCGCCGATCGCCACGCCCAGCGCCATAGCCAGAACGCCGCAAAAAAGCGCGGGCAGATAGACGCGCCAGAGCGTATCCATCTCGTAGCCCTTTTCCTGAGTTAAAACCATAGGAATCATAAAGAACGAGGCGGTCATTATGAAACTGTGCAAAAACATAGCGATATTGAGCCGTCGTAGGTTTCGATTGGCGAATATCCTGCGTATTTTGTTAGATTCTAAGGGATCGATCGGCGTAATTTTCGGCGGATTTGGGACGGCTCTTAAAATGAGCAGAGCGGGCGGCACAAGCGCGAAACTAACCCAAAACAGAGAGCTTACGCCGAATTTCGCCGCCGCGAGCGGACCTACGAGCAGAGCGACGATAAAACTGCAGGCGATAGACATGCCCATCATAGCCATCGCTTTCGAGCGGTTCTCCTCGTCGGTAAGATCGCCTATCGTGGCGGTTATAACGGCGCTCACCGCGCCCGCGCCCTGAATAAAACGACCCGCTATCAAAATCATTACGCTGTCGGCTAAGGCGCATATCGCCGAACCGACGGCGAAAATACACATGCCGATCGCAATCATTTTTTTGCGCCCAAAACGATCGCTTAACGCGCCGAACGGGTACTGAAACAGCATCTGCATCAGCGCGTAGCCGCCAATCGCCAGCCCCGCCAGAAAAGGAGCGCCTCCCTCTAAGTTTACCGCGCCGATCGCAAGCACGGGCATTACAAGAAAAAGACCGAAAAATCTTAGTCCCAACACCGCGCACAGATATAAAATCGGCTTTATCGCGCATCCTTTACAAACGAAATACGAATAGAAGGCGACATATTAACGAGAACAAACTTGTCGCCAGGTTTTGCGGCAAGCTCGCCTAGCGGCGCGATATAGATTTTAGCTTTTCGTTTGCCGTTATAGAAGGCGCTATCCTATATGATCGACGATTATGCGACTTATTTTTGCCTCGAGCAACAAACGCAAAACGATAGAGATCGCCAATTTGCTGACGGCTTACGAAGTAACGGCGTATTCGGATCTGATCGCGCCTATAGCCATAGAGGAAAACGGCGCGAGTTTCGAGGACAACGCGCTGATTAAAACGCGGGCGGTTTTCGACGCTTTGAACGATCCGTCGGCGCTTGTGATCGGCGACGACAGCGGCATTATCGCGCCAATTCTGGGCGACGGCGTTCCAGGCGTTTACAGCGCCAGATACGCGGGCGAAAACGCGGGCGATCTGGACAACCTTAATAAGCTGATCGGCGAGGTTAAATCAAGAGGCTTAAAGCGGACAAAGGCGTATTACGAAGCCGCGATTGCGCTGAAAAGCGCCAAAGGCGAGCAAACGGCAAGCGGCATACTACGCGGCGAGATTGTCGTCGCGCCAAGAGGACGCAACGGATTTGGCTACGATCCAATCTTTATCCCCGAAGGCTTTGATCGCACGCTTGGCGAGTTAAGCGTCGAAACTAAAGCCGCGATCAGCCACCGCGCAAAGGCGATCGAAACGATCAGACCGTTCATTTCAGGTTTGATACGCTAACATTTTGTCTAGTATATCTATCAACAAAGGATACATAATGAGCGGGAAGTGGAAACCCGAGACCGCCGCTATTCACGCGGCATACGACAAGAGAAGCGGCGAAGGTACAATGGCGGTGCCAATCTACCAGACGACCGCTTACGAGTTTGGCAGCGCGGAAACGGCGGCGAACCGTTTCGCTCTTAAAGAGCTGGGCAACATCTACACGCGCCTGAATAATCCGACCGTCGGCGTATTGGAGGGACGTTTCGCCGAAGTAGAGGGCGGCGCGGCGGCTTTGGCGACCTCCAGCGGCGCGGCGGCGGTTTTTTACTCGATCGTCAATCTTGCGGCGGCGGGCGAAAATATCCTGCTGGCAAATAAGATCTACGGCGGTACGCTCAGTCTGGCGCAATACACGATCAAACGCTTTGGAATTGAGACGCGAATCTACGACCCGCAAAAACCGGAGACAATCGAACCGCTTATCGACGATAAAACGCGGGCGATCATCTTTGAATCGATCAGCAACCCGTCTATCGACATAGCCGACGTTGAGCCGATCGTCGCGATCGCCAAAAAGCATAAGATTGTTACCATCGTGGACAATACCGTAGCGCCATATCTGTTCCGCCCGTTTGACTGGGGCGTGGACGTTAGCGTCCATAGTCTTAGCAAATACGTAACCGGACAGGGACTTGGGATCGGCGGCATTATCGCGGAGCGCAACAATCTGAACGAGCTGCTGATTGGCAACGAACGTTACAAGCACTTCAACGAGCCGGATTACAGCTATCACGGGCTGGTCTATGCGCAGCTGCCGTTTCCGCTCTTTACGCTTAGGGCGCGCCTGAGTCTGGCGCGGGATATCGGCGCGATCGCGCAGCCGTTCGCGGCGTGGTTGTTCTTGCAGGGGCTGGAGACGTTAAATCTGCGCATTAAGCGCCACAGCGAAAGCGCGCTTGCGATCGCCAAATGGCTGACGACCCAGAAAAGAGTCAAGTCGGTCAATTACCCGCTGCTTGAAGGCGACAAGAACTACGTTTACGCGAAAAAGTATCTTGAAGGCTACGCGAGCGGACTGTTAAGTTTCGACGTAGGAGAATTGGAATTTGCGAAACGCATTCTAAACTCGACGAAAATCTTCAGCCGCGTGGTTAACATCGGCGACAGCAAATCGATCGTCACGCACAGCGCCAGCACGACGCATCAGCAATTGACCGAAAAGGAGCAAGCCGATTGCGGAATCACGCCCGGACTTGTGCGGCTGTCGATCGGTTTGGAAGCGCTCGAAGATCTAATAGCCGATCTGGAGCAGGCGCTAAACGCCTAAAGGTTTCCTTCCTCCCGCGAGCGCGGGAGAAGGCGGCGGCGCTTACGTTAATCGCCGCCAAAACGCTCGCGGCGGCGATCAATCTAAAACAAAATCTCCTCGTTAATAGTCGCGCGGTTTTCCCTAATCTCTCTGGGCGGCTTGCTTACGTCGGTGAAAATCTCCTTGCGCTTATCGCTTAACGTCATCTCGCGCACGCCTTCAGGTCTGTCGAAACGGCGTTTGCGCTCCGGGCGCGCTTTAGTTAGCTCCGAATAGTAGTCCGCAAAAACGGGCGCGCTAAAACCGCCGCCCGTAGCTAACGCTCCCATAGGGGAGTCGTCGTCGTTGCCAAACCATATAATCGTCTGCGTGTCGGGCGTAATGCCGACAAACCATGCGTCGCGCGAATCGTTGGTGGTGCCGGTTTTGCCCGCAATCTCTATGTCCGCCACTCTTGCGCGCATGCCCGTACCGCGTCTTACCGCGTCCTGCAAAACGTTGATCATCAAATACGCTTGCTCTGGCTTCGTAACCGCCGTCGCGTTGATCTCAAACTCTCTGCTTTCGCCAAAGCGATCGACAACCTCTCTTACGGCGCGCGCCGATACTCTTTCGCCATAGTTAGAGATGATCGTGTAATATTCCGAAAACTCGAGCAGATTCAGGCTGTGCGCGCCGAGCGCTATCGTCATATCGTAAGGCAAGGGTTTTGGCAGGTACGAGAGCAGTTTGTCGAAAATCTGCGTCATACCGATCGTGTCTATAAGATTGATAGTGGCAAGATTGCGCGATCTGACCACCGCTTCGCGCGCCGTCATTAAACCCACAAGATTATCCTCGTAGTTTGTCGGACGCCAAATTTTTTCCTCGTCTATGCCCGACGAGTATCGATAAGTTCTCGATATATCGGCGATCTGGCTCGCGGGCGAATAACCTAAATCGAACGCAGCGAGATAAATAAACGGCTTGAACGAGCTGCCAAGCTGCCTCCTTGCCTGAAAAGCGCGGTTGAACACGCTCTTTTGATAATCCACGCCGCCCACAAGCGCCAACACGTCGCCCGTCTGCGGCTCGATTGTTACGAGCGCGCCGTTTAGCTGCGCGTATTTCGCGCTCGCGGCGGTTTCATTCAACTCCCAATTTGAATAGTTGTTCTCTACGCTCGGCGTTATTTTTGCCATCAGCGCCGATTGATCTTTAGCGACCTTGGCGATCTCGTCGTTTAGCCTCGCCGCTTCATCCGCGGTGCGGTTTACGTCGCGCGCGGAGCGGGTTTTCAAAAGCGCGTTGTAACGCCTCAGTTCCGAGCGATAATAGCTCTCAATCCGACCCAAGTTTGCTTGATAACCTCTTTGTAACGCCGCCTCCGCCGCCGCCTGCATCTGCATATCCAGGGTGGAATACACCATATAACCGCCGCTTTTTATATCGGGGTAGTCCGCGCGAAGCGCGGCGACAATCGCGTCGGTCGCGTACGGAGCGCGATTTTTTGTAAGCGTGTCGTCGTACACCTTTGGAATCTCCATAATAGCCGCCCGATATTCGTCGTCGCTTATCCAGCCTAGCGCCTTCATACGCTCGATCACTATATTCGCGCGGGCGAGAGCCGCGTAGAATTTTTTCGTGGGATCGTAGTTGCTTGGCGACTGCGGAATGCCCGCCAAAATAGCGATCTCTTTTAAGCTTAACTCCTCGATCTCTTTGCGAAAATACCCCAAAGAGGCGGTTCTAGCCCCGTAGTAACCGTGTCCGAAAAAAACGGCGTTGATATAGCGCTCTAAAATCTGCTCTTTACTTAGCGCCCACTCGATTCTCGCGGCTAGAATTGCCTCGATCAGCTTGCGATCAACCGTCTTTTCTCGCGTTAGCAGTATATTTTTGACAAGTTGCTGCGTGATGGTGCTCGCGCCCTCTACCGCGCGTCCAGCCCGCGCCATCTTGTAGCCGGCTCGCATAATCGCCTCGGGATTAACGCCGTAATGCTCAAAAAAACTTGTGTCCTCAATCGCCACGATCGCCTCGACGAGTCTCGACGGAATCTTGTCGAACGGAACGTAGATTCTATGCTCGTCGGCGAACAGATTGGCGATCAGCTCGCCATTGCGATCGAAAATCTGCGTCGTAAGCTGCGGGTTGTAGTAAACCAGCGGATCGATATTGACGCTTAAGCCGCGCGCGAGATATATTGAACCGACGATAATCGCCGCTATCGCGCCCACAAGCGCCGATATCCACAGCGTTAAAAATATCTTTCTTGCCTTCGTCATTGTCTGAACTCCCTATTTTCAAAGCCCGATTCTATTAGCTTTTTAGTTTGCTCGGTTTTTGGAGCGCTTAAAATCTCTCGCGTAGAACCAAACTCTATAATTCTACCTTGATCAATAACCGCGATCGCGTCGCTAACCGCCGCGACGCTTGCGAAATCGTGCGAAACAAACAGCAGCTCTACGCCGCTTTGTCTGATCGCGACAAAGAGCGCTAGAATCATATCCTTGCTCTCTTTGTCCAACGCCGTAGTCGGCTCGTCTAACAGCAGCAGTTTAGGCTCGCTCGCTAAGGCGATCGCGCAGATAACCCGTTGAAGCTGCCCGCCGCTAAGTTCCGACGGAAAGCGATCCAACGCCCAAGCGCCAAGCCCGGTTTGCTCCAAAAGATCGGCGGCTCGATTTTTTTTTACGTAAAACTGATCTTTAATTTTGCTCATCGGGCTAAGAGCGGTAAATGGATTTTGCGGAATAAACGCGACGCTTTTTCCCCGTTCGAACGCAAAGGACGCGTCAATATCCTTTTCGACGCTCATCGAGCGCGGCAGAAGATCCAGCAACGCCTTCAGCGTCAGGGTTTTGCCGCTTCCGCTCGCGCCGACAAGCCCCAACGCGGACTCGACGCGCAACGAAATATCCGCCAGCGTCTTTTCGCCCAATGTTATTTTCAGCTTATTGATCTTTACGCTCATGCCGCTTTCGCCGTTTATGCAATGCGATATAACCCGTCGTCAAAATCGCGATAAAAACGAGCGACGCGATAATCGCTCCGTTCAGATAGGGTTTGATCGCCTCCTCGTTTGCGCCGATAAAGTAGCCCAGAAGCGTTAAAACGGCAACCCAAAGCCCCGCGCCCAGAGCGGTAAACGCGCTGAAAGTCGCCAAAGGCATTCGCGCCAGTCCCGCGGGAAGCGATATATACTGCCGCACGACGGGAATCAATCGTCCGCTGAAAGTGGAGATGTGTCCGTGCGCTTTGAAATAGTTCTCCACCTTCCGCATAGACTCTTCGGTGAAAAGCGCATATCGCCCAAAACGCAAAAGCGCTTTACGCCCCAGAGTGATCGCCAGATAGTAGTTAAACAGCGCGCCCAGTAAACTGCCCGCGATTCCGCAGGCGATCGCCGCGTAAAGATTCATCTCGCCTTTGCTCGCCAGATAACCCGCCGGTATCATCGCCACTTCGCTTGGAAACGGAAAAAAACTGCTCTCCAAAAACATCATAAAGACGATGCCAAGATAACCCATATCGGCTACCAGATCGACGATAAAATTAACGATCTCGCCTAACATTTGCTATTCCTTAAATTTTTTGATCGCCGCGCCATATCGAACAATCTTGCCAGCTACTTTTGCTCCGTTGACTAAAGACGGTTCGTCTTTAAGCGTTATTCTTAGTTGCAGCAGATTTAGTATTTTAAGTTTATTTAAACGGAACTTAATTTCTCTATAATGAACGTCGCTATCGTTTCTTACTTCGAGCTCTCCAGCGTTCTTGCCGTTGAGTTTAAACAAAACTTTTTGGTTATCAAATTCGCCCGATCGCATTGCGACAGAGTTAGCGATAGTAAAATGCGCGCGGAGCGTATCGATAACGTTTTTGTGGTAGAAAATATGATATATATCGTCGTGCTTGATGGTTAGAAATCGCGCTTCTTCTCCGTTAAAAAAGGATGTTGCAAGAAAAGCCGCTAGACGAGGTTTGTCTTGTAGCTTGTCGCAGATTTCTTTCATAGGTTTTTCAAGTTTGCGCTTGTAGATTGGCTTATCGGCTAAATAAACCGATCGGTCTAGCGGAAAACAATTTAGACATTCCTCAATAAGCTGCCCAACGCCGTTCATAGCGGCGAAAGCGTAGTCATTTTTGATGCGGTTTGGCGAATATAAAAAAATTTGCCGCCATTCGGAGCCGCTCTTGACGCTATGCGCATCGCCGTTATGATCGATAACGTCCTTTTTTGCTTGAGGATTGTTCTTGTAGTCGCGCGGGAGCCCGATTAGCAGGGCAAACTCCATAGCGTCTTTATGTCCTCTTGCGCGAACTTCTCGCGCTCGATCGCTACTCATAGCGCGTCTTCTCGCCATTATTTTCTTTCTCCTATGATCAACAGTTCATGACTTTTTTTTATATTGTCGTCGTCGCCGCGCTCAATACGATTTTTGCCTATTCTGGTTTCTCCTTGCCCCATCGTGTATTGCCAACTAGGTTCTAAAATTTCATATTCTTTGTAAGCCTCTCTAATGTAGGCGCAATCGTTGTAAGAAAGGATAAATCCGCCTTTATGGAATTTCAATATATTGTTGAGCGTTTTATGATCAAATCCATTGTGGTGAATAGGAAAGTTTCTTTGAGGATAGACGCCTCTAAACATCTTAGAATCGCCGCCTAAGTAATATGGGGGGTCTAGATACAAAAAGTCGTTCTTATAACTTGGAATCACGCTTTCAAAACTTGCGCATTCGACGCTTATCTTGTTTGCGTTAAATAATCTCAACTTATTTAGCATCGTCGCATAACGATCCGCGTCTTGATAGATTTTACTCATCCAACCTAAAAAGCCAGGTCCGTATGAGAGATTAAAATTAAAGTAGTAGTCTCTTGCTAAAACTAAAGGTTCTAGCGCCGTCTCTTTTTTCCAATGTCTTGTCAACTCTTTTTTAACGGAATCATAATTTTTTTGCGTAGGTTTAAGCATCGATAACGCTTCGCACAGCGCGGCGTTATTGCAAATCGCTTGTTGCCAAAAATTGACTAAGATATCGAAAACGTCGTAACCGATTATCTGAATATCGAGTTCGTTTGCAATTGCTATTTCAATGCTTCCGCCGCCGAAGAAGGGGGATATAACCCGCTCTATGTCGTTTGGCAAGCGCTCTACGATCAGACCTACGGCAAGGCTTTTTCCGCCAGGATAACGCAATGGCGACTTACAATAGCGTTTGTAATACCCGTTAGCGCTTTTTAAGTTATTCAGAAACCTCTCTTTTGCGAAGGTCTCTTGAACGAAAAAACTATCTCGTAGTCCTACGTTTTGAACTCTGCCTTGACTGGTAGCGCCTAAATTAAGCATTATGCTAAAAATCCCAACGTTTTTTCATCGTCGAACGCGCCGCTTAACTCTTTTTTGATCGCGCTATCGAAAAGCTTGTTGGTAAACAGCGGCGCGCTCTCCTGCGCGGCGATCGTCGCGGCGTTTTTGATCGCCAGCGCTATCTGCGCGCCCGTAAGCGGATACTTCGCAAGCGCGTTCAGATCGAGGTTTTTATCGACGGGCGCTTTTTTGGGCATCAGCTTTGTCCAAATTTCCAGCCGCTGTTTTTCCGTAGGCTTTTCAAACTTTATTTTGTAGTCAAAGCGGCGCGAAAACGCGGGATCGATATTCTCAAGCAGATTGGTCGCGGCGATCAGTATTCCCTCAAAACGCTCGATCTGCTCCAGAAAGATATTTTGCATCTGATTGTGCATCTTTTCCGCTCCGCCTCCCGCGCTTGCGACGCGCCCCGAGAGAAACTGATCGGCTTCGTTGAGCAGTAAAATCGGTTCGGTTCTGCTCTTTGCTGCGACTTCTTTGTATGAATCAAAGATTTTGCGCGCATTCTTTTCGCTCTCGCCCACATACATCGACAATATCTTTGAGCAGTCAAAGCTGATAATCTGTTTTTTTAAGGTTTTCGCAATGCTCAAAGCGGTCATGGTTTTGCCCGTGCCGGGAAAGCCGTATAGAATAATTTTCGCCGCGATAGAGCTTTTTTTGTCTTTGATTCCCCAATCTTTCAATCGCTGAACGACTCGAGCGTCCATCTGCTTCAGCACGGAATTTAAGGTCTGCCGCGTCTGATCGCTTAACACTACGTCGTCCAGCGAAGTTTTAGGGTCGATTAGTTCGAATATCTCCTGCTCTTTAATAATAGCGTCCAGCTTCGCCTTCGGTCGTTTTTGCTTGTTGGGGTGAATGATCTCCTTTAGCGCTTCGTCGGCTATATAAAACGATCTGCTTATGCCGCCAAACGGCGTTAGCGTTTCGTCGTAATCTATAGCGCCTTTCGAGATTAACGGAGCGTTTTCCTCTAGCAGTCCCCGATTTTTGATCTTGTCGTAGTCGTCAAAACTGACAATCTCTATCAGCGCGTTCATATCGCGCAGGCTGTCGTCGTTGCCGCCGTATTCCTCTTTGAGTAACGCCAAAAAAATCAGGCGCTCCTTTTCGTCAAAGCGCCGATCTTTGAAATACTTAACCAGCTTCGGCGACTCTTTCGATGTTGAAACCCGCGCTTTGATCTGACTTTCAAGCGTTGCGATCCGCCCTTTAACCCGTTTGAAACCCGGGGCGGAAGGATCATAGCTCTGACGCATAAGCGCGAGTTTTTGATAAAGTTCGACGCGCAAAAATTCGTCTTGAATGATCGTCGTACGGCTTTACTTCCGGCAACGGCGCATCAAGCCCGCCGTCCTCGATCAGCTTCATAAAAGTCGTCGAGAGCGAAACCGATTGATGCAGCAACTCAAGCGAGGCGATCTCGTTCACCCGCCCGTGGTGAAATCCGCCAAGCGCGATCCAGCCCAGATCGATCAGGTTTCTTATCTCGCCAATGCGGACGATATAATCGGCGCGCTCTTTCTTGTACACGCCGCTTAACAGACTGAAAACGCTGAGTTCGACCGCGCCGTCCAAATAGGCGCGAGTAAGCGATCTTAATAGCCCCGCTTCGGCTTCGCCGCACTTTAACTGCGGAAAAATCGCGCTCTCTTTTACCGATCGCGTCTTAATAAAATCAAGCAGCAGATCTAACGTTCCGTTCTCTTTTTGCATTCGTTTTCCTCTAATAACCGATCCAAAATTGCGCGCCGCTCCTCTAGGTAGTCGTAGCGATCGATGATCTCCTTAGGCGCGACGAAGCGGTTGTAGTAACCAACCGTCAGCGTCGGCATAATATACGCCGAGCCGCCGCTTACGGTTATCGCGCTCGCCGTCGGCGCAATCAGCGGGGCGAGACTGAACATCGCTCCCACGCCGACCGCGAAAATATGTAACGGCACGTCTTTATCTTTCGCCTCTTTAGCGGCGTTCGCGCCCCGCGCAAGTTGAAAATCGATCGAATCGCTTTCGTATAAAAACGCGTCGCACGATTTGACCGTATCAACCGCCCTGATCGTGGGAGCGCACCCAAACGACATTAGCGCCAAAAACGGAAAGATAGAACAAAAAACCGCCGCTGATCTCATATTTACAGCCGATCTTATTAAAAAGAGACTAAAAAAACGGCGATTTGGTTTCAAAATTAACCGATGTTTGTGTAGGATCGCGCGCTAAAGTCGGGGCAGGAGGACGCGATTGAGACGATTTCTTTTCTTTATCATATGCTGTTGGACGACGCTTTTGTCAAACCCCGTAGCCGAAAGAAGCTGGGCTGTCAATCTCGTTTTTTACGACTATCTGGCCGGCAACGGAATCGACGCCTCGATTCTTTCCGATCTTGACGACGAAACCTTTGGCTCGCTCAAGATGATTCTCGCCAAAACCTACTATTACGAACACCGCGACGAGGAGAGCGGCAAACTGCTGCACGCGCTTATCCCCATAAGCGACGATCGGCAGATTTCGCTCTATCTCGACAGCGATAAATACCGCATAGAGATTATCCCCGTGCGCTATTTTGTCGTAACCGAAACGCTCAACGCCAAGATGAAAAACTCGTTGCAGCACGATCTGCTGCAGATTACGGGCAACAGCAAGCTATCGACGGAGCTCTCCTCTATTTATGGCGTTAGGGTTGATTTCAGGCGCGATCTGCAAAAAGAGGATCGCGTAAGCGCAATCTACGATCGCAAGATCAGGCTCGGCAAAACCTGGGGCGCGGTGGTTGTGAAATCCGCGTTTATCGAAATGCGAAAGAGCCGCCTTTACGCCTTTTACCGCGACGAGGACGAAAGCTACTACGACGAAACCGGCAATACGTTGGCAAGTCTCTTTTTGAAATATCCCGTGCAGTTCATCGAAATCACCAGCAAATACCAGCCGAACGGTCGCGTTCATCCGATATTGGGCGTTATGCGTCCGCATCTTGGCGTCGATTTTGCCGCGTTGCAGGGAACTTCCGTGATCAGCGTCGCCGACGGCGCGGTACGTTTTCGCGGCTGTCAAAAGGAGTGCGATAAAGGCTATGGCAAACTTGTGATTATCGAACACAAAAACGGCTGGGAGAGCCGTTACGCGCATTTGAGCGGTTTTGCCCCGGCGCTGGCGGCGGGCGGGCGCGTTAAACAGGGGCAAACCATCGGCTACGTGGGAAAAACGGGCGTGGCTACGGGATCGCATCTGCACTTTGAGGTACGTAAAGGCGGGCAGAACACAAATCCGCTGGCGTTACGCAACGTACGCCAAAACGGACTTAACGGCGCAAAGCTGGAAAAATTTCTAACGGAAGCGAAGCGGCTAAGATCGGAGCTCGACTATTTGGCGGACATAGGCGAAAACAGCGTAACCCGCGTTAGCTCCGCGAAGTTGCCCGAAAGCGGCGGCGCAAACTAAAGCCAAATGCGTTTCTTGTACAGCGAAAACGCGGGAGAAGACGATCTGGCGCTGTCGGGCGATCGGTTCGCTCGTTTGAAAGTCAGGCGCGTTCGCGTCGGCGAAACCGTCAAAATTCGCAATCTGCAAGACGACAACCTCTACGATTACTCGGTACGGGATTTAGGCAAATCCAAAGCGATTCTGTCGCTGACAAAAGCCGCGCTGGCGCCCGTTTTGCCCGCCCGCGATATTGCCGTCGCGTGGTGCGTCGTCGATCCCAAAACGATCGATAAAACCCTGCCCGCCCTAAACGAAATGGGCGCGGGTAAATTGACTCTGATCTGGAGCGAGAAAAGCCAGCGCGATTTTCATCTGAACCTCGATCGTTTTGATCGGATTATCATAGGCTCGTGCGAGCAGTGCGGACGATCGCGCAAGATGACTATCGAGATTAAAGAGCTTTCTGTATTTGCGAGCGAAAATGCAAACGCGGCGGTTTTGGATTTCGGCGGCGCGAAACTAACCCATGAGTCTATGCGCGACTACGTTGTGATCGTGGGTCCCGAGGGCGGTTTTGGCGACGGAGATTATGAAACGCTCAAAAATCCGCCGCGTTTCAGCGTCGATACTCCTTTGACGCTGCGAAGCGAAACGGCGATCTTGTTAATCGCCTCTTTAGCCGCCGCCTGTTCGCCCCGCCGTTAAAAATCCCTATAATCTCTCTATGAAAAAAAGCGAACCAATATGATTGTCCATATCTGCTGTAGCGTGGATAGTTGGTATTTTCTCGCCAAGTTAAGAGAAAAACGTCCCTCTGAAATGATTACGGGCTTTTTTTACAATCCCAATATCTGCCCGCGAAACGAATATATGTCTAGGTTGATCGACGCGAAACGGCGCTGCGATCGGCTCAAAATCGCGTTTATCGAGGGCGAGTACGATACGGATAGCTTCTTGTTGGCGGCGCGGGGACTGGAAAACGAGCCCGAAAAAGGCGCGAGGTGCGCTAGGTGTTTCGATCTGCGTCTTGAGCGAACGGCGCGAGAGGGAACGAGGCTGGGCGAAAAAAGTTTCAGCTCGACGCTGCTTATAAGTCCAAAGAAGGATCTTATTCAACTGAAAGCCGCCGCGCAACGGATCGCAAAGAGATACGATCTCGAGTTTGTTTTCGAGGACTTTCGCAAAAACGGCGGTACGCAAGCCGCGTTTGCGCTTGCCCGCGAAAAAGAGGCGTACTTTCAAAACTACTGCGGTTGCGCGTGGGCGTTGATCAAACAGCGCGCCGCGCAAGGACGTTTTGCGGCGGAACTGATATGCCCGATCGACGGCGCGAAAACCGCTTGCGATCTGCGTCTGGAAGCGATTAGCGAGCGGGCGCGGCGCGAAAACGCGGGCGAAACAGCCCGCCTATATAAAACAAAAATTATGGAGTGGCGGCTGTTAAGCGGATCGCTTATCGACGAAGGCGGGTCGCCGATCGCCTGCGACATAGCCCCCTACTCTGCAAGCGCGAACGTAAAAACGCGGCTGATTGCGCTCAGCGAATACGCGGCGCGATTTGAAAAATCCGCCGGCTTCGTAACTCGGCGCTCGTTTGCCGACAAAAACGACGCGCGCGAGGCTCTGGGGCTGTCCGCGCGCGATATTACGCCGATCTTTGTCGTCGAGGATCTGCCAAAAGGGGTTGTCGTCGCGTCGATTGAAAGCGCTTTGTATCAAGAAGATGCATTGATCTGCAATTAGCGCCGCAAAGCGATCGATCGCAAAAAGAAGCGGTTCGGGCGCTTTCGTTTGCGCTTCAATTCACGTTCGGCGCTAGCGTTCTCAATAGCCTTCGGGCGTTAAAACGCGAAACGACATTAAAAACAGCCCCCGTCCCCGTATAAACCTAATCGCCTCAAATTGAACCATTTTGAACTACCTCTTTGAGCGATACCGCGAGATAATCCGCAAGAATTTTAGCCTCGCGCGCCGACGAACCTGTCCAAACCGCCGCGCGATCGCTCAAGGCGTTAAACGGCAAACCGCCGCGCTATTCCTCTTCGACCGATTTTAAGATAACGCCGACAATGTCGTCCATCGTGATCACGCCCTCGATTTTGTTGTTCAACGTTACGACAATTCGTCTTATACCCTGATTTACCATCAATCTTGCGACGTGCTTAATCTCAAGCTCTCGGCTGACGGTCAGCGCGGGTTTGGCGGCTACGTCGTACACGTTGATCAGATCGATATCGCCCTCCTCCGCGACGATGCAGCGCAAAAGCGTCGTGAAGGTCAAAATGCCGTACGCGTCGTGTTCGTGGCGCTTTTCCATCACAAGCGCCTTGACTTTGTGCTTGTTGATAAGCGCCATTGCCTCGCGCAATGTCGCAAACGGCGAAACCATCATTACGTCGCGTATCATAATATCTTTCACAAGCAGACTTGTCTCTTTCATAGTTCGTCCTTTATGCGTTGTTCAAAACGCTGAATCTGTATATGATCGATGCCGGCAATATGCTCAAGCGGCAGGGTAAAAACGACTCCGTTAGAATGCTCGCCAAGTCCCAGCTCTTTGGACAGACTTTTCAGCACCGCGACGGAAAGTTTGCGCTCCAAAACAAAGATCAGCATAGATTGGCTTCCCTCGTGCGTCAGTCCGAAAAAAATCTTCTTTTCGACCGCGCCAATGCCGCGCGCGGAGACGATAGTAACGCCTTCCGCGCCCGCCTCTTTGGCGATTTTGATCGCCCGCTCCTCAACCTCGTCGGCTAAAATCGCCACTAACGCGGAAAATTTCATTTTTCCTCCTTTATACGTTTTGTTTTCCATTCTACCGCCAGCGCGTAACACATAATGGTGATCGCGGGGCAAAACGAAGCGAAAATAAGCAGCCCAAAACCGTCGATCAGCGCACTGCGTCCTTCTATATTCTCCGCAAGCCCCAAGCCGAGCGCGGTGATCAACGGCACGCTGATTACGCTGGAAGCCACGCCGCCCATATCGAACGCGAGCGCGACGATATATCGCGGCGATATCGCCGACAGCGACGCGGCTACCGCGAAGCCTACGATCACAAACGCCCTCATAGACTCGCCGCTTAGTATTCGGTGCGCTCCGATCGCGATTCCAAAAGCGACTCCCAGCGCAACCATCAATCTAATAATACTCGCTTTTATCCGTCCTTTGGCCGCTTCCTCGGCTTGTTTGCCCACCGCGATCAGCGCCGGTTCCGCCATAGCCGCCGCAAAGCCCAGCGCGAAGGCGAACAGATAGACGAAAGCGACGCTTACGCCGCTTAAAATCAGCTGATTTGCCATCGCCGTTCCGATCGGAAAAAGCCCCAGCTTCAGACCGACCGTAAAGGCGTAAAGCCCGCAGATAACCATAAAAAAACCGCCCGCCACGTGGTGCGCTCTGGCTAGCGGGCGACGCAGAACGATAAACTGAAAAAACAGAACGACGACGATAATTGGCAGCACGTCTCGAAACATCTCAAGCAGCTCAAAAATCGCCGCGTTCAAGGCAAAAACGGCGACTTCGCCCTCTTGCGGCACAACCGCCGCCGCGTCTGTCGCGATCTCGATCGCCGCGACGGAATCGCTATAGACGGCAATCCCGTAAAACAAGAGGCTGATCGTCGGCGCAAGCAACGCCATAGCCACCAAGCCAAATCCGTCGGTTAAAGTGTCGCGCCCTTTGATCGCGCCCGCAAGCCCCACGCCAAACGCGGCGATCAGCGGAACGGTTACCACGTTTGTGGTTACCGCGCCGCTGTCGTAAGCGAGCGCTAAAATCTCGTCGGGAGCGCAAAAACTGACGATCGAGACAATCGCGTAACCGCCAAGCATATACCATGATAATAGATGACCGAACGCGATGCGCAAAATGCCGATCATCATTACAATTCCAACCGAAATCGCTATAACGACGCGAAGCGTCAGAGCATTTATGCGCCCCGCGCTGATACCCTCCGCTTGATCGGCTACCGCGATCAGCGCCGGTTCGGCGATCACCGCCGCAAAACCTAGGCAGAAACCAAACAGCAACAATACAAACAGATTGCCCTTGCGCGTCAATTCGTTCGATAAATTCGCGCCGATCGGAAACACGCCAAGTTCCAGTCCCTGCAACAGCAACGCGATTCCAATCACCACGATAACCATTCCGATAGCGATGGAGCTAAGATTTTCGGGAACGCCGCCAAAAACCGCGAGTTGAAAAAAAATGACCACGCCGATAATCGGCAATAGATTTTTGCAGGCGTTTAAAATCGATGCCAAAAATTCGCGCATAACGGCAGTTTAACACAACAACGCCAAAACGCGGCTGTCCGATCGGTCGCGTTTTAGCCTTACGGATCGCTTAATTTATTTAGCGCCGATAAAACGTATTAAAAAGCCTTTTTTGTTCTCTAATAGCTCGATTGATCCGCCGTGCGACTCTATAATCTGACGGGTTAAAACGAGTCCGAGTCCGTGTCCTTTGGTTTTGCTGGTGTAAAAAGCCTCAAACAGCCGATCCGTTCGTTCAAAAGGCTTGCCGTTATCCACAATTTCCAATATGCGAACCTCGCCCTCTTTGCGATGATTGATCGTAATCGCGCCGCTGTCTATATCATGCTCTTCAATCGCGTCGATCGCGTTGAAGATCATATTTTGCAGCGAAAGCCCGAAAAGATCAAAATCCGCGTTTATCGTTTCGTTTGGCAGATTAAAATTAAAATCGATCGGTTTGGAATATGAGTAATTTGCGATCGCGTCGTTAAGCTCGGCGCTCAGATCGCGCAAAGAAAATCTGCTGGGATTTAGCGTAAAGCCTTTGGAGAACAGCAGAGTGGCTTTGACGATTCGCTCCACGCGCCAGATTGATTTTTTAATTTCAAGCACAATCGATTTGGCGCGCATATCAACCCTGTCAAACAGCGCGGAAGTTAAGATCGCCGCCGCGCCGACGGGATTGCGTATCTCGTGCGCCAAATGCGCCGCCATCTGACCCATAGCGATCAATCTCTCGTTTCGTTTGTTTTTTGTGTTATCCGTCGCGGTAATAATGGTTTTGCCGTTGCGCTTTAATACCTGCAAAAGATAAGAGCGATCGTCTATTTCGATCTCCGCGTCGCTTTGCTCCGCGCCGATCGCTTTTGGATCGATCCGCGTCTGCCTCGCCTTTTCGTTATTCACATAGGTCGAACCGTCGGCGCTCAAAACCCAAAGCGCCGTTGGCTGAACCTCCACAACCTCTTTTAATAGGGCGCGCTGCTCCGCAAGATTTTGCTCAAATTCGTCGATCCGACGAATCAGATCGTCAAGTTGACCCGCCAGCTCGTTTGTTTCGGGGCTGTACTCTTGCCGCTTATCTCTCTGCGCCATTTACTTCGTAGCGTAACATATATTGCCCTTGCGACAAAAGGCAAACGGCTTTGAGGTTAATCGCGCTTTATCGCCTTGCGATCAAGTTTGTTTTTTCCGCGAATTCATATCTCAAATCATTTATCGCTTTGAGTTCGCCGCTTCGTTTAATACAGAAATAATCCCGACCGTTATTGTTTGTCAAGTTTAAGCGTTTAGCCGATTGACTAAATCTTTAGCGTCTGAAGCCTCGCGGCGGCGCTTCTATATAAACCGCGATTGCGGGCGATCCGCTCGCCCAAACTTTGGTGGGTTCTGCAGGATTCGAACCTGCGACCAGCCCGTTATGAGCGGGCGGCTCTAACCAACTGAGCTAAGAACCCCGCTATCTATCCAACGAACGAGGGGCGGAAGTATATAAAAAATCAAATCTAAAAGCAAGCAGATTTTCGATGATCGCAAACATAACGATGAAATTTACAAACGAGCTTCCGCCGTGGCTAAAAAGCGGCAAAGGCACGCCCACGACGGGGGCAAGCCTCGTCGTCATAGCGATATTTACCGCCATATATAGAAATATCATTATCGCCGTCGCGGTAATGGTAACCATAGTGAAATAATCGCCCCGCGCCTTCGAGTTCAGACTAAAGAGATGCAAAACGATCATCGCGTACAGCGCGATCAGCAGCAACGCGCCCGCAAATCCAAAACGTTCCGCAAAATAGGCGAAGATAAAATCACTCGCGGCGATCGGCAGAAAGCGTAACTGCGTTTGCGTCGCCTCCTCCGGCTGTTTGCCGCTTATGCCGCCGTTGCCGATTGCGATAAGCGATTGGCGCGCATGGTAGCTGTCGTTTTCGGAGAGAAAGTCCTCGATTCGCTTTTTTTGGTAATCGGGCAGCATATCGTAGCCGACGAAGTAGAAAAATCCGCCGCTAAGCGATAGAACGAGCGCGAACGTAACCCATATCTTGCGTTGCAAACCGACCGCGATCATCACGCCGCCGCCGATCAGCGCCAGCAAAAACGCCGTGCCGAGATCCGGCTCTTTCATAATCAGCGCGAACGGAACTGCGATATAAAACAGCAGCTTAAAAAACGTTCTCCACTCGTATCCGCCTTTTGACGGCGGCGATTCGCGAATCAAATAGGCGAGCATAAGGATAAAACAGGGCTTGAAAATCTCGGACGGCTGAAAGGTCAGCCCAAAAAACGGCAGTTCGAGCCACCTTTGCGCGCCCATGCGCGTAACGCCGACAATATCGACAAGCGCCAGCAAACCCACGCCAAACCAATAGGCAAATGGAATCGCCCAGTACAGCCTGCGGATCGGCAGCAAAAACGCGATAATAAACAGGCAAAAAGCTACCGCTATATAGCCGCCTTGTTTATAAGCCAGATTGATATTTATTTCGCGTATCAGGAAAAACGACATAGCCATAATAGGCAAAATCATCAGGATCAGCGCCCAGTCAAAGTGGGCAAACGTCCTACGATTGAAAATGGAGAATTTCATTTAACGTTTCTATGTCGATTTTTGTCGTCATTGTCGCAAAAAAACGATTATATACGCGCCTTAGCGACGCGAAACCGAATCAAAGCCGATCGTATTGGAAAGATCAAAGAGAGTTCCCGCGCCTAAACGCGGGAAATCTGAAAGCAAAACCAAAACCTACGCTTTAGGAGAACATCCCTCTACAGCCGCGTAGAGCTATAGAGGGAAGCGGACATTTAGTAGCTAAATATGCCCGCTACGCGAAGCGAAACATAGTCTTCGTTTTTGTAGGCTTTGTCGCCGCCAAAGACGTTGACGAGAATCCCTTTAAGCGCAAACCAGTCGGTAAACCCGTATTCCGCGATCAGATCAAGCTCGTTTATAGAGCCTTTGCCGCCCTTATCGCCCGTATCGAATACGCCGAGCGCCGCGCTTAAGCCAAGCGCGTCCGCTTCGTAAGCCGCGCCGATATAGATGGTTGAGGTATCGTCCGCAAAGAAGTAGTCGCCGTCCTCGAACGGATTAACGTTATCGCCCACCAAAGCGCCCAGCAAACCACTTCCGCCGTCCTCGTCCGTAGCCGCGTAGCCAACGCCGACGCTCAACCCCTCTATCGGAGTTACGCCCGCCTGCGCGTGTAAAACGCTGCCGTCTTCAAAGCCTTTGGTGTACTTCTCGTCAAGCTGCGAAGCGGTATAAGCCGCGCTTACGTTAAACAGATCGTTTTCAAACGCCAGTTTGCCGCCGAACCAGTTCGCCGCGTCTGGTACAAGGTAGTACCAAGGCTCGATCGTCAAGCCCTCGACCGGAGCGACAATCAGATCCACCACGTAAGCGCCCTGCTTTCCGTTGGGTATAACGTCTTCAAAGCCGCCGTAGTAGCCGTCATAGTCGCTTTCGGTATATTTACCCGTGAAACCCGCGATAATGGTAAGCCGTTCGGATGGAGTAACAATGCCGACAACCGCCTCGTGATAATCGCTCAACCATTCAAGATTGATCTCCTGACGACCAGCCACGACTGTGAGCAGATCGTTGGAGTAGGTCAGATTTGCCGTATGGAAAATGGTCGAATCAAAGTTCGCGTCGCCCCAGTCGCCCTTCTCTTTTTCAAAGAGTTTGCGATTACCGCGCGCGCCCAGATTGAAGCCAAGTCCGTTATAGACCTCGCCCGAAGAGAAGCCGAGATTAACGGAACCGTTCAGGAACAGATGCTGCTTTTCGCCGCCCCCCGTCGCCTTTTCCGAGTAGTTGGTCAGATCGCCGTACACGACCCCCTCTACGGAGATTTCGCTCGCCGCAAAAGCGGTAACGCTGAATAGCGCAAACGCCGCCGCCACGCTTATTGTCTTCATAGTGAAAACCTTTCTCATTAAGATAAACGGAATACTAACATAATTACTTTAAACTTGCGGCGAGTTTGCGATGAATTTTTAAGCGCCCGCGCGCGAATTTCCGTTAGGCGGTTATAACGCGGTATTCGATCGGCGTTCTGTTTTTGCGCTCTTCGTTAATGTAGTCGATCGCCTCGTCGCTGATCGCGCTCATAAACACGTATATATACTTCACGTCGTCCTGCCAGAACTTGTTGTGCTCTATAAAGGTCGCGCAGTCCAGAATAAAAACCTCGATCTCCGCCATTTCGACTACGATCTGATTTTGGGAGCAGTGAATCAAGCACAACTCGTTGGCTCGGGTGGCTATAAGATGCACCGCGTTGTCCTCGTCGATATCGATATCGCGGTAGACGACGTCGTAGCCAAGCCTGATAAACGCGGCGCCCACTATTTTCGCGTAATGCTTACCTTTGATCGTTTCGGCTTGCGTCTCGCCCGCCGCCTCGGCTTTTTTTTTGCGCTCCTCTTCGTCCAGCAGGCTTTGAGTTTTGAGCCTTTTTCGCTCCTCTTCCAGACGCCTGCGCTCCAAGACCTTTCGCATCTCCTCCTCGAGACGCGCCTTTTCAATTTGCGCCTTGCGACGCAGAAAAAAGGTAACTACGGTATAGATCAGAATCGCGTATATCGCATATTCGACGCCGTTTTTGATAATATCGGCTTTTTCGGCGATAAAGCCAAAAACAAGTATGGCGACGACGACTCCTAAGAAAAAGGTTCTAAAACTTTCGCCTTTGTCGGGACTGTTGGCGCTTCCCATAAAAATCCTTTATTCGCGCTTAGCCTGCAAATGCCTGAAACAGCCCTAGATTATATCAAAACGCGCATGCGCCGCCGCCGACAAAAGCCAGCAGTTCCAAGCGATCGCCCTCTTTAAGCGTCGTTGAAGCCCAAAACTCCCGTTTGACGATCCGCGCGTTCAGCGCGCAGGCGGCTATCTTTTCGCTCGCGTTTAACTCTGTTACGACGCTTGCGACGGTGGCGTTCTCGTTGATCTCGCGCTTTTCTCCGTTGATCTCTATCTTCATCTGTAAAACTTGTAGCGCAAACCGACGCTCGCGCCCGTTTCGCCGTCTCGCCAGTATTCGTCGCCGTAATGTTTCTCGAGCGTCCGCCAAAAACGATAGCGATAAAAGACCAGTACGCGCAAATGCAGACGATCGCCGATTAGCGCCCTCTCCGCGCCCGCGCCCGCCGATAGCGAAAGGTTGTCGGGCTTAATTCCGTCGTCAAAATCGTCGTAACCCGCTCCGATCGAAATCTGCGCGAAGGGAACAAAGTCGGCGATCGCGGCGCTTTCAAAAGGAACGCCCGCAAACGCCGAAAGCTCGGCGAAGTCGTCAAGCAGACCCAGCTTCGCGCCGTAGTAGATTGTCTCGGCGCTCAAAAAACCAAATTCGGCGTTCGCGGCGCCGTCGTCCGATCGCTTGTCCATAGAGTAATTTGAGCCGTCGGCTCTTACATAGCGCGAGCCGACTTTTACGACGTCGCCGTTATTCTTAGTTTTGATCTCGATCTTGCGATTACGCGAAAAATAATCGACGCTCGCGCCCGCGAAGAAGAAATAGTCGTTTTTTGGCGCGATCGTTACGCTTTCGTTTTGATCGATTCTGCGGTAAACCCGTCTGATCACGCGGAAGTTTTCGTCCGCGGGCTTGTCGCTCGCCGAAGGCGGTTCGGCGCTGATATAGGTTCGCTTCAATACGCGAGGCGCGTCGGAGGCGATCGCGGGGGCTAATAGCGAAATAAACAGGAGCGCTCTAATCATCTTTATCGCTTTGATTAGGTTATTGTATCGTTTCGCGCTTGCGAATATGGACTTTTCGGAGCGTTTCGTATACAATCAAGCAAACGCGATTCCACTTGTTGGAACAATATACGCTTAACGTAACGAGGAGACTGCCAATGCGGTTTATTCTATTGACGACGATTTTAACGATCTCTCTGCTAGCAATCGAAACGTCTTTTGTGGAAGACGGCGACGGGTTTGGGGCGAAAACCTTTTCAGGCGCGCTGATCGCTACAAAAAACGGAAAGATTGTTCACCGAGTTTACGCGCCGGACGGAATCGCGACTTTCAGCGAAGTCGTCGGCTATAAGAGGATCGAACCTAAAGAGCCGCAGCCTACGCGCATCGGTTTTGTTAATAGCGATCGAACGCCGCGCGCTTACGCGGCGCTGGATACGGGAACGATCGCGCCAAATATCTCTTTGCGGCTGGAGGCGAAAAACGGCAACGTCGAGAAACTGTTCACGCTTGAAAAGGGAGCGCGACCAAGCAATCTGCAAATTGCCGTCGAAGGCGCGAAAAAGATCGCCGTGAACGGGGCGGGCGAACTGATCGTTACGACAAAAAAAGGCAAGGTCGGCTTTACTAAACCTATCGCATATCAGCTTATAGAGGGCGAAAAACGATTGGTGGACGCCGAATACGCGATCAATGATCGCCGCTACGGATTCAAGCTTGGAAAGTACGATCGGCGCTATCCCGTCGAGATCGATCCGCTGATGGCGGCGACATATTCGGGCGGCGCGGCGCGAGACGGCATAGACGCGATACTTATCGATTCCGACACAAAATCGGTCTATGTCGCGGGCGTTACCGATTCGCCAAACATAGCTACGACGGGCGCGTACGACGACTCGGTCGGCTATCAGCCCGACGGGTTTATCGCCGAATACGACGAAAACCTTACGACGCTTAAGGCTTTGACCTATATTGGCGGCAACGGCGCGGATCGCGTGTACGGCTTGGCGATCGCGCAGGTTGGAGGCGTAAAATATCTCTACGCCGTCGGCGAAACCAACTCTACCGATCTGGGCGGCGCGCCTTTTGGCGACAGCGACGGGTTTATCGTCAGGATCAAAGCCGATCTGAGCGCGGATCTGCCCTCCGTCGTCAGATATGTCGGCGGCGGCAACAAGGATCATATCGGCTCCGTTATCTTTGAGGGCGGTCATATTTACGTCGCGGGTTACAGCGCCTCAAGCTCTCTCTTAAACGCTTCAAGCGCATTGGCAAACTATAACGCCTTTGTCGCTAGGTTTACGCCCGATCTGCTAATGGCGAGCGCCGTTATCGTCGGAACGAACGAGGTTGATAAATTTAACGCGATCAAAGCCGTCGGAACCAGTATCGTCGCCGTCGGCGACAGCGACAATCAAGCCTATATCGTCAAGTTCCAGTCCGATCTGACGGCAAATACGGCGCATACCTTTAACGCGATCGGTCTGGGCGCGAAAACGGAGATATTTGCCATAGAGACCAACGCGACTCATATTTTTGTCGGAGGACAAAGCGCTAGCGCGGGCATAGCGGGCGTACCCGTCGGAACTACGGGCGATCCCTGCCAATACATTGGCGGCAAAGACGCGTTTATCGCGGCGATCGAGATCGCCTCGTTCGCGCATACGAAGGCATGTTACGGCGGCGGCGCTGGCGACGATCGCGTAACGGCGCTGGCGTTTAACGACGACAACTCGTCGCTCTTTGTCGCCGGTAACTCCGACAGCGCGTTTCCATATATGCCCGCAACGCCGTATCAAGCCTCGAAAGCGGGCGTTCTGGACGGTTTTGTCGCCAGAGCCTCGATCGCCTCTATGAATCTGGACAGGATCACCTACTATGGCGGAAGCGGCTCTGATTCGATCAACGCGATCGCGGCGCTTGGCGGCGAGATCTACGCGGCGGGCGAAGCCTCTACGCCCGATTTAAGCCAGAGCAAGGTAAACGCCGCGGCGCGAATAAGCGGCGCTTTAGCCGAAGGTTTTATAGCTAAATTTACGAGCGATCTGGCAGCCAATTACGCGCGGATCGCCGTTAATCCCGCGGGCGCGAACTTCGGCAATAGGGGTTTCGGGGAGATCGGCGCGCCTCAAACGATTACGATCGCAAACGGCGGATCGGACGATTTATCGCTGCTGGGAATCGCTTTGAGCGGCGGCGCCCTCGCCGACTTCGCGCTGAATATCGGCTCGTGCGTCGGAGTAACGACTCTCGCGCCGCGCCAAAACTGCTCCGCGACGTTAACCTTCGCGCCGCAATCGGGGTTTGGCGCTTTGACGACAAATCTTACGATCGACTCTGGCGTAGGGACGGCAAGCGTTGAAATTAACGGCACTTCGATCGCTCAGTCCGACGCGACGCTGGCAAGTTATTTCGACGATAACCTTTCGCAAAACCGCGAATGGGATTTTGGCGACGCGCCCGAAGGCGGCGCTTCAAGCGCGGTCAAACTGACGCTGAAAAATATCGGAACGCCCCCCGCGATCGTCTATTCAATCGCGATTAGCGACGCAAACTTTACGATTGTCTCCAACGCCTGCTTGTACGGCGTTCCTATGAACTACGGAGATTCCTGCGATATCGTCTTGAGATTTACGCCGAGCGAAGGCTCAAACGGCGGGATTAACTACGAAGCCGATCTAAATATCTCCTCAAGCGACCTCAACGCGCCGCTTCGATCGCTAAAACTAAAAGGTATCGGCGGAAGCGGGTTGATCGTAACGCCAAGCCCGCTTGATTTTGGCTCGATCGCCGTCTCTTTGAGCGCGGAACGCAACATCACGATCAAAAATATGTATGCGACCCCCGCGTCGATAACTTTCGCGCCGATAGCCGATCTGAACTTCAGCCTGGGCGGATTTAACGGCTGCGCCCCCTCGCTCGCCTCGCAAGCCGAATGCAACGCCTCGATCGTTTTCGCGCCGAAGACGACGGGCGCGATCGGCGGCGCGCTAACTATAAACGACGCGGCGGCAAATCACGCGCCGTCGCGCTCGATCGGTCTAAACGGAGCGGGAACGCCCGAACCGTACGGCGTTATCGATTTGAGCGGCAATAGTTTGCTTACGATAATCAGCGCGACCTCGCTTGGAAGTTTCGGCAGCGGTCTGCTTCGCGTGCATAACGCGGGTTACGGCGCGCTTGGGGTCGCGGTTACGCCGATCGCCGCGAACGGCGCGGATCAGGCTTATTTCTCGATTGTCGATTCGACCTGCGGCTCGCCCGTCGCGATCGGCGGCGATTGCTATTTTCGCGTAGTCTTTACGCCGCCTTCGATCGGCGTATATGAGACCAATATCTCGGTTAGCTCCCTTGATCCTCTGCGTCCGCAAGAGAGCAACTTGACGATTTACGCGGACGCTAATCCAAGCGCGTCGCTAACGATCGTAAATTACTCCGCGACGATTTCGGGGCTGACGGTAAGTTTTGACGCGGACGCTTCGGGCGGCGATACGCCTTATAGCTATCTGTGGACCTTTTCGGGCGGCGGCGCGAGCTCGGCTAAAAATCCCGCGCATACCTTCGGCTCGATCGGCGCTAAAGAGATCAACGTCAGCGTAACCGACGCGAAAGGATCGAGCGTAACGCGGACAATCAACGTTACGCTTAACGCCGCTATGGGCGTTAGCGCGAGCGCCTCGCCCAATCTGGGCGGCGCGCCGCTTGTCGCGCGTTACTCTGGTACGATCGCGGGCGGAAGCGCGCCTTGGACGCTTGTATGGGATTTTGGCGACGGAACAAGCGAGACCGATACGATCGTTTCCGGCGCGTTTACAAAAACGCATACCTTTAACGTCGCCGGCTATTATCTGACGACCCTTACGGCAACCTCTAGCAACGGCGAGAGCGCGTCTATCCCCGCGGCGACGATCAACGTTTTACAAAACGGAGGCGGCGGCTACTATATCGCCGGCGATTCGAGAAAGTCGGGCGACGAGGATCGCTGCTTTATCGCCACCGCCGCTTACGGATCGTATCTCGCAAGCGAAGTGAAAATCCTGCGCGATTTTCGAGATCGCTATCTGTTAAGCAATCGCTTTGGCGAAACCTTAACGGCGTTTTACTATCGCGTCAGCCCGCCGATCGCCGAATATATCAAAGAGCATGAAACGCTAAGAGCGATAACTAGATCTATATTAACTCCGATCGCGTATGCGATTAAGTATCCTTTTTCGCTTCCGATCGCCTTCTGCGCGGTTCTTTTCGTCGCCGTCTGCGCGTTCGGCAAAAGAAGAGCGGCGTTTAAGGGCGAACGTCTTAATTAAGAGCGTTCGCCTAATCTGCGATCGCGTTTGCCGCAAACCAAATAAGCAAGGAAAATTTTATGTCTAAACTAAACGTTCTTTTCGCGGCGAGCGAGTGCCACCCGTTCGCCAAAACCGGCGGGCTTGCCGACGTGGTAGGCGCGCTGCCTAAATTCCTGAAAAAACTGGGGCACGACGCGCGCGTCGTTATGCCGCGCTATTACGGCGTCGATCGAACGAATCTCAAAAAACTGCCCGAACCGCTTGGCGTGCCAATGGGAATCATAGGCGAAATGTGGTGCGGCGTATACGAGGGAAGGCTGCCGAATAGCGACGTGCCGATCTACTTTATCGATTACGAGCTGTTTTTTGGGCGCGAAAGTCTTTACAACGACGCAAACGGCGCGGGATTTATGGACAACGATAATCGCTTTGTCCTGCTCTCTCGCGCCGCGATGCAGCTATGCAAAGCGCTTGATTTTCATCCGCATATCCTCCATGCGCACGATTGGCACACAAGCGCGGCAAATCTCTTTTTAACCACGATCTACGCGAACGACGATCATTTCAGAGATTGCGCGTCGGTTTTGACAATCCACAATATGCAACATCAGGGCGCGTTCTACGGCGGGCTGATGAACGTGCTGGACGTAGGCTGGGAACATTTCAACTTCCGCGAAATCGAAATGGACGACAAGGTTAATCTGCTCAAAGCGGGCATAACGCACGCGACGATGATTAACGCGGTCAGTCCGACGTACGCCGAAGAGATTCTAACCTCGAAGTTTGGCTGCGGGCTGGAAGCGACCATGCAAACGCGGGTAAACGATCTTTGGGGGATATTAAACGGCGTGGATACCGACGAGTGGAATCCCAAAACCGATCGGTTTATCGCTCCCAACTACGACGAAACGACGCTCGATAAAAAGCTCGCGGTTAAACGCGCCCTTCAAAAAGAGATGGGTCTGCCCCGCCGCGAAGCGCCGCTGATCGCGATCGTGAGCCGACTCGTTAAACAAAAGGGAATCGACGCGATCGCGGAGGCGATTCACGATCTGCTGGCGCTGGATATTCAGATGGTTTTGCTTGGCGACGGCGAGGCGTGGGCGCACTTTTATTTCGGCGATATAGCGCGTTTTTATCCGAAAAAATTCGCCTGCAAGATCGGCTTTGACGGCGCGCTTTCGCACAGGATCGAAGCGGGAGCGGATCTGTTTTTGATGCCCTCGCGTTTCGAGCCGTGCGGATTAAATCAGATGTACAGCCAGCTTTACGCGACGCTGCCTATCGTTCACGGCGTGGGGGGGTTGCAAGACAGCGTGGAGAACTACGACGAGCAAACCGGCGAGGGAACGGGGTTTAAGTTTTACGAGCTGAACGCAAAAAACTTGATCAATACCGTAGGCTGGGCGGTTCATACGTGGTACAACAGACAGGATCATTTTCGCGCAATGCAAAAGCGCGCGATGAGATTAAATTACGGCTGGGACGAATCGGCGAAAACATACGAGGCGCTATATTTTGAGGCGCTTAAAAGAGCTGATAAAGAAACTCCTTAAGGTGATTTTTATACTTAAGCGATACAATTAGCGCCACTTTTGTCGGCTTTGTCCGCGGCAACCTAAGGGTATATTTCCATGAGAACGCGCCAGATTGAGAGATTGGTTAAAATCCTGCTAAAACGCAAAGAACAAATCGAGCGTAACATTCACGAGGTCCTTAACGAGACCGCAAACGCGTCGCAGGTTGAAATGAACGACGAGGTTGATATAGCCACGGTAAATCTAGGCGCGCAAACCGACGCGGCGATCGGCAAGCAGCAGACGCAGGAGCTTAGAGAGATCGAGCGCGCGCTCGCAAAAGTAGGCGGAAGCGGTTTCGGCGTATGCGAGATGTGCGGCGAGCCGATCGGCATAGAGCGAATGCTCGTAAAGCCGCATGCGCGATACTGCATCGTATGCCGCGAAGCGTACGAAAAAAACGAGAACGCCGTCGCGGCAAAAAACGGTTTTGCGCGCGCGAAACGTTTAAGCGGCGTTTAATCGCGCTCGCGCCGTCCGACGGCTAAGATCGCGCTATGAGAACAATCGCCGTGATTCCCGCCAGAGGCGGCAGTAAACGTATCAAGCGTAAAAATATCCGTCCATTTTGCGGCAAACCCATTATCGCCTACTCCGTCGAGGCGGCGATACAAAGCGGCGTTTTCGACGACATAATCGTATCGACGGACGACGAAACGATCGCGAACGTCGCCAGATCGAGCGGCGCGAGCGTCCCGTTTATGCGCCCTGAGGAACTTAGCGACGATTTTGTCGGCGTTGTTCCCGTCGTCGCGCACGCGATCAAAGCGGTTGGCGGCGCGGATCGCGCCTGCTTGATCTACGCCACCGCGCCGTTTGTATCGCCGCAAGATCTTAGGAACGCCGCGCAAACGCTCGAAGACGCGGATTTCGCGCTGTCGATCGCGGCTTATGAATCGCCGATCTTTCGCGCCTTGAAAATGGATGAAAACGGGCGCGTCAGCTCAATCTGGCGCGAATATGAGCAGAGGCGATCGCAGGATTTGGAGGAGGCGTTTCACGACGCGGCGCATTTTTGCTTTGGGCGATCGGGCGCTTTTTTGGAGGGCAGGTCGATCTTTAACTCGAGAACTATAGGCTGTTTGATCGATAAAAGGCGGGTGCAAGATATTGATTCGCCCTCCGACTGGCTTCGCGCCGAAGCGATGTTTAAGGCGCTCGCTTGCGAATAGCGATCCGCGTCGATAGCTCGTTAGCGATTGGCTTTGGACATCTTTCAAGAACTATGAATATCGCCGCCGCGCTTCGATCGCGCGGATCGCGGATAACTTTTATCTGTCGCGATCTGGAATCAAACGGACTAAGCTGGCTCGCGTCGGCAAATTTTGACGCGATTAGGCTGCCGCGACCGAAAACCGCTTGTAAGCCGAACGCCGCAAAGCCCAAACATTTGGCTTGGCTTGGCGTATCTTTAGAGGAAGAGATTGTACAAAGCAAGGCGGCGTTAAGAGAGCTTGGCGGCGCGGATCTGCTTCTGGTCGATTCCTACGCGCTTGATCGCCGCTACGAAAGCGCTATGCGTCCGTTTGCGCGTAAGATCGCCGTTTTGGACGATTTAGCCGATCGCGCTCACGATTGCGATCTGCTGATCGACGGCGCTTATATGCGCGAAACAAACGACTATCTGTCGCTGGTTTCCAAACAATGCAGGCTTTTGTGCGGCTCGGCTTTCGCGCCGCTAAGTCCGGACTACGGACGTTACCGCGCGCTCGCGCTTCCGCGCCGTTTTCCGCCGCGAGTCGTTTTACTCTCTATGGGCGGGATCGATTTGGCAAATTTAACCGGCGAAGCGCTCAAAGCGCTCGCGGCAAGCCCCTTTAACGACGCGGCGATCGTAGCGGTTTTGAGCGCGCGCGCGCCGCATATAGCCGAGAACGAAAAGCTGGGGCGAAAACTTGGTTTGCGAATCGACTGGCGTTTCGACGCTAGAGATATGCCGCTCCTGATTTTGCGAGCCGATCTAGGCGTTGGCGCGCTTGGCGTGGGCAGCTACGAGCGCGCTTGCCTCGCGCTTGCCTCCGTTACTATGGCGGCGGCGGACAACCAGCGCGAAAACCTAGCCCGACTTGGCGCGGCGGGCGCGATCTTCGCCGAAAATACAATCGGCGACGCTCTTTCGCGCATCGACGAGGCGCGGGTGAGATCGCGTGAAAAGGCGGCGTTTAATATATGCGACGGAACGGGCGCGGCGCGTATTTGCGACGAAATACAAAGCGCGGCTTTGCGATAATTGCGCATATTCGGAGCATACAGATGATCATAGACAGCCGTGAAATCAACGAAAACAACCCGCCGTATATTGTCGCCGAACTGAGCGCAAATCACGCGGGATCGCTCGCAAACGCGCTAAAGGCGATCGATCTGGCGAAGGCGGCGGGCGCGGACGCGGTAAAGATACAAACCTATGAGCCTGATACGCTTACGATCGATTGCGATAAAGAGGATTTTATGATCCGCGGCGGCTTATGGGACGGCAGAACGCTCTACGATCTGTACAGGGAAGCCTATACGCCGTTTGTCTGGCACAAAGCGCTGTTTGAACGCGCCAAAGAGATCGGCGTTACCATTTTCAGCTCGCCGTTTGACGCCGCTTGCGTCGATCTGCTTGAAAGCCTGAACGCGAGCGCCTATAAAATCGCCTCGTTTGAGATAGTCGATTTTGAGCTGATCGCGGCGGCTGCGAAAACTAAAAAACCGCTGATTATCTCTACGGGAGCGTCCAGCGAAGAGGAGATCGGCGAGGCGTTGGAGATCGCGCGGTCAAACGGCGCGACGCAGATCGCCCTCCTACACTGCGTCAGCGAATATCCCGCGCCGATCGAGGCGGCGAATACGCGGACAATCGCCTATCTTAAAAAACGCTTCGATACCGAAGTTGGGCTATCGGATCATACGCTTGGCTTGAGCGCGGCGGTTACCGGCGTGGCGCTGGGCGCGACGTTGATTGAGAAACATTTCACGCCCGATCGCAGTCTTGCTTCGCCCGATAGCGCGTTTTCCATCGATCCGTCGGCGTTAAGCGATCTGAAACGAGCGGCTATCGAGGCGTGGAAAACGTTGGGCGCGGAAGGAATTAAACGCGCCGAAGGCGAGACGAGAAACAGGATTTTCCGTCGATCGATTTACGCGATCAAAGATATAAAAAAAGGCGAGCCTTTTATGCGCGACAATACGCGGGTTATCCGCCCGGGATACGGATTAGCGCCCAAAGAGCTGCCCCGCGTTTTGCATTCATTCGCCGCTAAAGATATTTCGCGCGGCGAAGCGATTACGGCTAAGTCAATCGCGTGAAACTTTTGATCGTCGCGCCGAGCTGGATCGGCGATATGGTAATAGCGCAAACGCTGTTCAAAGCGCTACAAACCCGCTACGGCGTTAGCGCGATCATCGACGTTGTAGCGCCAAAATGGGCGCTGGATATTTGCGGGCGAATGAGCGAGGTACGAAAGACGATCCTTTTGGATATAAAACATGGGGAGTTTGGACTTAAAAAACGCTATACGTTGGGCAAAAAACTGCGATCGGAACGTTACGATCGCGCTATCGTTATGCCGACCACGTTCAAATCGGCTTTGATCCCCTTTTTCGCGCATATTCCAATTCGCAGCGGACTGCTTGGAGAAATGCGTTTTGGCGTTATAAACGATATAAAAAAAACGCATAGCAAAAAGCCGACGATGATAGAAAAATATCTGGCGCTAGACGATATAACCGCCGCGCCGCAATTTCCCGCGCTGTCGGTCGATCAAAACAACCGAGAAAAATTGTTAAAAAAGCTTAAGCTAAACGCGGCAAAGCCGATCGCGGCGCTGTTTGTCGGCGCGGAGTACGGCGAAGCAAAGCGCTGGTCGGCGGAAAACTTCGGCGATCTTGCCAATAGGTTAATCGCGGATAACTACGCCGTTTGGATATTCGGATCGTCTAACGATCGGGCGATAAGCGCGAAAATAACCGCGATCGCTTCGCAAGCGGTCGATCTATGCGGCAAAACGACGCTAACCGACGCGATCGACTTAATATCTTTGGCGCAAACGGCGATTTGCAACGATAGCGGACTTATGCATATCGGAGCGGCTACGGGCGTAAAAATAACGGCAATTTACGGCTCGTCCACTCCAGATTACACGCCGCCGCTGACCGATAAAAAAACGATTGTTTCGCTCAACCTGCCCTGCTCGCCATGCTTTGAGCGAGTTTGTCCGCTTGGGCATACAAACTGCCTTAATAATATAACGCCGCAAATGGTAATGGAAGCGTTATATAAACTAACGGACGGCTAATGCGTATCGCACATATCAATTTAGCTCGCGGATTTCGCGGCGGCGAAAGGCAAACGGAACTGCTAATCAGAGAGCTTGCAAAAATGGATATAAAACAGACGCTTGTTTGCCGCAAAGATTCGCCTTTAATCGAGCGTTTGAGAGATATAAAATCGCTGGAATTGTATTTCGCGAACTATTTTTTCAGCGGACACATCGGCGCGATTAAAAGCGATCTGCTGCACGCCCACGAGGCAAAAGCGGCGCGTTGGGCATGGATCGAAAATATATTGAGAAAAACGCCGTATATTATCACGCGCCGCGTGTTAAACGCGCTTAAGCCAAAAACGAGAGTCGTATATAAAAAAGCGAGTGCCGTCGCGGCAATCTCAAAGGCGATCAAAGAAATCTTACTATCATACGATCCATCGCTAAACGTATCGGTAATTTTAAGCGCCGCCTGCGATGTTGCGCCAAATTCGCAAAAATGCGAGGAGATACGAAAAGCGTTTGCGGGCAAAACAATAATCGGCTCAATCGGCGCATTGGCGGAATATAAGGGACAGCGCTATCTTATCGACGCGGCGCGTATGCTAAAACGCGATGATTTGGCGTTCGTTTTTCTCGGAGAGGGCGAGGACGAAGCGAAATTAAAGCAAAGCGCGGAAGGATTGAATAACGTATATTTTCTCGGTTTCAAAAACAACGTCGCCGACTATATCGCGGCGTTCGATCTTTTTGTTTTTCCCTCCCTGCAAGAGGGGCTGGGTTCGACGCTTATCGACGCGATGCGCTTGGAAGTTCCCATTATCGCCTCCGACGTAGGCGGCATACCCGATCTAATCGCGCATAATATAACCGGTTTTCTCGTTCCGCCAAAAGACGCTGGGGCGATAAAAACGGCGATAGAAAAAGCGCTTAAAGCCGATTTAAGCGCTATCGTGTCGGCGGCAAAAGAAAAGTCATATCTATTTTCGTCCGAAAATATGACGAGCGAATATATGAAACTTTATCTTTCGATAACGGCAAAAGATATAAATAACGATAAAGGAATTTAGATGAACGGACATTTTATTATTTCGCTTGACTTCGAGCTGATGTGGGGCGTGCGGGAGAACCGAACAATCGAAAGCTACGGCGACGCTATTTTGGACGTGCATAGCGCTATGCCGAAAACGCTTGATATTTTTGATAAATACGCTATCGGCGCGACGGTAGCGGCTGTAGGATTTTTGTTTCTGAAAAACAGAGAGGAAATGTTGTCTCATATTCCCGCGTTTACGCCAAATTACGCAAACCAAAACATTTCTCCTTACGGATGCTACATAGAAAATATAAACAATTTCACCGACAATCGCTACCATTTCGCGCCCGAAATTATTAACGACATAAAGCAGAGAGATAATCACGAGATCGCCACGCATACGCTTTCGCACTATAACGCGCTCGCGGAGGGACAGACGATAGAAAGTTTTCGCGCCGATCTAAGCGAGGCGATCAAGATCGCGAATGAAAAACATATAGAGTTTCGAACGATAATTTTTCCCAGAAATCAATGCAATCGAGATTATCTGAGCGTTTGCAAAGAGTTTAATATTATCTGCTATCGCGGCGCGGATCGCTATAAGCGTAGTAAAACGTTGCGCAATATCGATCGATATATTCCGCTTTTTAACGACCGCGCATATCCGATAAGCGATCTTTTTGACGATCTGATTATCAATGTTTGGGGTAGCGAACACTGGCGACCGAATATAAAATCGCAAAGAGCGCCAATAGGCGTTTTGGCGCGCATCGAGCGCATCAAAAAACATATGCTTTACGCCGCAAAAAACGGCTTGATTTATCATATATGGTGGCACCCGCACGAGTTTGGGCGCTTTACGGACGAAAAGCTCGGCGCGCTGGAAAAATTATGTTGCTATTATCGAGAACTTAATGAAAGATACGGATTTCAAAGCGTAACTATGGGGCGGCTTGCCGCGCAAGCGACGCGTTAATAGGTTTCATAACTTTTCTCCTCGATCAGATTGGAGTTTGTTTGCAAATTGATTAGCTTTTTCACTTCGGCTCTGCGATCGTTCTTTATATAGACCGATCGCGCTAGTTGTATGAAACGATCGCCAAAATCTTTTCGCCGCTCGCATTCGCGTATCTGATCTTCAATCTCCCAAAGCTCGGCGTTAATTCTTAACAGCTCCAAATAGAGCGGATCGTTTTGCGAAATAATATTTTCGCTCGCCTGTTTTAATAGGGCTAACTCTTTTTGCGTATTTGCGCGTTTATTTGCGTCTTTTATGCGCTCGGACTTGATAACCAAAATGGTTAATTTATCTATGATTTCGCCGTTGCTAACTTCGACCTTCACTATTTTGTCCTCTCTTTTTGCGCAAAATAGATAAACAAGCGGCGATCACGGCTTGCGGCTGAACGCCGTCTTCAATTTGGAAAGCGACGTCGCCTGTTTGCGTCCAATCTTCGGCGCGAACAACCGAGAAAACCGTAACGCTTGCGATCCCCGCCGCGACGCTTAAATGCTTGCTTCCTCCGTCGTTGCCCGCGTAGAGAGCGCAGCGCTCCAATATGGCTCTTAGCTCCTGAACGTTGAGCATATTGTAATCGATTATCGCGCCCTCTTGTCTTGTTAAGCGCTCAAAAACGGCGCTCGCCGTCGGTTTCTCGTTCGGTCCGTAAACAAACCACAGCTTATATCCCGCCGCGATCAGCGCGTCGCCAACCTCCGCCCAGAACGCTGGATCGAGCAGTTTATATTTGCGCCGCGATACGACGCAAAAGGCGATTGTATTATCGCCAAAATCGTATTTATCCGTAAACTCTTTCGCCGCTTTTTGCGCCGAGGGATCGATAAAAAACTCGATTTTATCGTCGTTTATATCGCCGCCAAGCGATTCGATCAGGCGATTTTTCGATCTTGGCGCATACTCCGTTACGCCGTCAATATTTATGCGGCGCGTATATGCGTAGCGGCGAAAACGAAAGTCAAAGCCTATGCGCTTTTTAGCGCGGCTTGCAAAGGCAATCTGAGCGCTTTTTGAATTGGAAAAAAAATCGATAGTTATATCAAAACGCTCGCGGTAAACCCGCCAAAGCAGCTTAACAAACGCCCAAGCGGAAAATTTGCGCGGGACAATCCACAGCCGCGATATACGCGGACTGTTTTGATAAACATTCGCGCCCAGCTTTTCGCTCATAAAAACAATCTCCGCCTGCGGATAAAGCGCGCGCAGTTGTCTAACGGCTGGCGTGGTCGTTACCGCGTCGCCCATCTGCCGAAGTTGAATACATAAAATTTTCATCGACGGATTATAGCCGTAAGCTAATAAAGCGCGGGATCGTCCTTTAGATTGTCAAAAGCGCCGTTAGAGGTATCGATAGCGCTATCCTCGAGGAAATCCGTAAAGGTATAACGCGAATCTGTTCTGTCGGTCTCCGCCCCAAGCCACGAGGCTACGAGATCGATTAGATGCAGTCCGCTGATTTGCCGTTTGATTACTATATGCTCGGTCGCGTTGTCGTCCAGCAAAAACAGGGGAACTTCATAGCTCTGTTTTGCCCTGCCGCCATGTCTTAATCCAATTTGTTTTTTATCGCCGTAGTGTTCTTGTCCGTGATCGGAAAAGTAGATAAGCGACCAGCTTAATTTTTGCCGCTTTGTTTGATCGATCAGGGCTTTAATAAAACTATCTAGTTTATCTATCGTAGCGAGATAGCAGTTATGCTCTTCGCCGTATGGTAAGTTAAATCTGTTTGGAAAGCCGTAAAGCCTGTTGCAAGCCTCCGAATGTGAACCCGCCATGTGTATAAATACCAGCTTTGGAGTTTGTGCGGGCGTTTGCAATATCTCGTCGAATTTTCCCAGCGCCGCAAAGTCGTCAACCGCGCCTGAATTAACGCTTCCCGCCGTATTTAGAAATATCGAACGATCGCTTCTCGAAGCGATCAGCGAAACCGCGGTAGCCGTCTTACCTGCAAAGCCTGAGTTGGAAATCCAATAGGTTTCATACCCTATTTGAGAGCCAAGCGTTACGATTGTACGCGACCAGTCGATCTGTCCGTTTTCTTTAGCGGTAAGCATTCGCGAAAGCGACGCCATTGTGCTTGGACCGGCGGCGATCATTTTGTCGATAAATACGCCGTTGGCGTTATCTAAAAACGGCGTGGTTTGATGCGGATAACCATAAACGCTTAAATAATCCTTGCGAACGCTTTCGCCTATAACGACGATGCGAATATCTTTATTTGCGGCGTCGGCGCGTTTTATGATTTCATACTTTTTTATTGGGGTAGCTTCGGCTTTGGCGATTAGATCGGCGTACGCGACATAACTTTTATAGATCGCCCGATAAAACCTATATGGTATCGAGCTAAAAAACAGCGTGATAATTATTACGATAAGCGCGGCTGTTTTCGCATGCCCGCTTACTTGTCCGTTGGGGGGGGGGGGGGGGGGGTACAGCCGCCGCCAAAAGAGCGCGTAAGCAAGAACCGCGAGCAGCGCCGCCGGATAGAAAAAGTTGCGAATCGGCAAGATGGATAAAAACTCGGCGGTTTCGTTAGGATTGGTTTCAAAAACCGCCGCTATATAACCGGACGTAGGCGCGCCGTATTCAAAACCCGCCGGAAGATAAAACAGCGGAACGACAAAAACAATAAAGATCGCGATCGCGACGATCTTATAATATCTTGCAAACCATATTAACGCTATGCTTGCGATAATTCGTTCAATAATAGGCAGCCCTACGCCTACGGCTTGAAATATACAAAAAATCGTAGTCGCCGTAGCGATCGCGGCGATTTCAATCGATTTTTTTGGCGACGGTTTTTGTATCGTCATTATCTATTTCCCTGCTGAATGTTAATCGCGTTTTTGCGGAGATTTTTTACTCCTGCTTGCCGTAGCCGCTTCCTGATAAAAGGCTTCAAACCGATCGATCATCGTCGCCTCGCTAAAACTTTCCATTACGCGCTTTTGCGCCGCTTTACCAAGTTTTTTTCGCAGCGCCGCATCGTTTGCAAGCATAATGATTTTATCCGTCAACGCTTTTTCATCCCCTTTGTCTATCAGAAGACCATTCTCGCGATCGATTACAATCTCTTTTACCCCTCCCGTATCGACGGCGATTGTAGCGCAACCCTGCGCCATATACTCCACTACCGAGTTAGGAAAACCTTCATTATCCGCGGCGCTTAAAGCGATATCGTAAGCCGAAGCCGCAAGCTGAGGATTTGTCGTAAAGCCGACAAAATAAATATGATTTGCCGCGCCCAAAGAGGCGCAAAACGCTTTTAGACTCGTCTCCATTTTGCCGCTTCCGCATATAACAAGCGCCGAAGGGGCGCGAATTTTGGGCAAAGCGGCGACATACGCGCCGATGATCAGATCGATTCTTTTTTCGCCGTTAAGCCGCGAGGTCGTTCCTATCGCAATCGTCGTCTTGTCGATTCCCCACGACTCGCGCAAAGCGGCGACGGATTTGGAATCAGATCGGACGGGATCGCGTCCGTTGTAGATCGTAGTAAAAGGGTAATCGCTCAACCACGGCGAATGCGAAAGCGCCTCGCGCCAAACGGCGCCGCACGGGGCGACGCTTGTCGTAACGAAACGTTCGTGTCTGAAACGGATTTTGGGTTTAGCGTCGTTGAAATCATCGTGCCGCCCGACGCGGCGAATGTTTGGAACGTCGCAAATTTTTGCGGCGATTCCTCCGCACGCGATCTCTTTTTCGATATTTGTAACCACGATATTAACGCGGTGTTTTTTTATTAAATAAATTATATAAAAAATTGTAACTAGGCTGTAATCGACGCCGAAATTCCAAGGGATCAAACGCAAACTTTTAGGCGCGTTTTGCGTAAAAAACGAATGGCGCGCCGAGAGAATAAATACTTTATGTCCTCTTTGTTCCAAAGCTTCAGCGGTTTTTACCATCCAGCTTGCTACGCCGCCCCAACTCTTTTTGCATGATATATACAGAATGTTCATTAAACGGCGCTTTTGATTTTGTGTTTAATGAAATGTTTTAGCTCTTTTAGCGCCTCTTTTAGCGGCAACCATGCAAAGGCGCGTCCCAAATGAGCTCCGTAGAGGTATTTACGGACTTTGTACAGATATTTTGCGCGATATTGTTTAGGAAACTCGCGGGAGTGTTTTAAGGCGATCTTGCGCATGCCGCGATATTTTTTATCCGCGCTGTTGGATATTCGCTCGTAACTTTTTGCCGAATAGTAGTTAAATAGCGCGTTTGGCGCAAGAACGGCGCTTCCAAAGCGCTTTGTAAGTCTAAGGCAGAGATCGTAATCCTGGCAGGCGCTTAACGTTTCGTCAAAGCCGCCGATCGCTACAAGATTTCCTCTGGCGACGCATAGCATAGAGTTTGCGATATTTTGTCCCGCTTTTGCCAATTTTTCATAATCAATATCAGAAGGATTATTAGAAAGTTTTATTTTGCCGTTTTCGTAGATTCTGTTGTGCCAAGCGTAGGCAAAAGCGCGCCCGTACAGATCGAGATTTATAAACGATTCTATCGCGCCGCTTAATATCTCGTCGTCATCGTCAAACAGCGCGACAATTTCTCCTTGCGCCGCATAAATTCCGGTATTCCTGGCGCCGCACGCGCCTTTTATTCTAACGTTTTCAAGGTAACGCAGGCGATTGTCATTTTTTGCGATCGATTCTGCAATCGCTTTTGTTGCGGCGCTTTTCTCGTCGTCGCATATCAGAACTTCAATATTTTTATATGTTTGACTTAACGCCGATTTGACCGCTCTTTGCAAAAGATTCTGGCGCTTATAGGTGGGAATTATAATTGAAACGAGCGGCGCGTCGTTCATTTGTTTTTGCGGCTGAAGTATTTGCGTTTAATATAGCGGCGAAGTTCGTCGATAGCTTTGCCTAGCGGCAACCAGGCAAAAGCTCTTCTCGGATTGATTCCATAGTAGTTTCTTCGCGTTCGGTAGAGGTATAACGCTCTTGCTCTCTTACCGAAGTCTTTACCGTGTTTAAGAATGATAGATCGCTTGCCTTTATAGAGCTTAAGTCCGTTCGCGCTCAATCTGTCACCGTCGTGTATATAATAATTTATCGTAACTTTTTCGATCTCTATCGCCGCGCCGAAACGTTTAGTCAAACGCAGACTCAAATCGTAGTCCTCGGTTACCGAGACAGCTTCGTCAAAACCGCCGATCGTCTTAAGGCGCGATGTTTGAACAAACATAGCGGGACCGGACGCGCACGATCCGCGCTTTACCAAAAAATCAAAATCTATTTCGGCGATATGTTTGTGAATCTCTGTTTTGCCGTTTCGATCGCAGAAATTTCGCCAGCCGCAGCCAAACGCAGCCTCTTCAGGAACGTTATTTGCGAGCGCTTCGATTGCGTCGAATAGCATCTCGTCGTCGTCGTCCAAAAAGATGCAATACTCCCCCTTGGCGGCGTAAATTCCGGTATTTCTAGCGCCGCTTACCCCTTTTGTTCTAACGTTCTCAAGGTAACGCAGGCGATTGTCATTTTTTGCGATCGATTCTGCAATCGCTTTTGTTGCGGCGCTTTTCTCGTCGTCGCATACCAGAACTTCAATATTTTTATATGTTTGACTTAACGCCGATTTGATCGCTCTTTGCAAAAGATTCTGGCGCTTATAGGTGGGAATTATAATTGAAACGAGCGTCAAGCGCTCTCCTTACGATAACCATTATTCGATCTTTTTGCGTCTTTATTCTTGTCGGACGTTTTTTTGCTCGCAAGTTGCAGTTCAAACAAAAAGGCGTATTTCAAAAAGATATAAACCCCCTTGCTAAAAGCCGCTAACAAACCCTGTATGCCATCGAGAAAACCCAAGCGAAAAATATAAGTTTTTATTATACCCCAAAGCGGATTAAAAAGTAATCTAAACAGCGAAAAGCGTCTGCCTTTTTGCGCGTAGGATTCAGCCGCTAAACGCGCATATACTATTAACCGACGCCAATGATCGCTCAGGTCTTTATACGAATAGTGAATCAGGTCGCCTTTCAGCGGCGCCGTTTTGCCCTCGATTGTTAATATATCGTGCGGATTATAACCGCTCCAGCGCGGTTTTGCGTCGCGTTTTACAAGCCGTAAATGGCGATCGGGTCGCCACATATAATTTAACGTTTTGCCAAGATATACGCTTTTGCGGCTTATTATAAAACCTTCCGCGTTTTCGCCAGCGATCGCTTGCGCGATAGCCTTAGCAAGTTCGGCGCTTAAGACCTCGTCCGCATCGATTGAAAATATCCATTTGCCTACGCATTTTTCCAGCGCCGAGTTTTTTTGCGCTATATGCCCCTTCCAATCCTCGTCAAAAACTTTCGCGCCATAATTCAACGCGATCTCTCTTGTGCGATCGGTCGAATGCGAATCCACTACAATAATTTCGTCCGCAAGAGGTTTAACCGCCTTTAGCGTTCGCGCTAGATTTTCTTCCTCGTTAAAGGTAATAACCGCGACGCTCAAAAGCGTTTTTTCAATCATTTAACAATCTCCAAATACGAGCTTAAAAACGCTTCGTCGCTAAAAATGCGGATACCGCCGTCGCGGTTTTTGATCTTATCGGCAAGCGCCGCCGCGTTATTCGGCGGCGCAAGACTTGAAATAATTTCCGGCAACGTTCCGACCGCCGTGGCGATAAGAGGAACGCCAATCGCCATTATTTCAAACGCGGCGCGGCATATAGCTTCGCTGCCTAACGAAGCGATCGCGCCTATATCAAAAGCGCTAACGCAGGCGGTAATATCGGCGCGAAAACCGGTTATAAAAGCAGCCGCTTTCAACCCGCGATCGTCGATATAGCTTTGCAGATCGGCGATATTCAGATCGGCGCTATCGGTAACCAATAGCAGTTTATAGCGTTTGTCGCTTTGTCGCAATATAGCCAGCGCGTCGATCAGGTATTTATGCCCTTTAACCTCGCCGTATCGTCCAACCAGCCCGACGACTATATCCTCTTTTGCAAAGCCAAACTCGTTTCTTACGCGCTCCCTGCCCGATTTATCAAAAGCAAATTTTTGCGTATCCACGCCGCCGTAAATCACGCTGATTTTGTCGCTTTGCGTTTTCAAGCGATCGATCAGACTGGCTTTAATCCATTCGCCGCTTACGATAATATGATCGGCGCACCTGTTGTGTAAAAAGCGGTTAATAGCGCTTGCTTTTGTTACGCGCCGATCGCCACGAACGCGCAAAAGTTTCCAGCGCGCGCCAAAAAAACGCTTAAGCGCCAAAAACCAGAAAAACTCCCCTCTATGCGCCGTTACAACGTCGGGCGCGAAATCGCGCAAAAAAGCGTTAAGACGAATCGCCGCGCCGATCGGGTTTACGGCGTTAAACTTATCCTCGTAGGTTCTTATGCCCATCGCCCTAGCCGTTTGCGCCGTTTTTGTGTCGGGCAACACGCCCGCGACCGTTTCAAATCCGGCTTTTTGCAGCAACCTGCAAAGATTTAACGCATACCACGCCGTCGCGTTATACCAACGTACATTAACAAGATGAAAAAATCTCATCTACTTATAAAACTTTCTGTTTTCGTTCATTACGCGCAAAACGCCTTGGCTGTGATCGCCTAGCGCCGAATTTGGCAACGGCTTGTAGCTATCCGTATCAAAAACGCGAACGCCGTTTATAGGATCGGGGTGCGCGGAGAAAACAAGCGTTTGATTATTTTCTACGATAGCGTTAAAATTCCAAGCGCCGATCACCGCATATTCGCGCCGCTGTTTTGGGTGAAACAGATCGTCGCCATTCGCGTAATCGTCCGTCGAATTTTGAACGCCCAGCCAACGCATAGCGGTAGGAACAAAATCGACGTGGCTGGTTAGATCGTTAATCGTTCGCGGCTCTTGATTAGGCAGGCGCATAAAAAACAGAGGCTTTGTCTGCTGAACGCTAAAGGCGTGATTATGTCCGAAGCCGCCGCTTTCATAAAACTCTTCGCCGTGATCGGCGGCGATAATAATTTTTGTGCGCTCAAACGCGCCGCTTGTCTTTAGCCTTGCAATAATCTGCGCGATCAGAAAATCGTCGTAATAGATCGCGTTTTTATATTGATTAAATAGTATATCGCGCTGGCTAGCGCCAAGCGTGAGATAATTTTTATCGCCTTCGCCGTCTGGCTTAAATTTGCTATGCGTTTGCGGATAGCTAAATTGGTGCGGCGCGTCGTAAAAAATAAAAGCAAAAAACGGCTCGGTAAGATTTTGATCAAGCCACCTTAAAACCTCTTCGTTCGCCTGATAATCCCTTTGATATGGAGGACCTTCAAAATTGTCTATGATTTTGTCGTTGATCGAGGCGAAAACAGTGCGGCGAAACTCGGGCCAATTCAGATCGCTCGCGGCAAATATCCGAATATCAAAACCGCGATATGCCAGAGCGTCAAACAACAGGCTGTTTCGCTGGCTACTCAAAAACGCAAACCAATAGGGCGCGTTAAGTCCGTAAAATAGCGAAAATACGCCAAATCTCGTCGCGTTGCCGCCGCTGAAATGGTTGTTAAAAACGATCGATTCTCGCTTTAGCGCGTTTATAGCGGGCGCGCTCTCCTCGTCGATCATATCCCATCTTACCGCGTCCAGCATAATAACCATAATGTTGCTCGCGTCATAGTTCTCGTCAAAACGCAACGGATTTTTTGGATAATCAAGCTGCGAGTTTGCGTTTTCCCCGATAAGAGCGATCGGTCTTGGCGACGGCTCCACGCCAAAATACTTGTTAGCAAACCTCGTAAAACTAAGCGGTTGATAGTAAGGAATAACGCGCAGCTTATCCAAAATCTCCGTGCGCGAATACAAACCCGCAAAACCAACGATCAACTTGTCTGAAACGATCAGCAAAACAAAAAGCGGGATTAAAAATATATTGATCCGTCTATTGATCTTTCTGGCTTTATTATCATAGGGTATAACGCAATAAAGAAGATATTGAAAAGCCGCGATCAACAGCGCTAGAACGGCAAATATGATATATGGATAAACGCCCAGATCGATATTGTTTAACGCGGCGGGCGAAAAGACTATGTTCAAAATCATAGCGTCGATATGCGTATAATAAAGACGATATATAAAAAAATCTACGATCAGCAAAAGCTCGAAGATCGCAAACAGCGTCGCGGCGATCATAAATCCCGCGCGGCGAAACGCGCCGAACAGCGCGCAAACGAGCCATAGTACGACAAAAAACATCAGCGCCGTCGATAGCGCCGCCAGCGTCGAGACGATCAGCGAAGCCGCGTCAAATCCGTTTGCGAGCAGTAAAAACGCGCAAAATAGAACCGAGATGAAAACCAGGTTGGCTTTTGCAAACAGCGCTAGACGGGCATTCATAGCGTTATTGTACGATCCGCGCGCTGTGAAGGCGCTTTTGGTAAAGCAGATTGGACAGCAACAGCCTTGCCAGCGCGTCGCGGGCAAGCTCGTCGTCGATTGTTCGCCCCTCTGTCGCGTTTGCGTCCTCCAAAGCGCCGATGTATTCGCCGTCTTCGCCAAGCGCAAAGTCCCTCCTTAGGCTGTACGATCCGTTCTCGTCAACCCTCGCCTGCGTCTCAAAACCGCCCCTGCGCAAAATCGTTATCGTATCGCCCGCGAGATAGGCAAAAGCGGAGCCGGCCTGCATAACGGCTTCGCCCTTTTCGTCGGAGGCGGCAAACAGATCGCGCCCGATCGGCGGTCGCGGACGATCGTCGCCAATCAGCGCGATTAGCGTGGGCGGCAGATCGACCTGAGAGGCGATCGTTTCGTTTTTCGCCGCGCTAACCCCTCTGCCCAGAAAGAGCGCGGGGATACGATATTTTTCAAGCGGCGCAAAGGGATCGCCGCCGCGCACCTGAATAGTGTGATCGGCGACGATCAAAAAAATCGAATTTTGATAATACGGCTCTCGTTTCGCCGCTTTGAAAAACTCGCCAAGCGCGTAATCCGCGAACAACGCCGCGTTTTCCCGCGTGGCGGCGGGGGAGTTATACGGCGCGACAACGCCGTTTGGATAGTCGAACGGCAGATGAGACGAGAGCGTCAAAATAACGGCGCAAAACGGCGCGTCGGCTTTTGCGAACTCGCGGTTTGCCGCCATAAAAACCGCCAGATCGTCGCTGCCCCATCTGCCGTCGTAACCTTCGCCGCGCGCGAAATAGGAGCGGATCGCGAAGCCGTTGCCGCCTAAAAAACGGCTCATATTGTCAAAGTTAGCGTCGCCGCCGTATAAAAACTCGCAGTTGTAGCCCAGCGGTTTTAGGTGGTTTGCGATCGTCCAGAAATCGTTTTGCGATTTTGGCAGTTTTACAACGGGCGCGCCGACAATCGGCAGAAACCCCGCCAAAATCGCCTCGATACCTCGGCTCGTCCGCGTTCCCGTCGCGTACATATTGGTTAACAGCGTACCCTCTTTGGCAAGATTATCGAAATTCGGCGTTAGCGGCAGACCGCCCAAAGCGCCTATAAATTCCGCGCCCATGCTCTCCCAAATGACGATAACGATATTTGGCGGATCGGACGGCGTTGTGCCGCTAAACGTCCGAGCGCCAAAGCCCGTCCGAGCTAAGATCTCTTCGTCGTCCATCGCTCCATATTCGCTTAGATCAACCTCTTTGTCGAGCTGATAGAGCGAGTACAGCGCGGAGTATGTTCCGTTGGAGGCGATCTCGTTAAGCGTTTGCGAAGCTCCAAACATCGTAACGCCGAGATTTGCCGCCGATATGCCAAAACTGGAGCGAGCGCCGATCGACAAGACGACGATTGCGATCGGCGTTGCGATCAGGCGGATTTTAAGCGGCGCGGCGCGGGCTTTAATCGAGCCTATTTTATAACCCGTAAACGCCGCTAATATGGTTAATAAAATGCCGATCAACGTCAAGATCGGATAGCCAAAAATCAGCATATAAAATATCTCTTTGGGGTGATCCAGATAATCAAAAAACAGATGATTTGGGCGTAGGCCGTATTGATCTAGAAACCCTGCCGATATAACCTCAAAAAAAGTTAATAAAAATGCGCAAAAAGCAAAATACAATCGGCTAACGATTTGCGGCTTGCAGTTAGACGCAATAGTCCATACAACGACGGGCAGCGACAACGCGCAAATAACAATAGAATCCATTCTCGCGCCGATCAAAAGCGCCGTACAAAGATCGTTAACGTTTATCGCTTCAGGCGCGTAAAAAACCGCGAATGCGACTCTTAAACCCGCAAAAAGGGCAAAGAAAATCAGACAGAAAAACGCAAAGGGCTTTAGCAAAGAGAGCAAACCGCGCAAACGCCGCCTTCCGAATTAAATAATCGCGCAAGTTTATCGAAAAGCGATTTGCGAAAGCGCGCCGCTCCCGTCAAGTCGCGCGCCAAAGTTTTGTGTTATACTCGCGCCTTTATTACGCTTTGAAGGCGATTGTATTGAAAAAACGGGCTATATATCCGGGTTCGTTCGATCCGATTACCAACGGGCATCTGGACGTTATCCACCGAGCCGCGTCGCTGTTTGACGAGGTGATTGTCGCGGTCTCGAAAAGCGCGGATAAAAGCCCCGCGTTCTCTCTGGACGATCGCGTGGCTATGGTCTCTTTAGCCGTAGCCGAGGTAAAAAACGCACGGGTTTTGCCCTTTGAGACGCTTTTGGTGCGCTTTGCCAAAGAGCAGAACGTCCGCGTGCTGGTGCGCGGGCTTCGCGCCGTGAGCGATTTTGAATACGAGTTGCAAATGGGCTACGCCAATGAAAGCCTTGATCCAAATATCGAGACCATATATCTGATGCCCGCGTTGAAATACGCCTTTATCAGCGCCTCCGCGGTGCGATCGATCATGCGACACGGGGGACCGATTGATCATCTCGTGCCGATCGGCGCGGCGAAATATATTCAAACGAAAAGCGTCTGAATGTTTGTGGCGATCGAGGGCGTAGATTTCGCGGGCAAAAGCGCGCAGATTATCGAGCTGAAAAAAATTTACAAAGAGGCGGCGTTTACGCGCGAACCCGGCGGCACGGAGGTTGGCGAGAAGATCAGAGACATAGCGCTAGGCGGTAAAATGGGCGCGCTGTGCAGAATGTTTTTGTTCCTAGCCGATCGCGCCGAACACGCGGAGCGCGTCTTAGCGGCAAACGAAGGCAAACTGATCGTCTCCGATCGCAGCTTGATTTCGGGCGTAGCGTACGCTTGGGACTACGCGCCGAAAGAGGATCTGAAGGCTTTGAACTTGCTGGCGGCGCGCCAGATCGTTCCCGATTTGGCGATCTTGCTGGAACTTAACGCGCAAACGTTGCAGACCAGAATGGCGCGGCAAAAGCCCGACGAGATCGAAAAACAAGGCGCGGACGCGCTCCTTGCCATTCAGGAGCGGCTCAAGGACGCGGCGGAATTATTAAACGTTCCTCTCGTGCCGATCGACGCGGTGTTGCCGATCGAAAAAATCACGGAAAATATCAAGGAGTTGATCGATGATTACGGCGCTTAGAGGCATGAAAGACATTATCGACGACGCGCCGAAATACGAATATATATTAAATACCGCGATCGCCTGCGCGAAACGGCACGGATTTAATCTGATCGACTCGCCTATTTTAGAGGAAACGGCGTTGTTTCGCCGATCGGTTGGAGAGAGTTCGGATATTGTCGGTAAGGAGATGTACGAGTTTGTCGATAAGGGCGGACTGAACGTCTGTTTACGTCCCGAAGGAACAGCGGGCGTGGCGCGCGCTTTTATAGAAAAAAAACTAGATCGCGCAAACGGCGTTAATAGATTTTTTTATCGCGGACCCATGTTTCGCTACGAAAGACCGCAAAAGGGCAGATTGAGACAATTTCACCAAGTCGGCGTCGAGAGTTTCGGCGAAAAAAGCGTTTACGAGGACGCGGCGATTATCCTGCTTGCCCGCGATATTTTCGACGAGCTTAACGTTACGTATCGTCTGGAGATCAACTCGCTTGGCTGCGAGCGCTGCATACCTCTTTATCGTGAAAAACTAAGCGCGTTTCTGAATAGGCAAAACGATCTATGCGACGACTGCAAAAAGCGTAAAGAGGTTAATCCTATCAGAACGCTTGACTGCAAAAATGAAACCTGCCAAAAGATATATCTTGACGCGCCGCCGATCGCCGATTTTTTATGCAAAGAGTGCAGAGAAGATTTTGGCGCGTTGCAAGATATTTTAACGCGAAACAAAGTTTTGTTTTCGCATAACAAAAAATTGGTGCGCGGGCTTGACTATTACAATAAAACCGCGTTTGAGTTTATCAGCGCCGAGATTGGATCGCAAAGCGCGATAGCGGGCGGCGGCAGATACGATAAGCTAGTCGAGCAACTAGGCGGCAAACCAACCTACGCGATCGGCTTCGCGCTTGGAGTTCAGAGGATATACGATCTGATTGCTTTGCCGCACGACAAACGAGAAGGCGTTTATATCGGCGCGATAGACAAGGAGGCGATCGGCGATATTTTTTCCTATGCGTCGAGGCTGCGCAAAAAGGTTAAAACTTTTGTAGAATACGAGCCAAAAAAACTTGGCGCCCACCTGAAAAACGCCGATCGTCTGAACGCTGAAATATGCGCGGTAATAGGCGAGGACGAGCGCAAAAGCGGTGCGATCTGGATCAAAGACCTGTCAAACGGCGCGGAGAATAAACCGCGGCTAAACGATTGGCTGGAGCGTTTTTTATGAGTGAAAATATCAAAGAAAAACTATTCGGCGCTTTAGATTTTAACGCGATCGCGGATAACGGCGATTTTAAGGAAGATAGCGTTCGCGAAGTCATAATCGCGCCTATATTAAAAGAGTTGGGCTATTCGCAGGAAAATATCATTCGCAGTAAACAATTGCGATACTCGTACCTTAAGATCGGAAGCGCTAAAAAAATACCAATTACGATAATCCCCGATTATCTTTTAAGAATTGGCGACTGCTACGCCTGCGTTTTAGACGCAAAAGCGCCAAACAAAAAAATTGTAAACGACGAAAACGTGGCGCAGGTTTATAGCTATGCAACGCACCCCGAAATACGCGCTGTTTATTTTTCCCTATGCAACGGCGCGGAATTTTCGCTTTTCAGAACTTCAGGCACAAACATACCCATTATATATTTTGAGATTGCCGATATTGAAAAGCATTGGAAATTGCTATCAACGTATTTATCGCCTAACAGTTTTCAAAGCGGAAAAAATATAACTTATATTCCAGAAACAATCAAAACGCAATTTGACTATCTCAACCGCCCTTTACTCGAAGAAATATCGGTAAAAAAACGCGCCGCGAAACGGCATTTTGGCGTTCACGGATATTTTACGCGCCAGTCGTGGAACATCGTTCAAGCATATATCAAAAATTACAGCCGTCCGGGCGACTTGGTACTTGATCCTTTCGGTGGAAGCGGAGTTACTGTTATCGAAGCGTTGATGGCAGGACGAAAAGGCATAAATATCGACCTTAATCCAATGGCGGTCTTTTTGGTAACAAGTTTGATCGCTCCTGTCAATTTTGCTGATTTTGCCGCCGCTTTTATCGAAGTACAAGAAGAATATCTGAAAAATGAACCGAAAACTAAAGAAGAAATCAACAAGGCGTTGAAAAAATACAACAGGACCAAAGTTTTGCCTTTAGCAAAAGGTTCCGATGTGGAAACGACCGACCAGCTTTTTAGCGACAAGCAAATGGCGCAACTTGGTTTACTGAAATCTATTATTTTGAAACAAAAAAATGAAAACATAAAAGCCTCATTGTTATTAGCGTTTTCCGGTGTCATAACGAGGGCAAATCTAACATACCATATAAGTACGGCTATAGAAGCGGGAACTGGTTTTGGGGGAGATGCAAGCGCAATGCGTTATTATCGTTATAGAATTGCGCCAGATCCAAAAGATATTGATATTATGCGATACTTTAGATTGCGTTACAAAAAGGTATGCGAAGCAAAAAGAGAGATAAGCGTTCGTATAAATGAAAACGCTATTGCTAACGCGCAAATTATTAAAGGAACAGCCGCCGATTTAAGTTTTTTAAGAAACGAGAGCGTCGATTACATTTATACCGATCCGCCTTACGGTAAAAAAATTCCGTATCTGGATTTATCGGTTATGTGGAACGCTTGGCTTGATTTAGAGGTAACTGAAGAAGATTACGCTCAAGAAGCGATAGAGGGCGGGGAACGCGACAAGAGCAAAGAGGAATACAACGAACTAATTTCACAAAGCATTAAAGAGATGTATCGCGTATTGAAGTTTGACCGCTGGCTCTCTTTTGTATTTGCTCATAAGGATCCAGAGTTTTGGCATTTAATTATCAATAGCGCTGAAAGTTGCGGATTTGAATACATTGGCGCCATTTCGCAAAAAAATGGGCAAACCAGCTTCAAAAAGCGGCAAAATCCTTTTACCGTGCTTTCGGGACAACTGATTATAAATTTTCGCAAGGTACGCAACCCAAGAGCGTTTATGAAAGCCAACTTAGGTATGAATATTACTGAAATAGTAACGCAAACGATAGAGGGCATAATCGCTAAGGAAAATGGCGCTACTTTAGAGCAGATCAACGACGAATTGATTATTAAAGGACTTGAACTAGGCTTTCTTGATCTGTTAAAAAAATATTATACAGATTTAACGTCTGCGCTAATTGATAATTTTGATTACGACGATAAAAGCGAAAAATTTTATATTAAAAAAGATAGTAAGTTTACGACGCATATCAGCGTCGAATTGCGGATAAAATACTATTTAATCAGTTATCTGCGCCGAAAAGAAAAAGAAAATAAAAACGCGAGCTTTGACGATATTGTTTTGGAAATACTGCCGCTTTTAAGAAACGGGGTTACTCCTAAAGAACAGACGATTTTAAGCGTTTTGGAAGATATTGCCGCTCGCGCTGAAGACGGCTCTTGGCGGCTTGGGCGCAAAGGTCTGCAAACATTTCAAATGATGTAAAGCGAAAGATAAAGGAAACGGGCGATGAAGTATAAAGAGGCGCTAAACGATTACGGCTTGAGCATCTGGGGCGGCGATAATTTTATCATTGAAAACGGCAAAGTATGCGTTAATAGCGGGGCGCGTCCGTCTATACTGGATATGGTAAACGAAATTCGCACCGACGGCTACAGAGGTCCTTTACTGCTGCGCTTTCCGCACCTTGTAAAAAAGCAGATTCATAAATTGTACAGCGCGTTTAACAGGGCGCGAAAAGAGTATAAATACGGCGGGCGATTTCAGGCGGTTTTTCCGCTTAAAGTAAACCAGTTTCCGGGCTTTGTAAAAATTTTAATAGACAAAGGCGAAAATTACGGCTACGGCTTGGAAGCGGGCAGTAAAGCGGAGTTGATTCTGGCTATGGCGTATAACCGCGAAGATTCGCCGATCACCGTTAACGGCTTCAAAGACGAAGAGATGATCTCGCTCGGATTTATCGCCAAAGAGATGGGACACGACGTTACGCTTACGATCGAAGGGATCGGCGAACTTGAAACAATTTTAGATATGCAGCAAAAAACGGGCGATCCTATGCCAAAAATCGGCATTCGCATTCGCCTTCACACCGCCGGAATGGGTATCTGGGGCAAGAGCGGCGGCATAAACGCCAAATTCGGGCTGACAAGCGCCGAACTGATACGCGCCGTTTCAGCGCTGAAAAAAGCGGGGCAATTAAATAGATTGACGATGATCCACTTTCATATCGGCAGTCAAATGGAGGACATCGCGCCGCTCAAACGCGCTTTAAGAGAGGCCGGCAACATCTACGCCGAACTCAGAAAAATGGGCGCGATCAACCTGCGAGCCATCAACTTGGGCGGCGGTTTGGCGGTGGAATATTCTCAGGACGCGCAAAACAAAAGCGCCTCTTACTCGCTTCAGGAAGTCGCCAACGACGTCGTATTTTTGCTCAAATCGATCTGCGAAAATAAGGGCGTCGAGGAGCCGGATATTTTTACCGAATCGGGGCGTTTGATCGCCGCGAGCCACGCCGTTTTGGTCGCGCCCGTTTTGGAGCTATTCACGCAGGAGTACACCGAAAAAGCGCTAAACCTCAAGGAAAAGGGCAACCCGCCGCTGGTCAGCGAGCTTTACGATCTTTATCGGACGATCAACGAGAAAAACGCCGCCGAATATCTGCACGACAGCCTTGATCATATGGAATCGTTGCTAACGCTTTTCGATCTGGGCTATATAGATCTGCAGGATCGCTCCAACAGCGAAGTGCTTGTGCATCTGATTATCCGCAAGGCGCTGGACAGCGCCGCGCATCTGAGCGAACGAGATCGCCTCCAACAGCGCATTCAAGAGAAGTATCTGGTCAATTTCAGCTTGTTTCAGAGCATGCCCGATTATTGGGGGCTTGGACAGGAGTTTCCCATTATGCCGCTCGATCGGCTTGGCGCTAAACCAACGCGATCGGCTAGTTTGTGGGACATCACTTGCGACAGCGACGGCGAGATCACCTTTAAGACCAAGCGTCCGCTGTTTTTGCACGACGTAGATCTGTTTGAGCGCAACTACTTTTTGGCGTTTTTTCTTGTCGGCGCATATCAAGAGGCGCTGGGAATGCGCCACAATCTCTTTTCGCACCCTACGGAGGCGGTCGTCGATATAGACGACGAAGGCTACCATATACGCGATCTTAAGCCGTCGGCGAGCCTGCTGGACATACTTGACGATATAGACTATGATATTACGGACGTGCAAAAGCAACTGAAAAAGCGCATAGAGCGCTCGGAACTTATTCCCGAAGATAAACGTCAAGACGTACTTGCCGAACTTTATCTCTATTTAAGCGAAAACGGCTATCTGAAAACCACGCGACAGGTTTGACTTTATCGCAAAATAAACGCTGCCCGCGCCAAGCGACGGCAGACGACAAGGGATAAATAATCGTAAAATTGGAACGGCATTTGCTCATTAGCGATTACTCTTAAAAGGAACGCGCAGAATGCAAACGGGATTTTATAGCGCTACTGGCGGAATGGTTACTCAGTTTAACCGCCTCGACGTTATCTCAAACAATCTGGCAAATATCAATACCACAGGCTACAAGCGCGACGACGTGGCGATCGGCGATTTTATGCGGCTATACAAAGAGACTCACGATATTTTGCCTATTCGCAATCACACGCGAGAGGGATCGCAACATCTAAACCGCGCTATGACTCGCGTCCCGCAGATTGTGGAGGAATATACCAATCACGATATAGGAACTATGCTGCAAACGGATAATCCGCTGGACGTAGCGCTGCAAAATCCGAATCTGTTTTTTGTCGTAGAAACGCCAAACGGCGTTCGCTATACCCGCGACGGAGCGTTTAAGCTAGACGAAGAGGGTTATCTGATCGCCAAAGAGGGTTTCAGAGCGCTAAGTTCGGGCGGCGGGCCAATTCAACTGCCCGTAGATCGCAAAATAGCGCTGAACTCCGAAGGAACTTTTTATGCGCAAAACGTGGAAAATCTGCTTGAACAGGAGGAGATTGCCGCGTTGCAAGTCGTCAAGTTTGACAATCCAAAATGGCTTGAAAAGACGGGACATAACTATTTCAAAAACGCGGAAGGCTATTCGGAGCCGATTGCGGCTGAAGGGCAGTTTTTGACGGCGCAGGGTTTTCTGGAAAAATCCAACGTGAACGCCGTGAACGAGATGACCGCGCTGATTGAGACAAATCGCCTTGTCGGTATGTACCAGAAGGTAATGGATACTCATATGAACGAGATTAACGCCGACGCGATCAACAAGCTCGCCGTAATTAAAGTCTAACAAGGAGACAGTATGATTCGCTCGTTATACGCCGCAGCTACGGGAATGAAGGCGCAACAACTATCGATCGACGCGGTGTCCAATAACATCGCCAACGTCAATACGACCGGCTACAAAAAACAGCGCGCGGAATTTGCCGACTTGATGTATCAGGTGATGGAATATGCCGGCACAAGTACCAGCGCGACCACGATCAGTCCGACGGGCATAGAGGTGGGGCTGGGCGTTCGTCCGACCGCGATTCAAAAAATCTTTTCGCAGGGCAATTATAAAGAGACGGGCAATCAACTCGACGCGGCGATCAGCGGAGACGGCTTTTTTCAAATCCAACTGCCCGACGGAACGACGGCATACACCAGAGCGGGCGCGTTTAAGCTCAATGAAAACGGCGCGATCGTAACCGCGGACGGTTATCCGCTTTTGCCGCAGGTCATTGTACCCGCCGATACGACGCAGCTTACGATCGGAGCGGACGGCACGATAAGCGTTATGCAAGCGGGTCAAACGCAAAGCGCGCAGATAGGGCAGTTCGAGCTTGCGAACTTTATCAACCCCGCGGGCTTGCACTCGCTGGGCGACAACAACTACGTCAATACGACCGCTTCGGGCGACGCGGTGGTGGGACAACCCGGACTAAACGGGTTTGGGCAGACGCGCCAGCTTTTCTTGGAGCTTTCAAACGTTCAACTTGTGGATGAGATGACCGATCTGATTACCGGTCAACGCGCATACGAAGCGGGAAGCAAAGCTATATCCACAAGCGACGAGATGTTAAGTACCGTTAACGGACTAAAACGATAGCGCGAGCCGCCTATCAAACGCGGCGCGAAACTAAGCAAAGCCGCAAGCGGGCGCGGCGACGCTCAGAGCGGGCGATTGAGGGTAAACTAGTCAACCGATCGTTAAGCGCCGTTTGGCGCTTGCGGCTTTAGCGCCGATCGCTCGCGCTCGTTACGCGCAAAGGCGATCGCGTAACTCTGCTAAAATCGCGTTTTAATTTTGCGCGAAGGATTTCTAGTGGCTAACGTCTGGCGTTTTGGAAACAATATCGATACCGATCTGATCATCGCGGCGCGTTATCTGAACACTTCAGAACCAAAAGAGCTTGCCGCTCGTCTGTTCGAGGACGCGGACGCGGATTTTACGAAAAAGGCGAAAAAGGGCGATTATATTGTCGCGCTGGATAATTTTGGGTGCGGTTCAAGCCGCGAGCACGCGCCGGTGGCGATTAAAGCGTTTGGCATAGCGGGCGTGATAGCGAAATCCTACGCGAGAATCTTTTATCGCAACGCCTTTAATACCGGACTATACATCTACGAAGTCGCCGAAGCCGATCGCATAGCAAATGGCGATCAGATCGAGGTCGATAACGCGGCGGGCGTTGTGAAAAACCTGACCAAAAATGAAACTTACGCTTTTAGCCCTATTCCGCCGTTTATGCGAGAACTGATCGACGCGGGCGGCTTGATGGAACACGCCAAAAAAGAGATCGCCGAATTAGCGCGGGTCGGATAAACGGGCGACTGGCGTTTATTCTAAAGACTAGTCCCTTCGAGCTTAAACTTATCAGACTCGACGTCCTCTTCGTATCATTGGCTCTTAACCCTCTAGGCGAACGAAACCCTCCGAGCCGCCAAAGGCGGCGAAGCGTAAACAGTCCTGTTATGTGCAGTACGGGCGTATCCCATTATTTTTTTACTAATTTTTTAAATCATATATTTTCTTTAAATCTTCATTGTCTTTATATTTTTCTAAAATATATTCATGTAATTCTTTTTCATCGTTTATTTCACAATCAAGCACACGAAAACCTGTTCTAAAATGTATCTGCCTTCTATTATGTTCAAATTTTACAATATATCCTTTTGTAAGATATATATAATATTCTGCCATAATTTCCTTTAATTTTTCATCGGAACATTTTTCCATTTC
>JAIRWX010000040.1 GCA_031268655.1 Helicobacteraceae bacterium | reverse complement strand
CTTTACCGCGCCTTTTTGCGCGTTGAAAGCGTCCAAAGTTGTATTTAAGGTTAAAAAGCTATTATGCGGCAAGTTCTTGTCGCTTGGCGGCGATCGTCGGCGCAAGCTCGATTCGCGGGTTGTTTGACGCATTCAAAACGCGCAAAATATCCTCGGTTACAATTAGACCCGACATTTAGGGGATTGAGACATAACGATTAGTCCAATTATAAGAGACAGATTTGTTACAATTAGACCCGACATTTAGGGGATTGAGACGCGGCGTGTTGCGTTAAATTAACTTTCATTTTATTAGTTACAATTAGACCCGACATTTAGGGGATTGAGACTTGAGCGACAATCGATTATTGATTGTTAAAAATGCGTTACAATTAGACCCGACATTTAGGGGATTGAGACCCGTCTAAGCCGCAGTGGGTTGCAGTTTAAGGCGCGTCCCATCTCGGTCCTACGCCTGCTTACAATAAGAGTCAATTTATGGGATTACGAAAATTATAATCGTCGGGCGAACAGGCTTGCCCGCGAACGCTCGCGCCGCATTTCGATTGAGTTTATTAAGCGATTTTGGCTACATTACGGCTTTTACCTAAGGAAGGGGCGATAATGATGTTTATGTACGTGTTGGCTGCGGTTAATCTTGCCATGGCGATCGGCATTGCGGCGGGCTTCGCGCGTAAAGCGCCAATCAGACGCGAGGCAAAAATCGTCTGCTACGCGGTTGTGGCGGTCCTCTATATAATGAGCGTATCCTATATGCCGCTAAGACGAGGCGGCTATTTCAGCGGCTACTTAGAAGACATTTTCGCCTCGTCCGTAGCGATCATATTCATTTTTTTTATCGCGGTTTTGATTGGCGATTGGATTGTTCGCGCGCTTAAAAATCCGCGAAGCAAAAACATCGCGCGGCTTTCGATTCCAATCGCGGCGATTGTCTATCTGAGTTACGGATTTTTTTCCGCCTTCACCGCTCCTAACGTAAAACGGGTTTTCGTCGAAATGGACGGTATTGTCAAGCCCGTTACGATCGCGCATTTAACCGATCTGCACCTTGGCAACGGCAAGCTCTTAAACGAGCGGTTCGCAAAAAATATCGCCGATCAGGTAAATGATCTGCGCCCAGACATGGTCGTTATCACGGGCGATCTGATCGACGCTCCGATCGCGCGCGTTGAAACGGCGCTTGCGGAGATCGCCAAAATTCAATCTAAATACGGCATTTTTTTTGCGACCGGCAATCACGAATACTTCTATAATCCCGACGAGGCTTTTGAGCGGCTGGAACAATTAGGCGTTATCACGCTTCGCAACGACTCGCGCGTTATAAGCGGAGAGTTTGGCGAGATCGCGATCGCGGGCGTGTACGATCTTGTCGGCAGACGATATGGACGACTGAAGCCCGATCCAAAAAAGGCGCTTGAAAACATACCCGCCGAAACTCCTACGATCGCGCTCGCGCATCAGCCCAAAGCGGCGTTCGAGTTCAAGCCAAACAGTTTCGATCTGATGTTTGCCGGACACACGCACGGCGGGCAAATGTTTCCTTTCACGATTTTTGTCGCGTTTGCGCAGCCTTACGTCGCGGGGCTTTATACGCGCGACGGCGACGACCGCGGCAAAATTTACGTCAGCCGAGGCGTAGGTTACTGGGGACCGCCGTTTAGAATGTTCGCGCCCAACGAGATCGCGTTGATCGCCCTGCTGCCAAAGGAAAACGTATGAATCTAAAAGAGCTGGACGATCAATACGCGCTGGGCGTTTACGCTAGACGACCGATCGCCTTTTCTTATGGGCAAAACGCGAGAGCGTTTGACGAGGAGGGAAACGACTATATCGACTTCGCAAGCGGAATCGGCGTAAATTCGATCGGGTATAACAATCCGCGCCTGACGGCGGCGATCGCCGAGCAAGCCTCAAAAATTTTGCATATATCCAACCTCTATCTAAATCGCAATCAAGCGGAGCTTGCGCAAACCATAGCGCGTTTAAGCGGCATGGATACGCGGACGTTTTTTGCCAACAGCGGCGCGGAGGCGAACGAATGCGCGATCAAAATCGCGCGCAAATACGGCGAAAAAAGCGGACGATACGAGATTATCACGTTACAAAACTCCTTTCACGGGCGGACAATCGCTACTTTGAAAGCCACCGCGCAGGATAAATTCCATAAACATTTCGGTCCTTTTCCGGACGGCTTTATTTACGCCGACGATCTCGACCACGCCAAGAAGCTGATCGGCGAACGAACGATCGGCGTAATGGTCGAGATCGTACAAGGCGAGGGAGGAGTCGTGGCGCTGGATAAAGATCGGCTGCAACGGCTTGCGCGCTTTTTGCGCGAGCGGGGTTTGCTGCTGATAGCCGACGAAATTCAATGCGGAGTTTATCGCTGCGGCGAGTTTCTAGCTTCGCAGATTTACGACCTTAAGCCCGATATTTTTACGCTGGCAAAGGGGCTTGGCGGCGGCGCGGCGATCGGCGCGGCGGTTACGACGCTGAAAGATACGCTGACCTATGGCGATCACGCTTCGACCTTTGGCGGCAACTTCCTATCTACAAAAGCGGCGCTGACGACGCTGGAGGTTTTGGAAGAGTTGCGTTCAAGCGGCGCGCTGACACAGACGATCGATTATTTTGACGATCAATGCCGCGCGATCGCGCTTCGTTTTCCCGATCTTTTTACGGAAGTCGCGGGTTTGGGACTGATGAAAGCGATCGCCGCAAAAGACGGGCGAAAGCGCGACGCGATCATAGACGCGGCGCACGAAAACCGCCTGTTGGTTTTACGCGCCGGCGAGAATCGCGTGCGCCTGCTACCGCCGCTGACAATCGCCAAAGAGGAGATCGACGAAGGTTTCGCAAGGTTTGAACGCGCCTGCCGCGAGACGTAAACGATGCGCTTTAGCGATTACGCGCGCGAATGGCTGTACGGCGAAAACGGGTACTACCGAAGTTACAAAACGATCGGACAATCGGGCGATTTTTATACGAGCGTCAGTCTTACGCCGTTTTTTGGCGGCGCGATAGCCAGCCATATAGTCCGTATGGCGCGAAGCGGAACGCTTGCCGAAAACGCCGTCGCGTGCGAGTTTGGCGCGCACGACGGGCGCTTGATCGCCGACGCGATCCAGTTTATCTATACGCTTGAGCCAAGTCTGATAAAGAGTTTGAAGTTTGCAATAGTAGAGCCAATCGCCGAGCTTCGGCGCATACAGAGCGAATATCTGACGGCGAGTTTTGGCGACGCGATTGATCTGCTAATCGCGCCGTCGATCGATCAGATCAAGGCTAAATCCGCGTTTGTTTACGCGAACGAGCTGTTTGACGCTTTTTCCTTCGAGCTGATCGACGGCGGCAAAATGGCGTTTGTGGAGGATGGACGCATAGTCTGGCGCGCCGCCGACAATGAGACGACAAAACGCGCCAACGCTCTGGGGGTTGAGCGCGGCGAACTTTTTTTAGGTTACGAAACATTTGCGCGAGCGCTAGTAAACAGTTTTGAAAAGTGCGAATTTTTAGCGTTTGATTACGGGATCGACGCTCCTCGCAACGACTTTTCAGCGAGAATTTATGCGGCGCATAAGAGCGTCCCAATTTTTGAGACGGCGACGTTAGAACCTTTCTTCGCTAAGAGCGATCTGACGGCGGACGCTCCTTTTTGGCATATCAGGCGGGCGTTTTTAGACGCGGGGTTTACAAGCGCGGAGATCAAAAATCAAAACGACGCGCTGCTGGAGATGGGGTTAGCCGATCTATTGGAGCTATATCAGGAAAAGGCGGGATTCAACGCCTACCAAAAAGAGATCGGGCGCGTTCGCGCCCTGCTTGATCCCGCGCAGCTCGGCGAGCGATTTAAGCGGTTTGCTGCAAGCTACTAAGCGAAGCCTCCAAAGCGATTGAGGATTCAATTACGATCTTTTTGCTCCACAGCCCGTTAAGCGTCTCGGTCGTGGCGCGTATAACATAGGCTTTTTTCTCTCTGCGTCCCATCTGACGAATCTCTTTTGGGTAAAACGGGCGGTTAAGAAACTCGACGACGTCCCGAAGCAGCCATGTATTCTGTTTGTCCGACGTACTCGGAACAATGTTGGGATTGACCAGCGTTTCGCGTTCGACCTCTTCGGGAGAAAGGAACACCTTGCTGTATTTCTTCTCCAGATAAACTGTCAGCTCGCGATCCAAACTAGACTTGCTGTTCATATCCGTTGTATCCTCCATATTAGCGATTTGGCGTATTGTAACTTGTTTTTAAGATTTGTAAAGAGCTAATCGCGCTTTTTTATATTTAATTTTGCGAGAAACTTTTCAAAGAGCGCTCCGCCTTCGCGACGTAATCAGCGTCAAACTCTGCGCCGCGCAATTAAGTAACGACGCGCCCGCGCCAAATCTTCCGATCGATTTGGACAAGGCGCTCGCAAGTAAAAGCCGCGTCCCCTAAACTTGGATTACCGCCCAAGTCGCAACGGAGCGCGCTCTCGCGTGGAATTATCGTCGTAATAACGCGAGTCGTCCCTGTCTCCGCTGCCGCCCCAGCCTTCGATCGGGCGCGCTTCAAACTCGATCGTGCCGCAAGGATGCTCGAAGCAGCCCTTTCGCGTCTCCTCTTCGCCGCCGCGCACGTCCGCATAAGGCTTGCCAAACGGGTGATACCAGAGATACGGCGGCGCTCCAAGATGCGAGACAAACCTGCGCGGGCGACGCTCGCTGAACGGATAGGCAAAAGTTGTGAACTGATCGTTGGTTATCGCGCTCTTAGAGCCTTGCTCCGCAGAACCCGTTATGTTCGCCGTAACGTTCGCCTCCGTCCGCTTATCCGCCGAAGCGCCTAGCCTGAACCAGCCGACGCTGGAGGCAAGCGGACTTGGCGCTCTATACTCTCGTCTAATCCCGTTAGAGCCGCGATCGCTGAAATAATCGATCGAGAAAGTAACGTTTGCCCCGTCGTCGCGGCTTGTCGCGTCGGCGACAAAGGCGCGCCCGTACACAAAGTTGATCTCCGAAAACGCGCTCGCGGATTCGTCCCAGTTCGCTTCGCCTCGCACGCTGTCTTCGTCTTTTATCGAGAAGTTAAAATCGTATCCTTTATATGCGGATCCCGCGCTCATAAAAAACACGGGCAGCGCTTTTACATAGTCGCGCGCGAAGTTAAACCCAAACTCAAGATCGGCTTCGCCCAGCTTCCATCTTTCGGCGCGTATGTTCGCGTCGGCGCTCAAAGAGCCGTTTTTGTCGGCAACGCGCCGCCAGAAACGCGCTTTAACGTCGGCGGGCATATCGTCGGTTTTGAGCGCGAGCGAGGGAAAATCAAATTCGTAATCCGCGTTTTTGCTGTAGTTGCCCTCGCCGTAGTTTTTGGTCGTCGAGCCTTTTTTGTTGATCGCCTCCGCTTTGAGATTCGCCGACGCGAAATGTCCGTCGAGCTCGTTGGCGTAGTAGGTAAACGATGATTTGCCGCCGCCAAGCGGCGTATATGGATCGGCGAAGACCCCCTCGACCTCGAATGCATTTATCCGAAACCGATCGGGAATAACCTTGAGCGTAATTTCAGAAAGATCGCCTCCCGTTACGCAGCCTATCTTGCCGTAATAGGGCGAATTCGGGGGGTTGGCGACGTTGTTTAGAGTCGGCGCGTCGCTGTCCGGTATGCAGTCGTTCTTATATTTTTCCACGCCCGAATACGCGCCGCCGTAGTCGCGCTTGGTATCAATCTTTGTCCAATCCTTGTCGATAAGTTTAAGCGAGATCTCTCCCGCGTCGTCGTAGCTTAATTTGTTAATTTGCGCCTTGCCGTTCTCAAAGGTGATATTCGCGTCCAAAACGCCGTATTCAACCGGCTTTTTATCCACGGCGATCACGCACAGCCCGTCGCCGCCGTCGCACGGAACAGGCGTATTGTCGGCTTGTTGCGTATAGCCTCGCGTGGCGGTTATGGCGAAACCGCCGTTTGGCAGCGGCGCTTCCTTTGGATAGTCGACGGCGGAGATAAGCGTTTCGTAATAGTTTGAATCAACCTTAAAAATCGGGCGAACGCTGAAACGTCCGCCGTCGTAGCTTTTGCTTTCGCACGCGACAACGTTGTTCAGATCGGCGCAGTCGTAGGCCAGCAACGTTACGTTTGCGTCTTTTGAAGCCGTTTGCGCGCCGTCTCGCCAAATGAAAGTTATCGGCGTTAAGGCAAGGTCCGTTTGAGAGTTGATCTTTACGCACGCATATTTGACTCCGCCGCTTACGTGCGCCGCCGTAAAGTCGGTCGCGGAAGCGCTCGTCGCGCCGATCTTGGCGCTTGTCGGCGTTTCTACGGGCGCAATCTGATCGCGGTAGGCAATCGTCGCGCACAGCTGTCCGTCAAATTGCTTGATCGCGCCTTGCGGGACGGCTTGGATAGCGATCGGCTGTTTAGCCATTTTGGTGTACAGCGCGGGCGGTTCGGAGTTTATATCGAGCGTCTCGTCCCACCCGCCGAAATTTTCAGGCAGCGGATTTGACGCGCCCGACTTGGCGAAGCTATCCGCCGTCATGCAGGTATAGTGCGCGTAAACGTAGGTCGCGCCGCCGCCGTTGTCGGTTTTCCAGCCCGTATGACTCGCTACCGATTTATCGTTGCAAGCGTAAACGTCGCCGTTGTTGTCGGCAACGTAATACAGCCATTGTTTGGCGGCGTAGTCGCCGTTTGGCTCCGGCGAGACGGGATCGTGCAGATAGCACCCGTTTTCGTTGTAAGCGACGTCGCTCGAGCACAAATCCCATCCGTCCTGATAGCCGTGTTTTTTCAGCGCGTTGCAACCTTTGTCCGAAAGCCACCAATCGTCTTTGTCCGCTTTGGGAAAGCCGTCGCCAAAAGAGGAGTCGGGCATATCCTTGAATATGGTTTGCCAACCGCCTTTGGAGCTTGCCCCCATGCCGTTAGTCGAGTTTAGAGGCAAGCCCGCGCCGCTTGTAGAGCCGTCGGCAAACTGCCGCGAGTTTTCGCCGCCGCCGTTCTTTTTATTAAACAGCCCGAATGGTCCGTATGGCCAGAAAGCTCGCAGCTCGTCGTTGCCCATACCGCCGCCGCCGCTCGCCGACCAGAGCTGAGAAAGGTTATATCGCACCGATCCCATATAAGGCGACCATTCGGACTTTAACGCCCTAAGATGATCGCGCGTCTTATTGAAGGTCGTTTTATTGATCGGCACAAACATATACATTCCAAGTTTCGAGCAGGTATCCCGATTGCGCGCAAGATCGTCCGCGCTTGTCGTAACGTCGCCGTCTAGCGCGAGCTGTATCGTCGGCGCGTCTTTAGCGCCCGTTACGGCGGAGCGCATATCGCAAAAAACCACGAAGGGGCGGTGTTTATTGGGGTCTTTAACGAGCAGATTTGTTCCAACGTCGCGGTTTGCTTCCGGATTTACATAATAAAAACCCGCGGGTACGCCGCTCTTAGCGTTTTTGATCGCCAGACAGCTCTTGTAAGGATAGGGGCTGTTCTTTTCGGGATTTATCGGGTCGGCGTTAAATCCGTTGGCGAATTTCGAGTGTCTGTAGCTATCCACTTTATCAAACTCGAATTTACCGAACTTGCCGTCTCCCGCGACCTGCTTGAGCTGTATTTTGCCGTTTAACGCCGTGCAGAATAGGTTTGTTTTGTCAAGCGCCGCGTCGATTTTAACAATTTGATCAAAGTGCGCTTTTTTGAAAGCCGAGCAGGTTGCGATCGCGGTTTTGGCAAAATCGATCGCAAAAGGCGTGCCAGAAAGATTGATATTTGAGAAGCCATTTTTGATTATCTCGTCGTCGGCGTGAACCGTATAGTCGTCGTTGAGACGGATCGCGCCAAACCGCGTTTTATCGATCTGATTATCCTTGTGATAATAGTCGCCGTTTTTGATCGTCTTGAAGCGCAGATTGCTGAAATCCGTCGTCATCGCAAGCGGCAGGTAGGTGCGCGCGCTTAAATAGTCTGTCTTGTTCATATTGTCGCAATACGCCTCAAAAGGCTGCATCGCGCGACCCCAGTCGGGATCGATCAGGTAGTAGCCGTTAGGTTTGCCTCGTTTCGCCAACGTTTTGCAGGTTTCGTTAGCGCACAACTTACCAGCGACGGCGGGTCGTATATTTGTCGCTTCGGTTTCTATCTTCTCGCCAGTTATGGCGTTGTAGTAGCGCGCATGCGCTCTTACCTCCAAATCTATGTCGTCCTCTACGAGCGGAATATCTTGTTTAAGCGTAACGCTGTATAAAACCGAAACTTTTGTGGGCGCGTCCAATCTGGTAATATCCATATAATCTACGTTGCACAATATGCCTTTTACGCTGGAGGCGCATATCGGAGCGTTGTAGCTTACGTTGCCCTCTTTCATCATAATCGCCGTCGAAACGGACGCGATATATTTATCCAGTCCGGTCTCCGCGAAGTCGGTGTAGATTGTTATGCGCTCCGCGGGTTCTCGTCCGGAGTTCTCAAGCTCGTAAACATAGTTGATCTTAGCGCCGCGCATATCTTTCTTGCCGTCGCAAACGATCGGCGCGTCGGGTCTATAGGTTACGCTTGAGTTGATCTTAATGTTGGCTATATACGGATTGTATATCACCGTGGCAAATCCCAGCGCGCCGAAAACGATGTGATCGCCGCCCGGCTCGACTATGATATTGGTTTGCGTCGCGCCGTTTGCCAGAAAGCCGTCCAAGTAGTAGGTATGCAAATCAAAGCCCAGCACGTAATCGTCGGTAAATTTCGGCAGCTGCCCGACGGGTTCTACGCCAAAACCTATAGGTCCTTCCGAAACCGTCGATAGAAAAGCGTTTATATAGAAGTTGTTTCTGAAACCGTCGAACGCGTGGTGCTGGATCGGGGTATTATTATTCCTATAAGGAAAGATCAACCTCTCCGCGCCGGGTTCTCCTATTCCGCTTCTGTATTTATCGCCCGTATTGCACCAAGAGTTTTCGGCGTTGATGCACATTCGATCGCCCGGATCGCTGTCGCCGTCCGCGCCCATCACAAACAGCGTGCTTTTAACCTCTCCCGCGGCGGGCGTTATAAAGCCGCTGATTAACGTGTATATAACGTCGTTGCCGCCGCGCCAGCCGTCAAACAGCGTAATCAATCTATAGGTACTGGTCAAATCAGACGGGTTTTCAAACACCGTTACCAGCGCCCAGCCGCCAAAAGCGCCAAAAGGACCGCCGTTTCTTCGGCTTTTTATCTCGCCGACATAATAGGTACCGGAAGCCGCGTCTTGATCGACGATGTTTGTTACGTCCGCCTGCGCCAGATAAGCGCAGTTGCCGTCGTAGGTCTCCAGATATATTTGCTCTGCGTCAATATAGCGGGTGTCGCCGGAAGGTTTTTCAAATTTTACTCGATCTGGTCCCGCTTTCAAAGCGTTTAATATCGCGGGATCGGAGGTATAGGAAGCGTTTGGGCAGTTCAGCTCGCCGCCATTATGCTTTTCGTAGTCTTTAGCCAGTCTGCCCATCCAATATAGCTTGGCGTAAACGATTTTAGCGCCGGCGGGCAGATTCAAATACGCCGCCGTTCTGGAGGTGGACGGGTGGGCGACGGTTCTGCCGTATGAATCAACGTAGACGTATTTGAGATTCATATTTTCAAAGATCGTTTTGAATTGCGGGTCTTGGCATACGCCGACGTTATCGTTGGTCCGCTCTTTTTCTTCGGGAATGCACATCGCGCTCGCGCCAATCACCTTCATGTCGCCAATAAGACTTTTGCGATAGTACAGATCGAAAGTAGGTCTGAACGATATGTGTCCCGTCGTCGTTACCGCGTTTGGCGCGACATACTCTCCGACAAACGCGCCGCCGCATCTTCCGTTTTTGCTGTCGCCCGAATAGAGGCGAAAAGTAACGTCGTACGTCCCCGCGACGCTCGGCGCTTTGAGCGATATTCCGCTACTAAGCGCGTTCACTCCGTCGCCCCAGCTTGTGATCGCGCGCGAGGCGCCGTCTCGCCAGTTGTCGTGGTTGTAAAACCTCTTAATCTGACTGATTTGAGCTTCGGTACAGCCCCAGTTTTCGCTCGCGGCGGAGCTGTATTTCGGCGACGCGGATAATCTGTAGCGAAGCGTCGAGCCGACGGGCAGGACAATAGATTTTACAAATGCGTCGTTGCCGTTACTGAAACCAGCTCCGATTATGTCGATCACGAAACGCGAAACGGTAACCGCGTCCTTGACAAAATGGCTTCCGATCTGCGCGCCCGAACATCTGCCGCCTCGTTCCTCTCCTATATAAAAGCGAAAATCCGCGTCGTAAACGCCGTATTGCTGCGGCGCGAAAGCGTGCAGGTCTCTAACGTAGGTTTGCGTTCCGTTTGTCCAGTTCCAGTGATTATAGGTATTTATCGCCCCGTCCACCTCCACCTCGGTGCAGCCCCAGTTTCCGCTTTGACTGATTCTGTCTAGGACTTTCGCGCTGATCCTGTAGTAAAAAGTCGCTTTGGGGTGAACAATCACGTTGGGGTTGAAAATGGAGCTTGTTTGCCCAAAACCTACGCTTAGTACGTCCAGATCAACCGTTCGCGTTACGATCGCGTTCGCCGCGTCGTATGTTCCGATAAAAGCGCCCGAACATCTGCCGTTTCTTATGCCGCCGCCGTAAAAATAAAAGCGAACGTCGTACGTTCCCGCGACTTGCGGCGCAAAATCGTTCTCTGTCGCGCTTATTTGATGCGACCCGCTTCTCCAGTCGCCGTGATCGCGCGCTCTGATTATCCCGCCCGTTTCTACTTCGGTGCAGCCCCAGTTGTCGTTTGAGTCGTAAGAGCCGCTTACTTGCGCGGTTAGCCTGTAACGAACGGCGGCGCCTACCGCCAATACGGCGGGATTTGAAAACGCGCCGCCCGCGTCGCTGAAAGTTACGTTTCTATAATCGACGCTCACCGCGACGGCAAACAGGCGAATCTCGATAAATAAGAACGCAATAAGGAAGCAGATAACCTTTTTCATACGCCCCTCGCTGATGCGTCAGGCGATCGGAACAACCCGATTATTTGATACAAAAATAAATTTGCGATCAATAATAATACTTAACTTAAATCCGATCAATCCACAACGCCTAAGTTTTAACGAGAAAGTATGGACAAAAAACAAAACAACGCAAATGATATTCGCAAATAACAATCGATTCATTGCGCTAATAAAAATCAAATAGTTTTAGCTGAAAACAATGCGATCGCTTAAACCCGCGTCCGCTTCGACAGATGTTTTGTCTGTTTTTGCTTTCGGTTGTTTTTGCGATCTGCTATCGTTAATACGCGGCGATCAAATTGCGAGCGTAACTTAGATATATAATCGCTTTGTTTATTCGCTGGATCGGGTTCAAAATATAACGCGATTGTCAATTGATCGCGTCAAGAAAGGTTAATGATTCTCCCGCGTTTTCGCTTTTACAAACCAGCCGAGCAGTTTCGCGTCCAGCCTGCGTTTGATCGAGATTGCCAAAAACAGCCCCGTCAAAGCGTAGGTGAGGATTACGTCCAACAAACAGTGCTGATGAAGCAGAAGCGTCGACAGACTGACGAGCAGCCCCGCGGCGATCATAGGGTATCGGTAGTACCATTTGACGTTCGGCGCTAAAGCGAACATAACAAGCAGCGCCGCCCAATAGTTGTGATAGCTTGGGAACGATCCCCATATATTGTCGCCGCTTTGCGACAGGGAGACAATCGTCTCGTAGAATGGCGCGTCGGGAGAAAGGGTCATAATAACGCCGTTGATGAAATCGGCGGGCGCGGTAGTGGTGGGCGCAAGGGCGTAGATGATCGAGCCGGCGATATACATCGCCAGCGCGTTTACGTTGTAAAGGGCAAACCCGTTTTTTCCATTCGCCGCGAGAATAACGACAGGGAGCGCGAAATACCAGATGAACGGCAGCGGGATATAGACGACGAAAAGAGGAGTAAACCACGGCGTAACGCGATCGATCGGCAGTTGAAAGTTCAGAGTGTCGGTTACGCCGATCCGAGCGCCAAAATACTCGGCGACAAAGAAATAAGAGAGCGATTCAATCGCGTAAATAACGGCGGTTAGCGCCAGAACTTTGATAACCGCGTTCCATACGCCGTCGTCTTTAGCGTTGAAAAACTTCTCGAAACGAGAATCTTTTGTCGGTTTGGTCTGTTGATCGGAGGTTTGCATAGCGGATATTCTAACATAAATCATTCCGATCGAGTCTCCGTTTTGGGTCGTCGCCAAGAGGCGGCCGCGCTTTACGCTTAAAAAGGTTTGCCCTCGTCAAACGCTTCCGTTTCAACCGCTTGCTCGTTACAACTCGCCGTCGCGTCTTAACTTCTCGCGCATTGCGATCTTCGCGTAGGCGGATACGCCTATGCTTTGTTTCTTAATCGCCTTTACCCAAAATAGACAAGGAGGGCAAGTAGATGATTACGTGGATAATGGCGACACGCTTGTTTATAGCCGTCGCAACATTTTTGAATGTTGGCGTATTGAGGCGCGAGCGTAAAGAAGCTAATAAAATCAAAACCGCTTAATTAAAATTAACGGCTAGGCGCAAGCCTAGCCCTGTCTGTTGTTACACGCTTGTTTAAGTAGCGTTTTATATTTTTTAAGACTTTATCCGATTCGCAAGTTGAATCTGAACGTTTGGGTCAGAAGTAGGCGAAACCTTCTCCCGATCGCCTTTAGGCGATCGGGAGAGATCGCCGCCATAACAATTATAGATAGAGCGGCCTAAACTACTGAAGCAGTCTTAAGACGTTCTGCTGAACGGCGTTTGCCTGACTTAAAGCGTAGCTTCCGCTTTGAATCAGAATGCTCTGTTTGCTGAAGTTGG
>JAIRWX010000062.1 GCA_031268655.1 Helicobacteraceae bacterium | reverse complement strand
TTCGCTGGTTAAGTCCTCGTCTTTCTTGTCTTTTACGTCCCGTTTGTTGACAAAAGGCTGGAAATTTGAGCCGTATTTTATGCCGTAGGGCGGGTCAATGTAGACCATCTGTACCTGTCCGGCCATGCCCTCTTTTTCCAAAAGGGAATTCATTATGACAAGGCTGTCCCCGGCGATGAGGCGGTTCGTCCATTTTACGCCGTGCTGATAAAATTCAATCGCGCTGCCTCGTCGGCGCATTCGCTCAAGCGGGGATTCGCTCTCTTCAAAAAGATTTGGCTGATAGCGAACCTCTTTTATGGTGTTGCCGAGATTCTGAACGGAACGGATTATCTTATGGGGTTTAATGCTCTCGTGAATATGGATTGACGATGTTGGAACGTCAAAAGATACGCCCTCCGCTTTGCCCGCCCAATCGAGCGTCGGGTCCAGATGCGGATCAAAAGCGTAGGTTTTGCGCGTTTCGGGAGCGGCGTCGTAGCGAGCTATACCGACGGGCGGATTGTTTGTCCGCTTAACGTTGTCGTGCGTGTAGGTCTCGATATCGCGCGCGGCGGTTTTCGTTTTTCCTTTTTGCATCGCTCTAATATCCTTTAGATCGCTTGCGCGGCTTTTGTTTTCTCAGGAAATTCAAAAGTGAATAATATCGTATATGAACGTTGGTATAATCGCCGCGTTTAGCCGACTTGCTTGCAAGAATCAGGAGCGATTTTGAACATACATGAATATCAGGCGAAAGAGTTGTTTAGAAGGTTTGGCGTTCCCACGCTAGCGGGCGCGGTCGCATTTAGCGCCGAGGAAGCCAGATCAAAAGCCGAAGAGATCGGCGGCGATCTATGGGTTATCAAGGCGCAGGTACACGCGGGCGGACGCGGCAAAGGCGGCGGCGTGAAATTGGCGCGATCGTTTGACGAAGTTGAAGCGATCGCCGCGCAAATATTGGGATCGCGGTTGATAACAAATCAAACGGGCGCGGACGGCAAGATTGTAAATCGGCTCTACGTTGAAAGCGGCGCGGATATTCAAAAGGAGTTCTATCTGGCGATCACGCTAGATCGCGCTCTGGAATCGCCCTGCTTTATAGCTTCCGCGGAAGGCGGTATGGAGATCGAGGAGATCGCGCGTAACGCGGACGAAAAAATTATTCGCGTCGCCGTAGAGCCTGCGATCGGGTTTCAGCCTTTCCACGCTCGCAAATTAGCCTTCGCGCTGAATCTGCCCAAAGAGGCGCAAAGCGGATTTATCGCGCTGGCAAAGGCGCTGTTTACCTGCTACGAGACGACGGACGCTAATCTTATCGAGATCAATCCGCTGGCGCTGCTGGGCGATAATCGCCTCGTCGCGCTCGACGCAAAGGCGGGTTTTGACGACAACGCGCTTTTTCGCCATACGGAGATCGCGGCTATGCGCGACGCGGGCGAGGAGGAGGCGAGCGAGATCGAGGCGCGGCAATACAATCTAAGTTACGTGAAGCTGGACGGCGGCGTGGGCTGTATGGTAAACGGCGCGGGGCTTGCGATGGCGACGATGGACATTATCAAAGGCGAGGGCGGTTTGCCCGCGAATTTTTTAGATATTGGCGGCGGCGCGTCGAGCGAAACGGTGGCAAAAGGCTTTGAAATTATCCTGCGCGATCCAAACGTAAAATCGATATTTATCAATATATTTGGCGGCATCGCCCGTTGCGATCGCGTGGCAAACGGCATTTTAGAGGCAACGCGGCGCGTCGGCGCAAAACTGCCCATAGTCGTTCGCTTAGACGGCACAAACGCCGATCTGGCAAAACGGATACTGCAAGAGGCAAATATGCCCAACGTGATCGCGGCGGACGAGTTATCGAGCGGCGCAAAACAAGCCGTCGGCTTGGCGAAAGGAAACTGATGTCCATTCTGGTCGATAAAAACGCTAGAGTAATCATTCATGGCTTTACCGGCAAAGAGGGGAGTTTTCACGGCGAGCAGTGTATCGCGTACGGGACGAATATCGTCGGCGGCGTAACGCCCGGCAAGGGCGGAAGCATGCATCTGGGTCGTCCGACGTTTAACCGCGCGATCGACGCGGCGCGAGAAACCGAAGCGGATACGAGCCTGATCTTCGTGCCGCCGGCATACGCCGCCGATTCGATTATGGAAGCCGCCGACGCGGGCATAAAATTGATCGTCGCGATCACCGAAGGCATACCAGTAAGCGATATGGTTAAAGCAAAAGCGTTTATCGTCAAAAAAGGCGTTAAACTGATAGGACCAAACTGCCCGGGCGTTATCACGCCGAACGAGGCGAAAATAGGCATTATGCCCGGGAACGTTTTCAAGCGCGGCGCGATCGGGCTGATCTCAAAGTCCGGCACGCTTACATACGAGGCGGCAAATCAGATCGCAAAAGTCGGTTTGGGCGTTTCCACCGCCGTCGGAATTGGCGGCGATCCGATTGTGGGGCTGGACTATACCGATCTTCTGAAACTTTTTGAAGCCGACGACGAGACGAAAGCGATAGCGCTGATCGGCGAAATAGGCGGCGATCTAGAGATACAAGCGGCGCGTTTTATCGCCAAAAACTCGACAAAGCCCGTAATCGCATTTATCGCGGGACAGACCGCGCCGAAAGGCAAGCGAATGGGACACGCGGGCGCGATCGTATCGGGCGGAGCGGGAACGGCGCAAGAGAAGATGGATGCTTTGGATAGAGCGGGCGCGATCGTCGTGAAATCGCCGTCGGATATAGGCGCGACAATAAAAGCGGCGCTAGCGCAAAAAGCCTAAGCCGCATTAAAGAAAAGAGCTTGTCCGTTAAAAGTTATCGGTTTGTTTTGGTCGCCGATCTAGCTTACGAAGCGCAGATGAAAATACGGGACATACGCAATAAAGAGGGCGTAAGAAAATGGATGTATTCTGATCGCGTTATAGATAAAGACGAACATATACGATGGATTGAACGCCTAAAAACCGACGATCGGCAAAAAACTTTTGCCATAGTCGAGGATATCAGTCGTATGCCGATCGGTCTTGCGAGCGTAAACAATATAGACGCGACGCATAAAAAGGCGAGCTGGGCGTTTTATATAGACGAATTTCTGCGAGGATTGGGGGGGGGCTTGGCGCGGTCGTGGAATTTAATATGCTTAACTACTGTTTTGACAATCTGAAACTAGAAAAGCTAAACTGCGAAGTTATCGAGGGCAACCTATCGACGCTGAAACTGCACGGCAAATTTATGTTTCGGCAAGAGGGATTTATCCGCGAGAACGTCGTTAAAGAGGGCAGGCGAATAGGCGTTCATTTGTTGGGCGTTACGCGCGGCGAGTGGGACGTCGCTCGCGTCGAGATCGCAAGAAAATACGACTTTATATTTTCAAAATACCAGACGACGTTTTCAGGCGAAAGGGCGGTTTAGCGCCGCGAAAGCGCCGGCAGGGCTATTCGTCGTTTAACCAGCTATTTAGCGCTGCGATCGATTCGCACGCGGTCAAATCGCACATAACGGGCGTGATCGACACGAATCCGTCGATAACCGCTTCGTAATCGCCGTTTTCCGTCGGAACAAAATCAAAAGGGTGCGCGCCAAGCCAAAAATACTCCTCGCCCCGCGGATTTGTTCGTTTGATCGCCTCGTTGCGATATATTCTGCCGCCGCCGCGCGTAATTTTTCGACCTTTACATTGATCGGAACTTACGCACGGGATATTGATATTTAGCAGTTGGCGCGGCGGGAGCGGAAAGCCGCCGCCAAGAATTTTTTCAGCGATTTCGCGGGCGGTTTTCGCGGCAAGATCGTAATCGTAGCGATAGCTTCCGTCGCTTTGCTTGCTTGAATATTGACTGATCGCGATCGCGTTTACGCCGTTTAACGCCGCCTCCATCGCGCCCGCCACGGTGCCGGAGTAGGTCATATCCTCGCCTAGATTCGCGCCGCGATTGATTCCGCTTACCACAAGATCCACAGCGCGATCGGAAAAGATCGAGTGAAGCGCGAGATAGACGCAGTCCGCGGGCGTTCCGTCGTCGATCTTGTAAAAATTTTCGCCGACTTCGACGAATTTCAGCGGGCGCGTAAGCGTCAGGCTATGCCCGCATGAGGATTTTTCCATAGCGGGAGCGACAATCGTTAAGCGCCCCAAAGGTTTAAGCGCCTCGATCAGCGCCTTTAGTCCGTCCGCCTCGTATCCGTCGTCGTTAGTAATCAATATATTTTTCAAAACGCGCCTTTGCAAACGGCGATCATATCTTAAAAAAGTTAAGCCCGCCTTTGGGTACAATCGCGCCAATTTTATGGCGGAGCGTTATACTTGAGCTATCGCAGAGAGATTGACGGACTGCGCGCCGTCGCCGTTATATCGGTCGTGTTATTTCACGCCGGTTTTTCTCTGATAAAGGGCGGCTTCATCGGCGTGGACGTTTTCTTTGTGATAAGCGGCTACCTGATTACGACGATTATAATAAGAGAACTCGACGAAAAAACTTTTACGATTGCGGGCTTTTACGAGCGGCGGGCGAGACGCATTTTGCCCGCGCTGCTATTTACGCTTGTATGCGCCGCGTCGATTGCGTATTTTACGCTCGTACCCGATCAGTTGGAGCGGTTTTGCAAAAGTATGATCGCGGCTTTGCCGTTTTCGTCAAACTACTTTTTTTGGATGCAGGTAGGTTATTTCGCGCCCGATTCCAGTCAAGAACCGCTTTTGCACACATGGAGCTTGGCGGTCGAAGAGCAGTTTTATCTTTTGTTTCCGCTATTGACGATTTTGATTTGGAGATTATGCGCAAGATTCAAAAAAGAGCGCTTAAGATATATCGTTTTTACCCTGTTTGTCTCAGCCGCCGTTTTACTTAGTATAGCCTACTCGGAAGTCTGGATAAGACTAAGCGGAAGTCCGAGACTATTTTACGATACGATCGGTCGGGTTTGGGAGTTGTCGTTAGGTTCGTTATGCGCGATTTATCTGCTGCGTTACCGAAAAAATATACCCTTTCGTCCAATTTCCGAAATCGGCGCGTTTTTGGGGCTGGCTTTGATCGTCGGCTCTTTTTTGCTGATCGGCGAATCGCCGTTTCCGACTCGCTTCGCGCCAAGCGCCGCAATAGGAGCGGCGTTAATTATTTTATTCGCCTCGTCTCAGACTTTGGTTGGTCGGACGCTTGGCTTAAAGCCGCTTGTCGGCGTAGGACTGATCAGTTACGGCTTGTATCTATGGCATTGGATTATATTCGCGTTTGCGCGCATACGCGGCATAGAATCCGTCGGCGCTTTTTTGCCGCTAATCGCGCTCTCTTTGGCGATTGCGTATTTTTCTTGGCGTTTTGTCGAAAAACCGTTTAGAAATCGCGTTTTTTTAAGCCGTAAAAAGATTTTTACCGCTTCGTTCGGCGCGATAGCGATCGTCGCAATTGGGGGGGGGGGGGGGGGTGATAACCAAAGGCGCGCCGTGGCGCTTTAACCCAAACGATATTTATATGCTTACCACTTTAACCGCGAGAACGAACTATGTAAACGATCGCTACTTTTCTCTATATAAGCGAGTAGGATTCCGCGATAGCGATCGGTTAAAAGCGTTGCTGATAGGCGATAGTTTTTCGCAGGATTTTTACAACATGATCGCGGAGGCGGGTATCTTGAGCGGCGCCGAATTTCGCGTGAATTATATCCAAGCCGCTTGTCAGATATATAGAGGGCAGGACGACCCGTTCGCTTTTATTAACGAAGCCGATAAAACCTCTTGCAAACGAGACGTTTATAACGATCAGTTTATCGCGCTGCAAGATAAACTAATAGCGGACGCGGATGTAGCGATCTTTGCGGCGAGTTGGCTGCAATGGTCTGCGGAGCGCTTAAACAAAACGATAGCAAATTTTAATATACCGCAAAAGGCAAAGGTTATCGTGATCGGACGCAAACATTTTGGCGCGATCGCTATAAAAGAGTATTTCAGTATTCCGTTAGATCGGCGAAACGTTTTGCGTAACGACGTTGGCGCGGATCATTTGGAGACCAACGCAATAATGAAAAAAGCGTTTGAAAATCAAACTAGAATCAAGTTTGTCGATCTGCACGCGATTGTTTGCGGCGAGGAATCGCGGTCGTGTCCGATCTTTACTCCCGAAGGGCTGTTAATCTCGTTTGACGGCGCGCATTTAACCGAGGCGGGCGCTAAATATATAGGCTCGCTTTTGAAGGATCATCCGACTTTTGTTTTGTCGAAATAGGCGCGCAAAAACGCTAAGGACGGCGAGGCTACAATGCGCAAAAAAGGAGCGCGATGCTTGACAAAGAGCCGATGACCCAGAAGGGTTTTGAGAAGATCGCCGCAGAATTGGAATCTCTTAAAAACGCGGAACGCGCCAAAGTAGCGCGGGAGATTCAGACTGCCGCGCAGCTTGGCGATCTTAAGGAAAACGCCGAATATCACGCCGCCAAAGAGAAGATGAACCATCTCGAGAAGCGCGTAACTTTGTTGGAGGGTCTTATCGCCAGAGCGCAGGTGGTCGATCCGTCGATACTGCCTCACAAGCGCGTCAGTTTTGGTTCGACGGTAACCTTGCTTGATCTCGAGACGGAAAACGAGGTCTCCTACACGATTGTCGGATCGGTCGAGAGCGACGCGCAGAAAGGCTTGATCTCGTTCGGATCGCCGCTTGCCCGCGCGCTGATCGGCAAAGAGGAGGGCGCGGACGTGATAGCCGATTTGCCAAATGGGATTAAAGAGTTTGAGATCGTCAAGATCGCATACGACGCGAAGGCGTTTATTTAAGAAACGATCGCGTCGAAACGCGATCTAACACAAACAGGAGGAAACGATGCGCGCACAGGTAAAAACCGCGATTGTTACGCGGATAAGAACAAAAGTTGCGGCTGCGCTGACGGCGGCTGTATGTTTGGCGCTAAGCGCAAGTGCGATCGACGTCGTAAAACCAACGCCCGCTAAAACGCGGGTCGACGTTGTTTTTGCGCTGGATACGACGGGATCGATGTCGGGCTTGATCGACGGAGCGAAGCGTAAAGTATGGTCGATTGCCAACGCGATTATCGATCAAAATCCAAACGCGCTGATTCGTTTGGGGCTAATCGGCTACCGCGATATAGACGACGAATACGTCGTTCGCTACTATCCGCTCACGACAGACGCGCAGGATATTTACGCCAAGCTGTTAGCTTTTCAAGCGGAAGGCGGCGGCGATACGCCCGAATCGGTAAACGAGGCGCTGGACGTCGCCGTAACAAAGATGGGCTGGACGGAGGCGGGCGCGGGCGCGCGCATTATTTTTCTCGTGGGCGACGCGCCGCCGCATATGGACTACGAGCAGGATCGCAAATATCCGCAGGTCGTCGCCGAAGCGAGGCGGCGCGGCATTATCGTCAACGCGGTGCAGGCTGGAGATATGGATTCCACGCGGAAAATCTGGCGCGAAATCGCGCGGCTTGGCGAGGGGGAATATATAGCGATCCCGCAAGACGGCGGGCGGATCATAGTCATAAAAACGCCCTACGACGACGAAATTATCGTTATTCAACGTAAGCTAAACGATACCGTAATTCCTTACGGAGACGTCAGAGCGCGCGAGATCGCGGAGAGCAAACTAGACTCGTTTGTTATGGCGGAAGCGTCTATTGCGGCTGAAACCTCGAAGTTTGTCAATAACCAAAGCGGCGGCGGCGGAGTGATCACGGGCGGGGGCGATCTGATCGAAGCTATCAATAACAAGTCGGTAAAGCTAAAGGATGTTACAGCCGATAAACTGCCTGAAAATATGCGTAAGATGACCGCGAAAGAGAAAGAGACGTTTGTCGAGCTACAGATCAAAACGCGCGCGACTCTCGCTAAAGACCTTGCGGCGACTATCGCAAAGCGAGACGCTTTTATCGCAGCGGCGCAAGCGAAGGATAAGCCCGAAGGCGACAGCTTTGATCGCGCGGTTTCAAGAACGTTGCAAAAGCAAGTGAAAAAGTGATCGATATTTTAATTAAGAAGCTGGATTCAAGAGCGCGTATTCCAAAATATCAGAGCGAAGGCGCGGCAGGTTTTGATCTGCACGCGCTGGAGGAGGGCGAAATATCGGCGGGCGATCGAGCGTTAGTGCGAACGGGCTTGGCGATCGCTCTGCCGATCGGCTACGAGTTGCAGGTGCGCCCGCGAAGCGGTTTGGCGATCAAACACGGCGTTACCGCGCTTAATTCGCCCGGCACGGTCGATAGCGACTATCGAGGCGAGCTGATCGTTATTTTGGTTAATCATGGACGCGAAACCTTCAAAATTAACGCGGGCGATCGTATCGCTCAGGCGGTTGTGAAAGCCGCGCCGCAAGCTAGGCTGATCGAGGCTCGCGATCTTGACTGCACCGAGCGAGGCGCGGGCGGTTTTGGAAGTACGGGCAGATGAAAAAAATTCCCGTGGCTCTGATCGGCGCGAGCGGTTACACAGGCTTGGAGCTGATCAAGATTTTACTGAGCCACCCCTATTTTGAAATCGCGTTTTTGGGAGGCAGCGAAGGCGGCGAGGATATTTGCGCGGCGCATCCGTCGCTGCGGGGGATCTTCTCCGCGCCGATCGAAAAAAGCGATTTTGGCGCGATCGCCGATCGCTGTTCTCTGGCGTTTTTAGCCGTTCCGCACACAAAGGCGATCGCGATTGCAAAAGAGCTGTTAGCCCGCGGCGTAAAGGTCGTCGATCTTTCCGCCGATTATCGCTTGAAGCGCGAGACGTACGAAGCGGCGTACGGCGTAAAACACGACGACGCGAAAAATCTCGCGCATGCGGTTTACGGCTTGAGCGAACTTGTAGGACAAGAGGCGATCGCCTCCGCAAAATTAACGGCAAACCCCGGTTGCTATCCAACCGCGTCGCTTTTGGCGGCGGCGCCGTTTTTGCCGTATGCGGATTTAAGCGCGGCGATCATTATCGACGCGAAAAGCGGCGTTTCAGGCGCGGGCAGGCAGTGCGTGGCGCGAACCCACTTCGCAACCGTCAACGAAAACTGCTTTACTTACAGCCCGATCGTCCATCGTCACGCGGCGGAGATAGAAGAAAAACTCCGCCTAGAGACGAAAAGCCCGATCGAGATAGTTTTTGCGCCGCATCTTCTGCCGATCACGCGAGGAATGCTCGCGTCGGTTTATCTGCGTCTGAAAAAACCGATCGACGATCCCACGCGAATAGCGCGGGAGTTTTACGCCGGCAATCCGTTTGTGCGCGCGCGCGACGAGAGCGTACAGATCAAATGGGTCGTCGGAACGCACTACTGCGATATATTCTGCCGCGTTCACGGCGGCGTTATTTTCGCGCAAAGCGCGATCGACAACTTATTGCGCGGAGCTTCCAGCGCGGCGATCGCCAACGCGAATCTAATGTGCGCTCTGCCTTACGAAACGGCGTTGCCCCTGATTGCGTATGCGCCCTGATCCGTTTAAGGACGCGCCAAGCGTCGTAAACGGCGCGATTTTTATAGCCGATTCGCACTACAACCCGTTAGGACGAACGGAGGTCTTGGGGTTATTAAACGCGATCGGACGCAAGGAGATAGAAACTCCGCAACTTTTTCTGATGGGCGATATAAGCGATCTGCTTATCGGCGCGTTTGCCTATTCGTTGGAACGCAACCGCGCGCTGATCGAATCAATCGACGCGGTTGCCGCGAGCGGGATTGAAACTTGGTATTTCGAGGGCAATCACGACTTCGCGCTGAAAGGGGTATTTGACGAAAGGGTCAAAATCGTCGCCAAATCAAATCAGCCAAAACATTTCAAATTTAACGCCGAGCGCGTATGGCTGCTGCACGGCGACTACCGCGTCGAGCTTCGCTACGAGATATACGCCGCGTTTATGCGAACAAAGATCGGGTTGTGTCTGACAAATATATTAAGTCTCAATTTTTGTAATAACGGTCTGCTTAAATTGATTGAAAGAAGGCAATTCAATAAGCGCTTAAGATACGATATTCCCGATTTCAAAACAAGGCGCGTAAAAAAAATCGGCTATCTGATCGACGCGGCTAATCTGACGATCGAAGGACATTTTCATCAAAATTGCCGATTTACGGCTAAAGAAAGCGGTTCCGAAGCGAGAGAATCTTTGTATTGCAATCTCGCTTCGTTTGCTTGCGAAAAAAGTTATCTTCGGATACAATCAGGAGAAAACGGCGCGATACTACGCGAAGAAAAATGGGAGCGTTGACAATGGCTGTAGCCGCCAAAAACGTTTTGAAAACCGGCGCGAACGAGATGGAGCTGGTGGATTTCAGAATTTATAAGCAGATAGGCGATCGCGCCTACGAAGGAATTTACGGCGTTAACGTAGCCAAAGTCAGGGAGATTATCAAAATTCCGAAACTGACGGAGCTTCCGGGCGCGCCCGAATATATCGAGGGCATTTTCGATCTGCGCGGCGTGGTGATTCCAGTGATTAATCTAGCCAAATGGATGGGCATTAAAACGTCCGAGAGCGAACAGGAGCGATCCCGCGTGATCATAGCCGAGTTCAGCAAGATTTTGGTCGGCTTTATCGTTAGCGAGGCGAAACGGATTCGACGCATAAGCTGGGCGGATATTGAACCCGCGACTTTTTCCAGCGGCGACGAGGGAACGTTGGATCACAACAAGGTTACGGGCGTAACCAAGATAGAAAACGACGCGGTGCTTTTGATCTTAGACTTTGAGTCCATAGTGAAAGATTTGGGGCTGTATCGCCCGACGATCAACGTTGACAGCGACACCGAGCAGATTAGCGGCTCCGCTATGGTTATCGACGACTCCGCGACGGCGCGTAAAATTGTGAAAAACACGCTTGAAAAGATGGGTATGCACGTTATCGAGGCGGTTGACGGATCGGACGCTCTGCACAAATTAAACGAGCTGTACGATAAATACGGCGAAAGGATTTCAACCGAGCTGCGCGTTATCGTTTCGGACGTGGAGATGCCGCGAATGGATGGTTTTCATTTTGCGGCGCACGTTAAAGACGATCCGCGCCTGAAAGAGATTCCCGTCGTGTTCAACTCGTCGATCAGCGATCGCTTCAGCGATACGCGGGGCAGGGAAGCCGGCGGCGAAAGCTATTTGGTTAAATTCGACGCGAATCAATTTGTTCCGGAAATTATTCGCGTAATAAAAAATCACATCAAGTAAAGCAAGGAAACGCAATGGACGAGCTGCAGGAATTAACTCAAGACTTTCTGGTAGAGGCGTTTGAAATGATCGAAAAGCTGGATCAGGATCTGGTCGAGCTTGAAACGCGTCCGAACGATCTTGAACTCCTTAACGGCATTTTTCGCGTGGCGCATACTATCAAGGGATCGTCGTCGTTTTTGAATTTTGACGTGCTAACGCATCTGACGCACCATATGGAAGACGTGCTAAACCAAGCGAGAAAAGGCGAGCTCAAGATTGACGCAGGCGTAATGGACGTGGTGCTTGAATCGGTTGACGCGATGAAATCGCTGCTTATCAAAATACGCGACACCGGTACGGATCAAGAACACGGACTTGCAATAGACGACATCGCGGCTAAACTAGACGCGATAAGCAAAGGACGAGACCCCTCCGTCGCCGCAATCGCCCCGCCGCCCGCCGCCGCGCCAGCTTCCCCCGCGCCTAGCGGCGAACCGGATCAGGACTACTCCAAACTGAGCGAAAAAGAGGTTGAAGACGAAATCGCGCGTCTGTTAGCGATCCGCCAAGCCGAAGATAAACAACGCAGGGAGGCAAAAGGCGGCGCCGTCGCTCCCGCCGCGCCCGCGCCGACGGCTCAGGCGCAGCCCGCCGCGGTCAAGTCAGCCTCCGCGCCCGTTAAACGGGACGATAAAGGCGGCGAATCTACGATGGAGCAGACCATTCGCGTGGACGTTGATCGCCTTGATCACCTGATGAATCTGATCGGCGAGCTTGTGCTTGGCAAAAACCGGCTGCTCAAAATCTACGACGACGTTGAAGAGCGCTACGAAGGCGAAAAGTTTTTGGAGGAGCTAAATCAAGTAGTCAGCTCTATATCGATGGTTACAACCGATCTGCAAACCGCCGTTATGAAAACCAGAATGCTAGCGATCGGCAAGGTGTTCAACAAATTTCCGCGAATGATCCGCGATCTGGCGCGAGAACTGAATAAAAAGATCGATCTGCAAATCGCGGGCGAAGAGACCGAAATGGACAAGTCGATCGTTGAGGTGATCGGCGATCCGCTGGTGCATATTATCCGCAACAGCGCCGATCACGGCATTGAATCGCCCGAAACGCGCGTCAAACTTGGCAAGCCAGAAACGGGCAAAGTAGAACTGAAAGCCTATAACGAAGGCAACAGCATAGTAGTCGAGATCACCGACGACGGTAAGGGTCTAGACGCCGATCTGCTTAAGTCAAAAGCGTTTGAAAAAGGGTTGATCAGCGAAAAAGAAGCCGACGCGATGAGCCAGAAAGAGGCTTATACGCTGATATTCAAAGCGGGTTTATCCACGGCGGCTAAAGTTACCAATGTCTCAGGTCGCGGCGTAGGTATGGACGTGGTTAAAACCAACATCGAAAAACTAAACGGCATTATCGAGGTTGATTCCGAGCTTGGCAAAGGCACGGCGATTAAGCTGAAAATTCCGCTTACGCTCGCTATCATACAATCGTTGATGGTCGGCGCGCAGGAGGAGTATTACGCCATTCCGTTAAGCTCCGTGCTTGAAACCGTGCGAATCAACGAAGATGATATTTTCAGCGTCGAAGGGCGATCTGTAATGAGATTGCGCGACGAAGTGTTAAGCCTTGTTAAACTCAGCGATATTTTCCGCGTAGAACAGATGATCGACGGCGGCGAATACACCTACGTAATAGTGTTGGGGCTTGCCGAAAGCAAATTGGGCGTTATTGTGGACGCGCTTGTCGGTCAAGAGGAGATTGTTATCAAGTCGCTTGGCGAGTATCTGCAGGGTATCGAGGGAATCGCCGGCGCGACCGTGCGCGGCGACGGCGGCGTAACGCTGATTGTCGATGTGGCGGCGTTGATGAATATGGCGAAAAAAACTAAGCCAAGCGCGGCGACGACAAAAGCCGCCGCTAAAGCGGCAAAAATTAAACAAAGAAATAAGCCCGGCGATTACAACATATTGATAGTGGACGACTCTAAAACAGATCGCGCCATTATGCGCCAATCGATCGGACCGCTGGGTTTAACCATTACGGAAGCCGCCGACGGCGTAGAGGCGCTTAACGTCGTCAAAAGCGGCGAGCGCGAGTTTGACGCATGTCTCATAGATATCGAAATGCCGCGTATGGACGGCTATACGCTTGCAAGCGAGATTCGCAAATACAGCCGCTTTAAGAATCTACCGCTTATCGCGGTTACATCGCGCGCGGGCAAAACCGATCGAATGCGCGGCGTAGAGGTGGGTATGACCGAATACATAACCAAGCCATATTCGCCTGAGTACCTGACAAACGTTGTGAAACGCAACATCAACTTTAACGTGGAGCTAACGGCATGAGCGAGCAATTAAAAGAGGTCTTACGAAGTCAGCAAAGGCAAAAAGACGCTCAAAACGAGCCTGCGCGCGACGAAGACGTTGTGCAGCTTGTCTGCTTTATGGTGGACGACGAGGAGTTTGCCGTGCCGATCCTCTCTATCATGGAGATTATCAAGCCTTTGGCGGCTACGCGCGTGCCGTCCACGCCAGAGTATGTGGTGGGCGTGTTTAACCTGCGCGGCAATGTTTTACCTCTGATTGATCTGAAGCGCAAGTTTAACGGGCGAAAATCCTCCTACACGGACGAGACCCGATTTATAGTTATTCGCAATAAAAACCAACGCAGCGGTTTTGTGATCGATAAGCTCACGGAAGCTATTAGACTCAAAGAATCCGATATCGATCCCGCGCCTGAAAGTTTGGATAGCGACGACAACCATATTTACGGAGTAGGTAAGCGCGCCGATAGCATCATAACGATACTGCGTATCGAAGCGCTCTTTAAGCGCGCATTTTAACCGCGACGCTCGTTTCCGCGGCAAAAGCGACAGATCGCTATGTCGCTGGAATGACGCTAACTATATTCGTTACTTTTTATCGTAATCGCAGGGGACGGGATCGTTGATTGTAAGAGTCCTCAGCTCTGGGTTTTTTCTGAATATGTTCTTCTTCGCGTTACGATAGCTAACGTCGACGTTTTCTCGTTGCCGCGTATTATAAAT
>JAIRWX010000049.1 GCA_031268655.1 Helicobacteraceae bacterium | reverse complement strand
TGTTTTTAAATTCTTCGCCTGTTATAAACAGTGATTCTATCCTAAAAATTGAAGCTTCAGGAATAATGTGTAAATAATATGTCCCCACATGATATTTTTTTGGATAATTGCCAAACATTAAACTTAAATTAAGGAAATAGTCTCCATTTCCAGAAAATTCTAATATGTCATATTCATTAACTTGATCATCTGGAACATGGTCAATTCCCAATAGATAATAATTTACTCCATCGTCCTCAAAAATCGCCAATGTATCTGCAAGTATTTTTTTGTTTATACTGCTTTCCCGCAAATTTCTATAAATAAAAATTCCAGAAATTACCAATAAAATCATTATTCCAATTATTATAAACATTTTCATAAAACGCATTTTATTCATAATTTTATATTTTGTCAATATATTTCTTATTCGATAAATTTCCCAACCAATTTTAGCCCGTATTGCACATAACGTTCCGGCTGTTTACGACGTTTTGACAGCCCGAATAAGGGCTTTGCGTAGCAAAGACCAGGGCTGGCAAAATGTGCCGGAGTAACGGCGTGGGAATGAGCGAAGCGATTGACCTAGCCGTTGCGGAGGCCGAGCCCGCCGATTTGCTTTCGTTGCGGGTAATGTCCGCAGGCGCGATCTTGCCGCCTGTAACCGTTTTACCGCCTGTTACGAGAAAGTCGCCGACATATCCGTTTTTTGTATTTCGCGTCATATTCCTGAAATCTTACCATTGCAAAGATAAAACGTCAATAGTTAAATACGGAAGTACGCCATTATGTTTAATTTTAATCAATAATTAGTCTGCTTGCGCGCTATTATTCGCTTTTGATTGCGGCGATCGAGACGTTTTCTAATTTGCGTTCCTTCAGCGCGTCCACGAGCTTAATAAAATCGGCGAAACGACTTGATTTATCGGCGCGAATAATGATCATATCGGCGCGATTCATACTATCTAACCGCATTAACAGCGTATAAAAATTGACCGACTCTCTATCGAGAAAAAAAACGCCGTTTTCGTCAATCGCTATTTCAACGCGGTTTTGCCCTTGGGCGGGCGTTTGCTCCTGCTGCGTCGTTCTGGCTTCGGGCAGAGCTACTTTGATAGCGCCTTGCGAGATAAAAGTAGCCGTCGTCAACGTGATCGCAAGCAAAACAAGCATAACGTCGATAAACGGCAGTACGTTTATCGCGTCAATCCGTTTTAGCCGCATTTTCCGCGTCCCATTCCGCAAGCAGCGACTCGGCTTTGGCGAGCAACAGATTGTAGGCGATCGACGACGGGATCGCCACCAGCAAACCCGCCGCCGTAGCTTTTAGCGCGAGAGCCAAACCGGTCGTTAGCGCCGCCGCGTCCATGTTGGCGATATTGTCGGCTATCTCTACAAAGGCGATCATAATGCCAAACACCGTGCCAAGCAGCCCCACGTAGGGCGCGTTTGAAGCGACGACCGCAATAATAGTCAGCCGCTTGTTGAGCGCGATCTCAAGACGCGATCTTTGCTCAAACCGCCCTACCCTGATGGCGCGATAAAACAATACGCGCTCGATCGCCGCCCACAGCGCTATAAAGCCCATCAGTCCCAGTACGCCAAAGGCGATCCACTCGATAATTTCTCTATCCATTGTCGTCCAATCGTTTCAGGCGCGTTAAAATGTTCGGATGCGTTTCGCGCCACAGCGCGTAGATCGGGAGTTTTTTTGGAAAGGTTTTGTTCTCCGAGGCGAGTTTAACAAGCGCGCTTTTAAGCTCCGCTTTATCGGTAAGCCGCGCGCCGTAAGCGTCGGCGGCAAATTCTGCGCGGCGGCTTATCGCATTGACGATCGGCTGAAAGAAAAACGCGATCGGCGAAGCGACAAAAATCAAATATATCGTCAATGTTATATGCGTCTCTTTCGGCAGATTCAACGCGGCGTAAAAGTCGACGCCGCCGATCGCGGCAAGAAGTATGCAAAAGATCAACATTTCGATTCCTATCGCGCACAGTCGCTTGATAATATCTCTGTGTTTGAAATGCCCTAGCTCGTGTCCCAAAACCGCCAAAATCTCCCTTTCGCTCAATTTCTCGATCAAAGTATCGTAGAGCGCGACGCGCTTTGTTTTGCCAAGTCCCGCAAAATAAGCGTTCAGCCGCGAGTCTCGCTTGTTGGCGTCGATCCTGAAAACGCCTTTCGCGCCAAAGCCCGCTTGACCAAGCAAGGTTTTGATCTTTGCGCCAAGAGAGGTGTCGTCGATCGGCTCGAATTTGTTAAACAGCTTGGCAAAATAGGGAAAGAGCAGATTGGCGAGAACAATAAACGTCATAACTATTCCGAATAACGCGAAAGCTCCGGAGTAGGCGAGATCGCGCGCGCCGTCGATCGCAAACGAAGCGAAAGCGGCGGCGATCGCGCAGGCGACGGCAAAACATATAACAAACATTAGCGCCAAACTTTTAACAAGGTCGATCAAAAAAAGCCTTTTCGTCGATCGGTTGAAGCCAAACTTTTCGTCGATCGCAAAGGTTTTGTAGCAGCAAAACGGCTGGTTCAAAGCCGCCATGATCGTCATATATAGCGCCATAAAGACCGCCGCTTTAAGCGTCGCGTTGTCGATTGCGATCGCCGCGTCAAGCAGGGCAAAGCCCGCCAAAAGCCAAACGATCTGCATGATCGCCGCGGCGGCGCCTTGAACGACTTCGAGGCGCAGGCTCGCAACCTCGTAATCGGCGGCGATTTGCCAATCCTCGCTCGAAAGCGCCGACGGCTTTTCGTTCCGCGCTCTTTTTACAAAGGCGATCTGCCCCAGCGTTAATAGCAGATCGATCGCGACATGCGCCGCAAAAAGCGCGGCAAAAAACCAGACAAATCCCAAAAAAAGCTCCAAAACGTCTTATTGAATTACGCGATTGTAGCGCGTCAGCGTTGAGGCTGATACAATAACGCGCTAAAAGGAGCGAAATTGGCGCTGATCGATCTCAAAGCAGTCTGCAAACGCTACGAGGCGCAAACGATACTCGATAACGCGGATTTTGCCGTTGAAAGCGGCGAGCGCGTGGCGATTGTGGGCAAAAACGGCGGCGGCAAAACGACGCTGATAAAGATCGCGCTTGGAAGACTGGAACCTGACGACGGCGTTCGAATCGCGCAAAACGATATCACGATCGATGCGCTAGATCAAGATCCGATCTTAGACGGAAATTTGACGGTAAAAGAGACAATCGAAAACTCGCTGGCGCATATTGCGAGCCTCAAAGCGGAGTATGCCCGACTGACGAGCGAGCTGGAATTGCGCCCAAACGACAAAACGCTGATTAACAATCTATCGGCGATCGGAGAGAGAATCGATTTTTTCGGCGGATGGAATTTGAGCGATCGCGTCGATCGGATTTTAACGGAGTTTAATCTAAAAGCGTTTGAGAAATCGCGCATTTTTACCTTGAGCGGCGGCGAAAAAAGGCGCGTGGCGTTAGGCGCGTTACTGCTGAAAAAACCAAATATATTGGCGTTAGACGAGCCAACAAATCATTTAGACGTTTATATGGTCAGATTTTTAGAGGAGTTGTTATTAGAAAGCAAAAGCGCGCTAATAGTTATTTCGCATGATCGGTATTTTATCGAGCAAATCGCAACGCGAACAATCGAGATTGAAAACGGGCGATTACGATCGTTTAACGGCGGTTATAATCTTTATCTTGAGCAAAAAGCCGCAATGCTAGAATCGATGATCAAAAGCCACGAAACCTTAGTCAAACTACTAAGAGCCGAACAGGAGTGGCTAAATCGCGGCGTAAAGGCGCGGTTGAAACGCAATATAGGGCGAGTCGAGCGGATTAAACAGATGAAAGAAGACGCGAAACAAAATCCTTCGATCATTCACAAAATCAAGTTGGAATTAGAGCGCGAGCAAAAGACGTTCAATCAGGAAAAAAGCGTTAATAAAAAAAAGGCGCTGTTTGAGCTAAACGACGTATCGATCGGCATTGGAGATAAGATACTCGTAAATAACATATCCGCGAGGATTTTACAGCAAGACAAGATCGCGATCGTAGGGCGAAACGGAAGCGGCAAAACGACCTTGCTATTAACGCTGCAAGGCATACAAAAACCTCTTGGCGGCGCGATTGAGACGCTAACCGATAATATAGGTTACTTCGATCAAGACCGCGCCGCGCTGGACGATAATAAAAACTTATTGGAGACCTTTTGTCCAAACGGCGGCGATCATATTGTAGTACGCGGACGCAACATGCATGTTTTTGGCTATATGAAAAGCTGGCTTTTTCCCAAAGAATTTCTGGATAAAAAGATCGGCTCGTTAAGCGGCGGCGAAAAAAACCGCGTCGCGCTCGCCCTGCTCTTTTCAAAAAAATACGACTGTTTGATTTTGGACGAGCCGACAAACGATCTGGATATTCCCACAATCAACATATTAGAAGAGTATCTGCAAAGTTACCAAGGCGCGTTAATTTTTGTAAGCCACGATCGATATTTTGTAGATAAAGTCGCAAAAAAAATATGGATATTAAAAGAGAATAACACGCTGACGGAAAGCCTTGAAAGTTACAGCGAATATCTGGATTATGAAGCGTATTGCGCGCAAATTGATCAGATCGAAAAAAACCGCGAAAGAGAGCCCGTCGCCGTCAAAGCAAAAAAACGACAAAATAAACTATCATATAAAGATCAGAGACTATACGAAACATTACCAGCCGAGATAGACGAATTGGAAGACGCGATAAAACGTCTGAATGAAATAATGACGAGCGGCGTATGCCAACAAAACGATCTAGTTAAAATGCATATTGAGCGCGAAACGCTTAAAAAAACGCTCGACGAAAAGGTTGACATATACTTGCAAATAGACGAAAGGAAAAATGATTATGCGTTCTAAGGGCTTCTCTTCGCGTTTGTCCTATCTGTTTGGGCGCTTTGCCTCTAAAGCGCATCCAAAAACAGTTCAGTCGTTTATCAACCGCGCCTACGTTAAAACAATGCGCTTAGACATGAGCGAATTTGAGCCGCCGTCGGCTTACCCTACCCTAAACTCGCTGTTTACCCGCGCGTTAAAAACTCCGCGCCAAATTCCAAGCGAGCAAAATATCGCGATCGCTCCGTGCGATTCGCTTGTTACGCAAGCGGGCGCAATCGAGAGCGATACGCTATTTCAGATTAAAAATATGCCCTACTCTCTTTTTTCGCTTTTACCGCATATAGACAAAGCTGAATTAGCGCCGTTTAACGGCGGACGCTACGTTAACTTTTATCTCTCTCCGCGCGACTATCATCGCTACCACGCGCCGATCGCGCTGAAATTGAATCGTTTAACGCATATTCCGGGCGCGCTTTTGCCCGTCAATACGCTTTTTTTACGCCGAAAATTAAATCTTTTTTGCGAAAACGAACGCTGCGTTTTAGAGGGAATTGACGCGCATAATAAGCGGTGGATTCTGGTCTTTGTCGGCGCGTTAAACGTAGGTAAAATGCGATTTACTTTTGCGCCTGATTTTCAAACAAATATCGGCGCGAATATAATCAAAGAGTTTAAGATAAATTGCAAAGTTAGTCGCGGCGATCTGTTTGGTTGGTTTGAAATGGGATCGACAATTGTTTTGATCGGCGAAAAAAACTCGGTTCGCTTTGACGTAACGGATCGTCAGAAAGTTAAATTCGGCGACGCGATCGGCGTAACGATAGACGCATAGCGCGATATGCCGCGCAAAAGCGTTATAAGCTATATTTGCCGCGATTGCGCCGAAAATTTAATTACGGATCGATGCTTAAGTTTCGCATAGCTATGAAAAAAATTGCAGTCCGATCGCCGAGTAATCGTTATCGATCTTGAGCGAATCAAAAATTTGCGAAAGCTGCCCGCGATGATGAATGTTATGCGAAGCGAGATTCGTCAGCAGCGCGCCGAGAGGAATGCTCGCGGGATTGCCTCCATACCACTCGGTTTTAACCGGCGCGTCGTAATCGCGATCGTTAAGCGTCGCCGCGAGGTTTACCCATGCCCGATCCGCGGCGGCAATCGCCGCCTTCAGCTTTTGCCAGCCGTTAATATCCAGCGGATTCGCGTCAACGGATAGATCGTCCAGCGCGATAAGGACGTTTTGCGCGTTCGCGTCGGCGCTTAACGCGGTTTTTGCCATACGCAAAAGAGCGAGCGTTCCGCCCGCGATATGCTTGGTCAGCCCCTCTAGGCTTCCGTAATAACTGCCGCGCTCCTCTTGACGAGCCGCCGCCGAAAATTTGCCGTCCAAAATCTCTACAACCTTGACGTTAGCCTCTTGGTTGTGTTTTGCGAAAGCCAAAATAATAGCTTTTGCGAACATAATTAACTCCTTGCCTCGTTTTTAGCGCTTTATTATATAGCCATAATTCTGCGCGGCGGCGCTATAACGATATTAAGCGCCGCAACGCGGCAAATAAAGGCGAAGCGACGATCTGGTGTTACGACCTCGCTTATTATTTCATTTGATCCAAAGCGAATATCGTTGCGTAAGTTTGCGCCAAACGTTCGCCAATCTACGCGATTTACAATCGCCTTTTTGCGCGATCAGCCTATGGTTTCGTAACGTTTTGCGTTTAAACCGATCTGCGATCGTTGGTAGGCAATCGCCTTTTGGTTTTGCTCGATCTCCGTCTGTAGCCGCTCGCGCTTATCTTTCAGCAATCGAATCGCCTCGGCGATCAGCGCCGCGGACTCTCTTGCGTCGCTTGGATCGTCAAAATCGGTCGGCGTTTCGCCCTGAAGTCTGGCGATTGTCTCGATCTCCTCGTTAACTATCGCTACTTTAAGCTTGTCGTTCCACTTGCGCGTTTGATTCATCTATAAGCCCCGTATCTTCATTCCACGCCTCAAGCAGCCCGCCGGCTACCTTCAACGCCGTGTCTAAGCGAGTCGCGTCGCCCTCTATGTTCGCTTCTGTCAGCAACTTGATCTGATAGGTGTACAACCCTTGCAGATACGAGCTCATCTTCTCGTTGCCGTCCGAAAAATCAAGCGATGCGATCAACTCCGTAAAAATATCTATAGCGCGGTTTATCCAATAGACCTGCTTTTCAATATCGCCCTCTTCCATCGACTTTTTTGCTTGCGAGACAAACTTCAAAATGCCTTCAAAAAGCATTTGGACGAGCTTGTATGGCGACTGCACCGTCGCGGCGTTTTGCGCGTAAGCCGAATATCCGTTGTTCATCGATTAACTTTTAGAATTCGCCGCCTGATCAATCATCTGCTGGACCGCGCTGAACGAGCTTGTATATTTGCTGATCAGCGCGTTATACGAAGCAAACTGCGCCGTCATAATCGAGTATTTGGCGTTTAGGCGATCCAACGTCTTTTGAATACTACTAGTCAAGCTTGTTACGTCGCTTTTTAATTGACGATCAATAAGCGTCATCGTAGCGTTTTCCCAAAAGCCGCCGAGTTTATCGGCATAAGAATCAAGGTTGGAGAAAATGCCGTTTTTCGTAGTCGTCGATCCGCTGAAAGAACCGACGGGTAAACCAAGCTCGACGGCTTTGTTTCCGCTTATCGAGATCGCGTCGCCGGTATTGTTAAACAGAATAATACTATCGCCGTTTGCGCCAAGTTTTGCGGACGCGCCCGTTTCGGACGTTTTGGCGTTGATCGCCGTCAGCAGCGTTTGCGCGTTTTTAGCGGACGAATCCGCGGCGTCAAAGCTGAACGCGCCAATCGCTACGCCGTTGATAACCAGATCGCCGACGTTATACGCCGCGTCCGCGCCGCTAGTAACTTGCGATCCCATCGCTTGCGCGCCGACTACGTCGGTTACGCCGCGAAGCAGTCTCTCAACGCTTTGGGGGTCTTGCTCCAGCGCGTATTCAAAGGTGCGCGAGTCAAAATTAAGCGTCCCATTTTCGCTAAGGGAAAACGCGAACGCGACGCTGGTAGTGCCGTCTATATTGTAACTATTGCGTTTCAGATCCATCAAATTTTCGCCGTTGTCGTTTTCGGCGAACAAAATCTTATTGATATCGCCGCGAATAGAGTTGATACGGCTATCGCCCTGAAAACTACCCGCTTCGCCCGAATCCGCGTCGTATTTGGTTATTTCGCCCAGCAGTTTCATCAGATCGTTATATGCGTCCGCAAACGCCTGCATCTGCTCGGAAAGATCGGCGAGATTGCGGGTGATAGAGACGTTTGATTCAATAGAATCTTCTTTTTTCAGCTCGATCGTAACGCCGGAAATCAGATCCTTGATCGTATTGCTCGATCGGGTGATGGATAATCCGTTGTACTCAAATTGCGCGTCTTGCGCCATTTGGGTTTTCGTCATGTCTATATGACCCGAGTCGCCCGCGTTCAGCTCCGTTCCAGAACCGTCAAACCAGTGAAACTCCAGCTGTTCGCCCGCTCCCGTATCCGCGCTCTTAATGATCAGACGATACGGATCGCTGCCGCCGACGTTGAGGATCGACGCGGTCAGTTTGCCGTCGCTCGCTTCGTTAATCGCGTCTCTAAGCTCGCTCAACGTCATACCGCTTTTGACGTTGATATCCAACGACTTAAGCGTCGCGCTCGTGTTTCCGCTGCTATCCTTCGTCGCGTCGTAAGCGTCCTGATCGGCTTTGCGAACAAGCTGCAACGTCATTGGCGCGCCGTCGTTTACCATGCTGTTTTCAAGCTGAAACGCCTGATTTAGCTGTATTACGGAGTTGCGCGCCAGCTGCGTAACCTTAAACGACATGCTCTGTATTTGCGCGCCGCTGTCCGCGCTCACGCTAATCGAATCGTGGCTGACGCTCGCGCTGCGTTTCAGATAACTCAGATCGCTTGAGAAGACTGTCGCCGCGTCTCGAAACGCGTTAAGTTTTTCCGTCAGCTTGGCTTGATCGTTCTGTTTTTTATATGTTTTTTCAAGTTGCGTCTCATACGGCTTGATCGCTACGCTCTTATCGGCTTCCCTTAACTGATCGATAAGATCGGCGTTAAGCGCGCTCTGACCTCCCAGACTTAATCCCAGCATACTTACCGTGCCAACCGCCATAATTTATCCTTTAATTTATAATTTACACTCGTTCTTCAAGCAATAATCCTGCCACTTCTCGCATTCTCGCTATGAATTTGATCGCCTGCTCGCTTGGAATCTGGCGAATGATATCGCCGCTTTTAGCGTCAAGCACGCTCAGATAAAGCCCTTTGATATCCTCGCTGTAACCGAAACGGAGCTGCATTCTAAGCGCCTGCGCCGAATCGTTGAGATTTGCTATCAGATCGACGAAACGCTCTCTGTTAATTTGAGCTTCAACGCCGTCCTCCACCGCTCTGTCCGCAATCTCTTGAACCGAACTAGCCTGTCTGCTCTGCTCGTTTGCCCGCGCTTCCTGCGCCGCGCCGCCGGTCGCCGAGGGCAAAACGGAACTGATGCCGCCAATTTCCATAAGAGACTCCTTCGCGCCTCCCGCAAATATATATTACAGAAGGTTTTTACAACTAAATCGTCGTCAATCCAATAATTTTAATAGTTAAAAGGTTAGTATATGCATAAATCTAATTAAAATAGGCTGAAATTTGATCTCCGTCGCCGTGATTTGCGATTCTTTGCTCCTGAAAAAAACGCTTGAACGAATGCTTAAGGCGAGATTATCGCCCATAAATCGGTGCGATCTGATCGTCGGCGATCGTCCGCTCAAAGTTGATAAGCCGTTGCTAATTATCGGCGATCATCTGAAAAAACCTTTCAGCCGCGATCAACTTTTTTCGGTTATCGGACGTTTTGACAAACTGAACGCCGTTAAAGCATCCGCGATTGAAATGTCCGGCGGCGAAACAAGCCGACATATCGAAGACAAAATCTCCGATCTGGCGAAACGATACGCCAAAGAGCTGCTGGAGCTGCTTAGACAATCATGAGATACGCGAAAATTATTGGAGGAACGTTAAAGGGACGCAAAATTTGCCTGCCGCAAACGAGCGGCGCGAGACCGACCAAATCGATCGCGTGCGAGTCGGTATTTGATTCTTTACAGAACAAAATAGCGGGCTACGCTTTTGTAGAAACTTTTGCGGGAAGCGGATCGGTGGGGCTGGAGGCGATCAGCCGCGGCGCGGATTCGGCGATTTTTATCGAACGCGATCGCGCCGTTTTCAAGTTATTGGAACAAAATATCGCCGCGCTAAATATAACAAACGCCAAACTGTTTTACGGCGACGCGTTCGCCTTAATCGCAAGCGTCGTCGGTTATCTTGAATCGATCGGGAAGCAAGCGTGGTTTTATTTCGATCCGCCCTTTTCAATCCGCGACGGATTTTCGGATATTTACGAAAAAACGCAAGCCGCGATCGCTTCGCTTTCGCCTACGTATGCGGCGGGCGTAATTGCGGAACATAGCTCGAACGCCGCGTTAAACGACAAACTCGGCTCCTTTTTTGTAGCCAAACGCAGGAAATTCGGCGCGACGACGCTTAGTTATTATTTATCGGAACATTAGTTGCTTTACTAAAGCGAAAATCTTGCGTGGAGCGCCGATGTCTAGATTCAACGTTTTCTTTATAAAAGAGAGCAAACGCGGTTCGGATCGTTTCGAGAGCGCGGCGCGAGGATTGGCGATAGCGCTTTTTCTGTTCGTTTGCGTCAATTCCCTGTTAGCGCGCCCGATCAAAGAGATCACAAACGTGGTTGGCGTGCGCGACAATCAATTGATGGGGTACGGCTTGGTGGTCGGTTTGAACGGCACGGGCGACGGCACGACAGGCGCGATCACGACGCAAACGCTGGCAAATCTGTTGCAGAGCGTCAATATAAAAGTTTCGCAGAACGACGTCAATAGCAAAAACGTCGCGGCGGTTATGGTTACGGCTAAGTTGGAACCCTTCGCCAGACAAGGCGATCGCGCCGACGTGCAGATCGGCTCGATCGGCGACGCGAAGAGTCTCAGAGGCGGCTCTTTGATTATGACGGCGCTTAAAGGGGCTGACGGCAAAATTTACGCTTTAGCCCAAGGCGACGTGTCCACGATCGGCGGCGCGCAGGTAAATAGCGGGCGAATTATCGGCGGCGCGATTATCGAGCGGGAGGCGCGGTTTGATCTCGCCGGACGCGAAAGCGTCGTGCTGAGTCTCAAAGAGAGCAGTATAGATAACGCGGCGGCGATCCAAAACCGAATCAACGAGCGCTACGGCGAGCGAATCGCAAACGCCGTCGACGCGAGAGCGATCAACATTAAAAAGCCGAGCAACGTAAGCATGGTCGAGTTTTTGTCGGAGGTGGGCAATCTTGACGCGCCGGTTGCGGTCGCAAACAAAGTAACCATCGACGAAAAAAGCGGCGTTATCATAGCGGGAGCCGACATTCGCGTCAGACCCGTCGTGATCTCGCGCAACGCGATCACGTTGCATATCGACGAAAGCCTTTCTCAGGACGGCAAGCCGCTCACGGTCGCCAATATAGCGGGCGCGTTGCAGCAGGTGGGCGCGGGCGCAAACGACGTGATCGCTATTATGCAAGCTTTGAAACGTTCCGGCGCGCTGGAAGCGGAATTGGAGATCAATTGACGACTACTACGTTGGAATTGACTAACCCCAGCAACGCGATCCTTGGCGACGTAATTCGTCGATCGCCAAACTCTAAAGCCGCGCTGAAAGAGCAGACAGACAACTTTGAAGCGCTTCTGCTAAAGCAGATGCTGGATATTGCTATGCCCGCCGAAAATCCGCTGTTTGGCAAAAGCGCCGGCAACGAGATTTACCGATCGCTATACCATGAAACTTTGGCTTCGGCGTTGTCTGGCGGCTTTGGGTACAGCGAGCTTCTGTTTAATTCTTTGAAAGACGAGGTTGAATAAAAATGAATGTCGCCGATTTAGTTGCAAATAAATCGATCAAGCTGGAAAAAGGATAGACAATGGTAACGCCTATTACGCAAAGCCAAACCGCAAGCGCGGCGAACGCGAATAAAGCAAAAGGCGACGCGAAAGCGCAAGAGATTCAAAAACCTCAAGGCAGGGACGAGGAGATAAAGCGGGAGCTGGAGCGAGGCGAATATAAACTTGACCTTGCCAAGACCGCGGAAAAAGTCGCGGAGGCTTTGATTTAACTCTTTGCCCCCGCTCTTAAATGATACAGGGGCGTTTATTATGATTGCGAAAGAACTGAAAACGGTAGGCGAAACGTTGGACAAGCTGATCGCCATCACAGAGTTGGATTTAACCGACATAAAAGCGGCGAAACACAACGAAATTTTTAGCCGCGTTCAGACCAAGGACAAGCTTGTCTCTCTGTTTGAGGCGCAAAAAGGGTCGCTGGATCGCGCTATTTCGGCAGTTATGTCGCGCAGTCCCAACGCCGATCTGTTGAGCGTTATCGGCCAGGAGGAGCGCGATCTGTTGGAGCGACTTAAAAATTCGTTGATCGCGCTTCATAAACTCAACAAACGATTTGCCTCGATGTCTCTGACGATCGGCGAGTTTTACTCGTCTTTGCTGAGCGCGATTTTGCCAAGCGAGCAGAGCGGCTACGACGGCGCAAAACTCTCGACCGCGAGTTTTTTGCGCGTAAGGGGATAGTATGTCCTTAATGTCGGCGCTTTGGACGAGCTATTCGGGTCTGCAGGTTTCGCAGCTAGCTACCGATATTGTCTCAAATAATATCGCCAACGCCGATAACCCGACCTATACGCGCCAGAAAGTCGATATAAGCTCGCGTTTTTCTCTACATACAAATCCGGGCGATATTGGCACGGGCGCGAAGGTCGATCAGGTAATCAGAGTCCATGACGAGTTTGTTTACTCTCGTTACCGCGACGCGGCGACCAACCTTGAGTTTTACAACTATATGACGCAAACGCTAAAGGAGGTTTCGCAGTATTTTCCCGATATTGACGAGGCGGGACTCCAGCGCGATCTGTCAAACTATTTTAACGCTTGGCAGAAACTATCGGCAAATCCGACGGAAAGCTCGCAAAAAGCGATTGTAGCCGAAGCCGCGAAAAGTCTTGGTCTTAGCTTGCAGCAGGTTCGCGCCAATTTAAGCGCTATGCAAAAGCTAGAAGATCAACTTATCGTTAGCGTCGTAAACGAGGTTAATAAGCTGGCGAAAGAGATTGCCGGCATCAACAAAAAAATACGCGAGGTAGAGGTAAGCGATTATGCCCACGCGAATCAACTGCGCGACGAGCGCGACAACTTAGAGCTGCAAATTCAAAAACTTACCGGCGCGCAAATCATAAAAACCGGTATTCAAACGATGACCAAGACCGATTCTAACGTCGCCGATTACGACGAAAACTACTCGATTGTCTTGGGCGGATTTTCGATAGTCAACGATAGTAGTTTTCACCCTATCGTCGCAAGCGCCGCGAAAAACGCCGCGGGAGCGCAAAACGCCGTCTATTTTCAACAGCGCGACTTAAGCCTGATCGATATTAGCTCCGATATTACGGGAGGTAAATTAGGCGCGATACTCGATTTGCGCGGACGTTCTTTTAACGGCGAAAGCGGCGAAGCCGCCGACGGCGTTTTGCAGAAATACAAAGACGCTCTCGACGTTTTCTCGAGCGGGCTGATACAAGCCGTCAACCAGATATACGCCTCAAGCGCCGTAAGTACCATGGCAAGCGATAAGATCGGCGATACCGCGAGCTTATCCGCAAGAGAGGCGAAAACGATCCCCATAGCCGATCTGGGCAAAGGTATTTTGCAAAGCGAGGTACTGGCAGGCGATATGACTATCGTCGCGTACAATCGAGACGGCAGCCGCGTGCAATCCGATATCGTCGTTCATATCGACCCCAAGCAGATGAGCTTACAACAAGTGGCGGACGCTATCAACGCGGAACTGAACGCGCGCAGTCTCGATGGCGAAGCTCGTATCGCGGGCGGGCAGCTAACGCTTCTTACCGGGACGACCGCGAACGCAACGCCGTTAGGCGCGTTGCTGATCGCCAACGATCAATCGCTGATACGCGGGGCGCTTGATATGACGGGCTCGAAAAACCTTGAGATAGTAGACGCGTCCGATATTCCCTTTAACGTTACGGACGGGAGCTTTATGATCGGCATATACGACGGCAACGGCGTTCAGATCGCCGCCAGAGAGATCATAATCGATAAAAAATCGACCAATCCGCTCTACTCTACTCTTAACGGGATTGCCGCGCAAATCAATATGCCCTACGTTGACGACAATAAAGACAACGATATGACAAACGACGCGGACAATTTTATCGTCGCAGGATTCGACGGCAACCGCTTGCATATCGATATAAAAGATCAAAATTCCGAATTGTCGTTTAATATCGTCGATAATGGAACCGGTTTTGCAGGCGCGATCGGGCTTAACAGATTTTTCAGCGGCTCAAGCGCAAAAGATATAGACCTAAACGAAGCTCTAAAAAACGATCCGTCAAAGATCCAATCCTACGATCTACCCGTCGTCGGCAACAACAACGTCGCCAACGCGATGCAACAATTGCAATATCAGCAAACGACGTTTTTCAACGCCGACGGCTCTATTGATCGCGAAACGATTATGGGACGCTACAAGTTTATCGCCGTTTCGTTAGCGGAAGACGCCGCTACCGCTATAACCTCGCTGGATACGGCGATCGCGATTGAAAATAGCGTGGGTTCGCAGTTTGATTCGATTAGCAAGGTTAACGTGGACGAGGAGCTTGCCAATCTTATTCGCTTTCAGGCGGGCTATTCGGCAAACGCGCGAGTAATCAGTTCGATACAAATAATGCTTGATGCGCTACTAGGAATTAAACTCTAATATCGCCGTCGATCCAGCGGTGATTTACTTTTATCAGTCCACGCCAAACGACGGAGGCGATCCCTACAACGGCGTCCGAGCGATTGTGAACGGCGTAATAGATAAAACTTTCAACGAAAACGTTAGAGAGTTCGTAAATATGGCTATACGGCTAGGCGCTAGGCAAGATATGATGCGATAGGCAATGCGTTAGAAGGCGTTGCGGTAGCCGTCGGCAAGATCGGCGTGCGTGGGAGCGGGCGACGGCTTTATACCGACGGGCGCAAGTCCGCCGTTTACTATCGCATTCGCCGTCAAAATAGAATATGCGCCGTCGGCGATAACTGAATAGGTCGTGAAAATGGCGCTTAAACCTATGAATGGGTTACATTGGGTTACACGTCGTTATTTGCGAGTTGGGTTACATTGGGTTACATATTTTTGAGGGATTTGGTTACATTTTAACGACAAGGACGAAAACCTATTAAATGCGATTAAATCAAGGCTTAGTCGGCTATTCTCGCGCTTAAAAACCTAGCGACTTAGTTACATTTTAAGCGTCTTTTAACGCATTCTTTGCGCTTTTTTGAATCGCATGAACCCGCAAAATGCAAATGACGATGCCAACGAAGCCTCTTGCCGCCTACACTCTCTCTTTCCGATCCCTCTTTTTTCCATTTCCATTATTTAGGCGCTACAACGCACGCTAAAGCGGCGGACTTATCCTTATGCAAAGAAAAAATTAAAAATCCGGATTTGAAAAAAAGGAACCGCATTACCGCAACCGCAACCGCAAGATTCAGGGTAAACGGCAGATACTAAAACCGCGCCAAACTTTATTTGAAACATACTTCAAAAAACTTCGCCTTCCGCCCCTATATTTTCGCGCGCTTTGTAGCCGTTTGGATACGAGACCATATTTGAAAATGTTTTTTGAAACCTTTGTTTCGGAAGGATTGGCATATATCGACGTCCACGGAATAAGCCCCGAATTATCAAGATACCAAAATATATAGTCAAAATCTATATTTTCTCGTCTCTTTTATATGTTCCCTTTTCGTTGAACGATGCAAGCGTTTCTTTACAAACCCGTTTTTCTGTTCCGCCTATAAGCAAAAAGCTATCGGCTGGACGAACCTCTGCATATACGTTTTTGCGCACATTCGCCATTTCCTTGTTTTCCAGAACTTCGGCATATGTTGGAAAACTTATTGTTTACGTTGCTAATTTAAGAATTCGCGTTGTGTAAAAAATCTTTATACAAGCGCTATCTTTGCAAACGTCTCTTCCTTGCAACCATGCCCTCTGCTCTCGCTTTATCCTCTCTCCGCTCTCGTCGTCGGTTTTGTCTAAAAACTCTTTATAGACCTTTTCAAGTTCTACGTCGAGTTTTGAAAGCTCCTCGTTTGAACAGATCAACTTCTCGACCTCTGTAGCGGTCTTTTGGCAGTCAAAACTTGCCGCGGAAAGAGAGGTTGCGATCAGGGCGAAGAAAAACGAAAACCAGAACCTTTTCAATGGATTTCCGTTTGGCGTTTTGCGCAATTTTAACATAAATTAACGATCGTCTCTTTCAACTCCGCCAAGCATTGGCACAAACGAGCAGTCGTCTAACGTCTCTTTGGTCAAAGCGCCGTTGTAACGTTTAACGATCCGCGTTATTTTGCCGTTGACGGGAGCGACCAAAACGCCGCCGATCGCAAGCTGTTCTATTAGCGCGGGCGCGATTGAATCTGTCTCGCAACTAAGCAATATCCGATCAAAAGGCGCGTATGTTTTCCACCCGCTATGCCCGTCGTCGAAACGAACGCTGATATTAGAATAATTCAGCGCCTTAAACCGCGCCTTAGCTTCAAGCGCCAGCCGCTCGATCCTCTCGATCGTAAAGACGCGCCTTGTTATGCGGCTTAGTATCGCCGCCTGATAACCGCTTCCGCAGCCAATCTCCAGCGCCCCGTCCGCGTCGTCCGCCGCAAGCGCCTCTGTCATCTTGGCGACGGTCAGCGGCGAAGATAGGCGCTGATTCGCGCCGATGGGCAGAGCGTCGGTCAAATAGGTCAGCCGCTCTAAACCGCGCGGGATAAACAGCGTTCGATCAACTTCGGCAAAGGCGTTCAGCGTTTTTTTAGACAGTTTCAGCTTTTCGGCGATCATCGCCGCAAATACCGCCTGCGCTTGATTTAACGCCATACAATAAACCCCGCTTTACTCGTTTTGTCGGCGTTAGTGTATCGATTTTCGACAAAGACCGCGTTTGAGACCGATCTTTAACTTCTATTAGCAAAAACTCGCTAAAATCATCTGCGATCAAATTACAAAGGCATCAAATGTGGGCATATATCGTTCTTGGCGCGTTTATCTCGGTCGCCGTTTTTGTCGCCGCGGCGTTTAACAGACTCGTCGCGCTGAAAAACGGCTATATAAACGCGTTTGCGCAAATAGAGACGCAGCTCAAGCGCCGCTACGATCTGATCCCAAATCTTGTTGAAACCGTCAAAGGCTATTTGGCGCACGAGCGCGAAACCTTGCAAAGCGTGATCGAAGCGCGTAATCAAGCGCTTAACGCGCTTAACGCGACGAAAAAAGCCGCTAACAGCTCCGAATCGATCGCCGCGCTGGGCGTCGCGGAGCGCGTTTTAAGCGAGTCGCTTTCAAAACTCAACGTCGTCGTGGAAGCCTACCCCGATCTTAAGGCAAACCAAAATATGAATGCCCTGCACGAGGAGCTTATATCGACCGAAAACAGAGTGAGTTTCGCAAGACAGGGCTACAACGACGCGGCGACGGATTTTAACGCCTATCGCCAATCCTTTCCGCAAAATCTTTTCGCCGCCATGCTTGGTTTCAACAAAGACGCGGGGCTGCTGGAATTTGCCGATAGCGCCGTTTTTCAGGAACCGCCTAAAATCAGCTTCAAATGAACTTCCGCGAAAGACAGCGACTAGCCAAACGCAATTCGCGTCGGCTTATCGCCTATTTCACGGCAAGCGTATTTTCGGTGGTATTTTTTGTCTGGTATCTGTCCGCGTTGTTATACGGCTTGTTTGAGACGGATCTGTTTTCGTTTAACCCGATTGCGCTTTTTATAACGTCGCCGTTTTCGCTTAACTTTGGAGTCCTCGCGATCGTATGCGCGACGATAGGGCTTGGCGCGTACAGCATAGCGAGAAATCTAAAAGGCGACGGAAACGCCGTAGCCAAAATACTAGGCGCGAGCGCGATCGTAAGATCGGGCGCGAACGCGAGCGAAAGACGACTGCTGAATATCGTCGAAGAGATGGCGCTGGCAAGCGGCATTTTGCCGCCGAGCGTATATGTATTGCCGCAAAACAAGGCGATCAACGCTTTGACGGCGGGCGAAAGTCAGGCAAACGCGGCGATCGTCGTTACGAGCGGCGCGCTTATCTACCTGAACCGCGACGAGCTTCAAGGGGTGATCGCCCATGAATTTAGCCATATTCTCAACGAAGACGTTAAGCTGAATATGCGATCTGCGTTTTTGCTGGGCGGCGTCGAGTTTACGTTGGCGACCGGCGCATTTTTTATGCGCTCCCAGCGCGACGACGTCGTTATGAGACACGAGGACATATTATCTCCTGGCGCGGATTCTCCTCGTCAAGCGTGGCGTTTTTTATTCGGCGCCGTACTCTATATATGCAGCGCGATTGGAATGGTCTGCGCCTCGATTGTTAAGTCGGCTCTCAACAGAGAGCGCGAGTTTTTAGCCGACGCTTCGACGGTACAGTTCGCCAGACAAACGGACGGCATAGCGGGCGCGCTAAAAAAGATCGGCGGCTTAAGTTCGAACGTGAACGCGCCGCTTTCTTCTATGTTCAGCCATTTTTTCTTCGCGGAAGGTCCAAGCGGGATATTGGATTCGCACCCTCCAATCGAGGAACGTATCAGGCGCATAGAACCAAAATGGGACGGGTCGTTTATCGCGCCAATCGCGCTGACGGAAGCTGAAACTAGCGAGGCAAATTACGTTCCCGCGCCGACTTTCGCGGACGGCGGCATATACGATTCGCTATTGCCGCTTGCAAATCCGAACGAGGGAATTATAGCTCTAAAAACGCGCTCGGACGCTAAGGCGAAAGCAAACGCGATCGAGGCGCAATATATTCCGATCGCTTTGAAATCAAACGACGCGCCGCAAAAAGCGCTCGACGCGCTATCGATCGCCAGAGAAAATATAGAGGCGATTTCCGACTTTTTAAGAGAGCAAGCCTCCGAAGCCTTGAGCGCCAGATGGATTATATACGCGCTTTTGATCGACGCGATCGACGAGGCGATTGCGAAACGCCAAATAGCGATCCTTAATAGCAGAGTTTTCGCGGAGGATTTTTGCAAAATACAATTGGCGCTCTCTTTGATGAAACGCGAAAACGTCGTTCATCTGATCTTTCTTTGCGTTCCCGCGCTCGAGCGCTTAACGTTTGATCAATATACGCGCTTCAAAGAGATCGCCGATCTTTTGATCGAAGAGGACGGCAAAATATCGTTGTTTGAATTTAATCTGAAATATCTTGTCTTTTATCCGCTAGATATAGCTTTCAATTTGCGCAAACCTCCGAAACCGATCCATTTTGGTTTTTATCCGATCGCCAAAGAAATATCCGCAATTCTTTCCGCGATCGCGTACGATCAGTTCAAAAACGATAGCGAGGCAAAAGCCGCGTTTGATAGACTTTGCGGCGAGCGTTCGCTGGAATATGTAAGCGCCAAAAAGATGTTGAGCCAAACGCTAGAGCTTGCTTACAACGCGGTTCAACAGGCTAACGACGATACGAAAAAGCTGATTATTGAAAAAGCGATCGAGTGCGTTAAAGCGGACGGGGCAATCAGTATAGAGGAGATTGAAACTATTCATGCACTGCGATCGGCGTTTGGATTTGGATATTTATGAAAACGGCTGGCTCGGCTCCGTATATGGCGGTATAATACCGCCGTTTGGAAACGTAAGATGAATAAGGCGTTATTTCTTGATCGCGACGGCGTGATCAACGTCGATTACGGATATGTCGCCTCGATCGATCGCATGGTTTTCTGCGACGGCATTTTTGATCTGCTCGGCGCGGCGCGGGACAAAGGCTACAAAATCATAGTCGTAACCAACCAGTCCGGCGTCGCTCGCGGCTTGTACAGCGAAGAGGAGTTCAAAACGCTTACCCGACAAATGCTAAAGATAGCGTTTGATCGCGGCGCGCCGATCGGCGGCGTTTATTACTGCCCGCACGCGCCGCAAGACAATTGCGACTGCCGCAAGCCAAAAAGCGGAATGTTTTTGCAGGCGATTAAAGATTGCAATATCGATCCTTCAAAATCGTGGATGATCGGCGATAAACTAAGCGATATGGTTGCCGCAAGCGGCGCGGGCGTTAAGCGACTTATACTATTAAGCGACCAACCGACGGAAAGCGGCGAGATATTTTTGAGGCGTAAAAACCTATTAGATACAATCTCATATTTCAAAAAGGCGGCGGTATGAAGTATTCCGACATCGACCTTAGTCATAAAACGATTTTGATTACGGGCGGAGCCGGTTTTATCGGCTCAAATCTGGCGTTACATATTCAGGATAGCTACCCCGAAGCGCGTATAGTCGTATTTGACGCTTTTGTTCTGGGGCATTTTAAGAATCTGCGCGGCTATAAGGGCGAGATTATCAGCGGCGATATAGCCAATCCGCTTGATCTCGAGCGGCTGAACGACTACCGATTCGACTATATTTTTCACGAGGCGGCAGTCTCCGATACAACCATAACGGATCAGAAATATGTCGTTCAAGTCAATGTGAACGCTTTTTACGATATTCTGAAAATCGCCAAAAAGCACGGAGCTAAAACAATTTACGCCTCCAGCGCCGGCGCATACGGCAACTCCGAGCCGCCCAATATAGTCGGCGAAGGCGAAAATCCCGAAAACGCGTACGGCTTTTCAAAGCTGGCTATGGATCGCGCCGCAATGCGTTTCGCCAAAGAGAACGGCGTTACGATCGTCGGTCTTAGGTATTTCAACGTCTATGGTCCGCGCGAGACGTACAAGGGTAAAACCGCCTCGATGATCCTTCAGCTTGGCTTGCAGATTTTGAGCGGCAAGCGCCCAAGATTGTTTAAGTGGGGCGAGCAAAAACGCGATTTCGTCTATATCGAGGACGTGATTCAGGCAAATATCAAAGCGTTGAGCGCGACAAAATCGGACGTTTACAACATAGGCGGCGGAACAGCCAGAGAGTTCAACGAGATTTTCGGCAATCTGACCAAAACGTTGGAAAAAGATATAGAGGTCGAATATATCGACAATCCGTGGGGCTTCTACCAAAATCATACCAAAGCGGATATTTCCGCCGCAAAAGCCGATCTTGGCTACGCGCCGCGTTTTGACGCGGAAAAAGGGATTGGCTCTTACGCGCCGTATATTGTAAGGATTTACGAGTCGGAGATTAAGTGATACGACGATTCAAAAATTTCGCGCCGCGCGCGCTTGTCGTCGGCGATCTGATGCTGGACGTTTATCTCTGGGGCAAAACGAATCGCGTCAGCCCCGAAGCGCCCGTGCCGATCGTGGACGTTGAAAGAACAAGCGTTGTTTTGGGCGGCGCGGGCAACGTGGCGAATAATCTGCTGGCGCTTGGCGCGAAAGTGTACGCGGCGGGAGCGATCGGCGACGATAAAAGCGGCGCGGAGTTAAAAGCGCTCTTGGAAAACGGCGGCGTCGATACCAGCGCTTTGACGTTGCAGCGCGGACGAAAGACCAGCCGCAAAACCCGCGTTATGTCGGCGCATCAGCAGATCGTTCGTTTCGACGACGAGAGTAAAGAGCCGCTTTCCGCGGACGACGAACGAGCGTTGCAAAAGGCGATCGAGACGATTTTGCCGCAGGTTGACATAGCGCTGTTGAGCGATTATGGCAAAGGCGTTTTGACCGGTTCCATAACGCGGTTTATAATCGACGCGGCGAAAGCGCTCGGCAAAAAGATAGCGATCGATCCCAAAGGGGCGGATTATTCCAAATATAAGGGCGCGACCTTGATCACGCCAAATCGTAAAGAGGCGGGCGAGGCGCTAGGGCGCGCTTTGCCGAATCTTGAAAGCGCGCGGGAAGCGGGCGCGAAACTAAGGCGCGATTTCGCCCTTGATTACGCGATTATCACGCTCTCCGAAGACGGAATGATGGTATGCGGCGAAAATAGCGGCGCGCATATTCCAACGCGCGCGCGCGAAGTGTTTGACGTTACGGGCGCGGGCGACACGGTTTTAGCCGCGCTTGGTTTCGCGCTTGGCGCGGGCGCGTCGATCGAAGAAGCGGCGTATTTTGCCAACGTCGCAGCCGCCGTTGCGGTCTCTAAGATCGGCAGCGCGACGGTTACGATCGACGAGGCTTTAGCGTACGAATACCGCCATTCGCTCAATCAAAGTCAAAACAAAATCGTTTCGCTCGAGCAGGCGGCGCAAGAGGCGGCAAAAGCGAAACAAAGCGGCAAGAAAGTGGTGTTCACAAACGGGTGTTTTGATCTGCTGCATCGCGGACATATAGAATATTTGAAAAAGAGCAGAGAACAGGGCGATCTGCTGATCGTGGGGTTAAACGGCGACAGGAGCGTGAAGGCGCTCAAAGGCGAAAATCGCCCGATTATAAGCGAGGAAGATCGCGCCTATATGCTTTCCTCGCTGGCGTTTGTCGATTTCGTCGCGCCGTTTGACGATCCGACTCCGATCGAGCTGATAAAAGCCGTCAAACCCGACGTTCTGACAAAAGGCGCCGACTACAAAGGCGCGCAAATAGCGGGCGGCGAGTATGCGAAGAAAGTAGTTTTGGTCGATTTAGTCGAAGGGCGATCAACCACAAATATGATCGCCAAAATTTTAGCTGGCATAGAGGCAAAATGAAAAAGCTGCTAACGTTTATAGCGTGCGCGAGCGCCATATTCGCTCAGAAACAATCGTTTATGCTCGATATCAACGACGAGGATTTTGAGGGCGGCTACGAGATGATCTCTCCGATTGGCGCGGACGCTAATTTGTATTACGGCGTTACGTTTTTGCGCGGCGCGGACGAATACGACAAGATGCGCTTATCGAGCGCTTTTCATATCAACGCGATCGGTTTGACCCCGCTGAACGGACTTGGCGCGAAGATAGGAATCAAAGCGACTGTATCGCAGATTAAGCAAGACGACAAAGACGCATACCCCTTCGCCGCGCCGATCGGCATAGGGCTGATCTACGCCCTGCCCATTGCGGTAAAAACCCATATCGCGGCTTTTTACGACATAGCTCCGACGGCGCTTTGCTTTAACGATTGCGATCGCTATACGGAGCTAAGATTTGAAGCGGGAATCGAGCCGATCGAAGGCGGTATGATTTTTGGCGGCTGGCGTAAAATAGAGTTGCGCGAGGATAAATGGAAATACGATCTTAATAAAGCGGCGTATGTTGGTATTCGCATTAGCTTCTAACTCTCGGCGGGGCGTAAGGGCGAATAGCGTTTGTCGGTTTGCGCCATTTTATTAAACAAAAGAAAACGATGAAAAAACTTATTTTAGAGGAAATCGCGGCGCATCAAGAGACCTTTGCCCTCGCGACTGGCTTGACAGAGCCGCTGGAACAGGCGGCGAAGCTGTGCGCGAAAACGCTACAAGAAGGCGGCAAGATTTTGCTTTTTGGCAACGGAGGAAGCGCCGCCGACGCGCAACATATCGCCGCAGAATTGACGGGGCGCTACAAAAAAGAGCGAAAAGCGCTCGCGGCGATCGCGCTGACGACGGACACTTCGGCGCTGACCGCGATCGGCAACGATTACGGCTTTGATCGCGTTTTTGAGCGCCAAGTCGAGGCTCTGGTAAAACAAAACGACGTTCTGATTGGCATATCGACAAGCGGCGATAGCGCAAACGCGCTTTTGGCGTTGAAAAAAGGACGGGAAATCGGCGCGGCGACCATTGGATTTAGTGGTAAAAACGGCGGCAAAATGCGCGACTTATGCGATATTAACCTGATTGCGCCTAGCTTCGACACGCCCCGTATTCAAGAGATTCATATCTTTTTGGGGCATACGCTTTGTATGCTGGTTGAAGCCGAATTTAACTAACCCCTAAAAAGCCGAGCAGATCGACAAAAGAGCGTCCATGTACTTTTCTAATACCGACTTAGCGATCTACGCGCTTGGGCGGCTGCCCGGTTTTACGGGCTTGCCGTATTTGGCGCATAGCGGACATTGATCGGGCGGATAAACGGGAAAGTCAAAATCCGTCAACGCGAAAAAAGGCTTGTTTCTCGGCAATTTGCAAACCTCGCCGCCGATCGCGCCTCCGACGCGGCGACAAAAACCGCGATTTGCCAAAGCCGCGAAAGCGACTATCTCGCCGCCTAGCGCCTCCGCCGTTTTGGCGCACTCCAGAGCCGATCCGCCGGTCGTAATAACATCTTCGCATACGATAACTTTTTCGCCTTGTTTAACGCCAAAGCCGCGCCGAAGCGTCATTTTACCCTCGACGCGCTCGGTAAAAATTGAGCGAACGCCAAGCGCGCGCGCCAATTCGTAGCCCGCTAAAATCCCTCCAAGCGCGGGCGCGCATACGACGCGCGCCTCTATGTCGGCGGCGCGTATCTGCTCGGCTAACATAGTCGCCAGCTTCTCGGCGGTTTTCGGATCTTCCAGCGCTTTAGCCGACTGCAAATAATAACCGCTGTGCGCGCCGCTACTAAGCAGAAAATGCCCCGTTAGGATCGCGTCGGCGTTTTTGTAAATAGCTTCCACGTCCATAGAAAACCTATATTTTGAGAATACTCGCTTCCTTGTCGAGCAAATGCCCGTCAATCGAGGCTATCGCGTCGTCCACGATCTTTTGTACCTCGTCGTGAGCGCGTTTGCTCTCGTCTTCGGTGATCGCTTTGTCTTTTTCCATCTTTTTGACTTTGTTATTGGTCTCTTGTCGGACGTTGCGAACGGCGACTTTGGCTTTCTCCGCCATAGCTTTGGCGCGTTTTGCCGTCTCTTTGCGCTGTTCCTGCGTCATCGGCGGAAAAGCCAGAATCACGCTCGCTCCATTATTAGAAGGGTTAACGCCGATATTAGCGATCTGAATGGCTTTTTCAATCTCTTTCACCAAGCTCTTATCCCAAGGCGTAATAACAATCGTGTTCGCGTCCGGCGTAGCGATAGAGCCAATCCCATTCAACGGCGTGGCTGTTCCAAAGTAGTCGATTTTGACGCTTTCGATGATTTTTGACGAAACCTTGCCCGTGCGAAGCCCGCTAAATTCATGGCTTAACGATTCGACGCACTTGAGCGTACGCGTTTTGGCTTCGTCGTAGATTGGCTTCAACATCGGCTACTCTTTCGGCGCGGCGGGAATAATCGCGGTTTCCGGCGCGGGCGGAATGCTTGGCGCGGCGGGCGCGAGCGTTTCAGAAGAAGGCGCGATCGCGGCGCGATCAACTACGGACGAACTGCGCTCGGAGTAGTAGATATATGTGAGCGCTATAGAGTTGGCGACCAGCAGAGCTCCGAAAAACGCGGTGGCTTTGGCTAAAAAAGCGTTTGGACCGCGCGATCCAAACAGCGATTCGTTGCTGCCGCTATACGCGCCTAGACCGATGCTGGAGCTTTTTTGAAGCAACACGACAAGGACGATAAGCGCCCCTAGCACGAATTGCGCCGCGAATAAAACGTTTGTCATTGTATAAAGACTCCCATAGAGAGCGATAGGCTAAAATGCGACGCGAATTGTAGCTTAAAGAGACTGAGGGTAGAGATGGCGAACGCGGCGACGCGGCGATTTGACAGATTTTCAAAAGATTACGCGAAACTCAACGGGTTGCAAACGGCTATAGCGCGAGAACTGATAGACGCGACGCGAATCAGACCAAAGCGCGTGGCGGACTTGGGATGCGGCGACGGCGCGATCTATCGTCAAATGCCGCGATCGACCGAATGTTTTGTCGCGATCGACGCGTCGCTTTCTATGCTTGCGTTGCACCCGTCCGGCTTGGAGGTCCATAAGACTCTGATCGATTTTAACGACGCAAAGGCGCTATCCTCCTCTCTGGCGGCTTTATCGCCGTTTGATCTGATCGTTTCTTCCTGCGCGTTGCAATGGGCGGCAGACCTTGACGCGACGCTTAAAGCGGTCGCCCCGTTTGGCTCGCGGATAGCCTTCGCCATTTTTACCGACGGCGCGCTTAGTTTGCTGCGCAATCTGTCGGGAGCGAAAACGCCCGCGCTCTCGATCGACAAGGCGCGAGAGATAGTAGCGCGATATTTCAAGGCGCGGTTTTGGACTAAACGCTATCGCGTGGAGTTTGCCTCAAAGCGCGAAATGTTTGCCTATATTCGTAAAAGCGGCGTTGGCGGCGGGCTGGCGCGATTAGGCGTCGCGGACGCGAAGCGAATGATCGCGGAGTATCCGAGCGCTAGCTTGGATTACGAAACGTTGTTTGCGATCGGCGATTATTGAGCGATGTTTGCCCGCGCCGTTTTTGAGTTATGCGCAATGGCGGCTAAAATTTATTGTAAATATTGTAAAATAAATAATGTATAAACACAGGAAATAAACATTCAATGGTATTTTTTGTTGATTCGTATAATAGGACTGTTTACGCTTCGCCGCCGGTAGGCGGCTCGGGCTCCGTTTTGGCTAGGTCAATCGCTTCGCTCATTCCCACGCCAAAACTCCGCCATATTTTGCCAGCCCTGGTCTTTGCTGCGCAAAGCCCTTATTCGGGCTGTCAAAACGTCGTAAACAGCCGGAACGTTATGCGACATTTTTTTGAAATTAGTTTGAAAAATGGTTGACAAAATATAAAAAATGATATTATTATTTATTGGGGCAAAATATGAAAAAAATAATTATGTTAATTTGTTTTTGGGGAATTATCAATATTGGAATAAACGCTCAAATGAATGATGAAGATTATTTCTATCTGGATTTTTTCGATAACAAATTTATTGGTTTTTATCTGCCTTTGACATTTATTACTTCTCTTACAGACACAAAAAATTATTCTATTGCTTGGGATCTGAATGAGAACAGGGACTATTTTGATTGCCTCGTTGTGTATGAACACAGCATTAGATGTTCAAATTTATCTGAGGAAGGTTATAGGAGAATTCCGAGACAGGAAGCGCAAAACTTTCAATTTGAATATACCGGCATGAATGGGGCTAAAATTGTTGATTCAGACGGCAATATATATGAAAGGATCACAAATGATACAGAGAATTACTATGAGGCGGTTAATAGTTATATAGGAAAAATAGTATTACATGAACTCATTGAAAATGGGACAATAAGCATAGAAAATGATATAATAACCATTCCGTCATTTAACAATAGAAGTTTTAGAATAAATACCTGGGAGAGGTATCATACAAATATTATAAATTATCCTGATACAAAAGTTAATTTATATCTATATGACGGTGAAAACAGGGGATTATGGAATGAGAGGCAGGAAGATTTATGTTTAGAAATAAAAAACAATGAATATGCAATTTATGATCATACAGGAGTAGGTTATATAGATCAAACGGATAAAAAATATAAAACTGGGGTAGCGCACAGGCTAATATGGAAAACACAAATATAAACAAAAAAACGTCGCATAACAGGTCTGTTTACGCTTCGCCGCCAGTAGGCGGCTCGGCCTCCGCAACGGCTAGGTCATTCCGCTTCGCTCCATTCCCACGCCGTTGCTCCGGCACATTTTGCCAGCC
>JAIRWX010000027.1 GCA_031268655.1 Helicobacteraceae bacterium | reverse complement strand
TAAAATGTGCCCAAAATTTTATAACGGGCGGGGGTTGTTTTTTTTTTTTAGGGACGTGGGTTTTTTTTTTTGGTTTTTCGGGCGCGCGTTTTAAGCGGCAACTTTTACCCCCCCCCCCCCCCCCCCCGTTCGGCAATATGGTCGCCAATCGATCGGTTCTTGAATCTTCGCGTAATTTTTCATCGCGGCGCTAAACGTTGCAATCGGCGACAATTTTATGTAATATGGTTTGACAATGGCGACTAAGACAAGAAAACTTTTCAGACGAGTAACCGCGTTTTTTGGCGGAGCGATCGGTCTGACCGGATGCGACGATAAATCGTCGCGCCACCCCGTTTTGGAACTTGCGATCTCGGACGATAGAAAGTCGATCAAGATTCAAATCGCCAATCTAAACGGCGCCGAATACGCCAGCATTGTCGTTTTGCTAGGCGGCGTAAGCCACCAAAACGTTCGCGTGTCGCCGGACGACGTCGCTTCGCAATATCATGCGGTCGTGCACCTAAGGGACGAAAAGGGGCGCGGTTATGTCGGACGAGCTTACGCTCAATTTAAAATTATCAGCGACGGATCGTGGAAAATAGAGAGCGGCGAGACGCACGACATTCCAGACGGCGTGGACAATAAACTCGCCATAATCGTAACGCCGCGTTTGGAATCGCTCGAAGGGCATCCAAAAATATATACGATCAGCATAGAAAACCTTTCCGGCGACCTGAAATTTTCAAGCGATATCGTTCAGTAGTCAATCTCGTCGCGCTATAAAAGGCGTAAGCGTCGTTGGCGCTTGTTCCCGTCAATGCGTTTTATCGCCGCTTTGATTTGATCTGGCAAAGCCAAACAACGCGGATAACAACGTAACGGGCGTATGGAAGGCGCTAATACCTCCTAACTTCAAAATGATCCAGACGTATAACGCCGACGGAACAAGCGGTTTTATATTAGTCGATCCGTCCGTCTTTGCGTCGGGCTACTACTCTGCGATAGGCGACGTTTTGCCGAGTTACGTTCCGGGCGGCGCCCCCGAAGCGTTCCAGTATAAAACCGAAGCTAACGCTTCGCTTACGGTAACCGAAATTACAAACATGGACGAACGCGGCGCAAGATCGCTGGGAGCAAGCGCCGAGTTCGAGCCGATATGGTAGATAACCGCTAAGTTCAGCCAATGTTTGCGCGCGAGATCTAGCCTAGTTTCAGCGCCTCGTTTCGTTTGGAGCGAGGCGTTTTTGTCTGCGGCGCTAAAACAATTCGGCGCGACAGAAGCAAATCAGCGCCCGCATCATAAATAAAACGCTATCATATTAAAATCGCATTTTCGCCAAGGAATAGGAAACGCGCATGCATATTAAACGTTATCTGTTATTTTCGCTGGCGCTGTTAGTCGCGCTTGGAGTTTTTATATATATCAACGATAGCGCCGATTACACCGCGCATATCGGCGCAGAGCCTTATACCTTTCCGATCGCCGTCTGGGCGATGGCGCCGGCGCTGATCGTCTTTCTGGTCTCGTTTTCGCATGTCGCCTTTTACTCGGCGGCGGCTTATTTTGCTAAATCCTCGCTGGAAAAAGACCTCAAAACGCTAAAAAGGCTCGTGATTAACGCGCTTTTGGGGCAAACGAGCGTTTTGACGCTGAAACACCCGCGGCTTGAAGCGATCGGTCGCGTTTTATCGGACTCGCAGCTTAAACCGCGATCGGGCGGCTACAAGTCGGGCGACGACGACTTTGACGCGATCTTAGAGATACTAGATAAGCTTCGCAAGGGCGAAATTACCGATTTGGGAGATCTGAAACTCGTAAAAAACAGTCCCGTCTGGACGAGCTTGCAACTAATCAAAATGAAAAACGATCCAAAGATCAGCGAGGAGATTCTGTCTTCAAGCGAGGAAGGCGGCGAGGTTTATTTCAAGGCGCTGGAAACCTACGCGACTTACGGCGACAAGAAACGTTTTTTGCGCCCCGACGCAAAGGTAAACGCCAGAGCCGTCCTCAATCTGCTTTCGCGTTATCGCGCGCCTATTCAGAGTTTGGATTTTGAGATCGGCGACATTATCTCTCTGATCGGCAAGGCTTCGTTTGTCGCGAAAGACTTTATCGCGCTGGCGCGAATTATGAAGGAGCAGGTGTCGCCGGACGTGTTGCTGGAGCTGTTCGCGCAGCTTAAAAACGCTCACGAGGCGGCGCAAAGCGCTTGGCTGTATCTGAATATCGAGCTCGAGCGGCTGGACGACGCTAAAGAGATATTAGACAGCGCAGCCGCCGACGAATATCTGCCGTTCAAATCCTATTTCGCGCTTAAAGAAGCCGGATTGTCGCCCAATTTAGACTCGCTTGTCGATCGCGCGATTTGATTTTTCCGTTAAACGTTTCGTTCTGGCTCCGTTAGCCGGCTGGAGCGATCCGCCGTTTCGCGCCGTTGCGAAATATTTTGGCGCGGACTTGACGATCAGCGAGATGATCAGCGCCGACGCGCTTGTTCGCAATCCTTTGAAAACGAAAAAACTATACGCCAAAAGCCCGCTTGAAACGCCGTTTGCGGTTCAACTTGTCGGTTCGAGCGTCGTCGTTGTCGGCGAGGCGGCAAGAATGTTAAGCGACGAGGAAGGAATCGACGTTATCGATCTCAACGCCGGTTGCCCCGCGCCCAAAATCGCGCGCGGCGGCGGAGGCAGCGCCTTGTTGAAAAACCCGGCGACGCTTGGCGAGATGATCGGCGCGATCAAGAAAAACGGCGGGCAAAAACTAACGAGCGCGAAAATCCGTCTGGGTTTTGAGAAAAACGACGGGGTCGCGTTGGCGAAGGTTTGCGAGGAGGCGGGCGCGGATTTTATAACGGTTCATGCGCGGACAAAAACGGGGGGCTTTGCCGCGCCGCCGAATTACGAGGCGATCGGCGAGATTAAATCGCGCCTGAAAATCCCCGTGATCGCAAACGGCGATATAGACGGCTACGAAAAAGCGCAATCCGTTTTTCAAACCACAAACGCCGACGGCGCGATGATCGGGCGCGCCGCGCTTGCCGCGCCGTGGATATTCGCGCAACTGAAAACCAATCTGCCGATCGCCGATCGCGCTATAAAGCGCGAGGTAGTTTTGGCGCATTTTGATCATACAATTCAGCTATACGGCGCGCGAGGCGCGATCATTTTTCGCAAGCGCTTGCATAAATACTGCAAAGGTTTCGAGCAGGCGGCGCAGTTTCGCTCGGCTATCAACCGCGAAAGCGATCCGTCGGTTACGAGATCGTTGATCGACGAGTTTTTTAGCGCGCAGCGAAATTGATAAGCCGCCAGATCGGCGCGCGGTAAAGCGTCGCTTTATAATCGTTTTATTGTATAGCCCTTTTTGCGAAGCAGTTGCAAAACGCCTTTTTCGCCGCCCAGATGAAGCGCGCCTACCGAAACAAAAACGGGTTTTTTGGGATCGATAAGTTTTTGCAAACGTTCGACAAAACGCAAATTGCGCTCGTAAATCAGTTTCTCGTTAAATTCGTTTACCGCTTCCGGCGGCATCTCTTGCGCGGCGTTTGAAGCCAAATACCAACCAAGCAGACGATCGGCGTCGCCGTCTAAAAACAGCTTGTACAGATCGGTTATGTCGCGTTTTAATCGCTCTCTGTCCGAGTCGAGATAGCTCTTTAACATCTCGCGCTGCGTCTTAGCCGACATTGAAGCCATAGCGTTTAGCTGCTCGTCAAAGCTCTCGAGCCCCTCGATCGTAACGCCCGCTTTGGCGCTTTTTTGCAATAGAGATTCTGTTCCGTACCGCGGCAAAAATCCCTCGCGCATATAATCAAGCTCGCCCAGCGCTACTCCAACGTACCATGCGCTCGCGCACTCCAAGTCGTCTATGATAAGCGACGACCGCGGATATTTTTCGGCGATTTGCGCAAACGATCGATCGCCGATCTGATCGCTAAGATACGGTTCTTTGCACTCAAATTGGGGCGTTTGCGCTTTTTTTAATTCGCTTGGCGAAATCTCTAAGATAAGTTTGGACGATTTTCGCAAGGCGGCGACAATTTCATCGTTAAGCGCCGTTCCCTGCCTGCCCAAATGCATAGCGCCGAGAATATATATTGTTTCGCCCTCTTTTTCAGCCGCGTAGAACGGATAACGCGCCGTTGTTTCCGCGTTGGTTTTCGCCAAAGCACCGTCGCTAAGCGGTAACAACATAGCCGCAAAAAACGTTACAAGCCGCGTTAAGCCGACGATCGCTTTTAGGCCTTGCGGCGCGCGCGTTTGATCTTTCATAAAACCCTCTGTTGCCTTTGATTGTATATTGCCCGCGCTTAAACGCAACTTGTTAAGTCTAAACGGAAGGCTGATATCTAGCGCAAAAACTCGTTATGCGCGCCATTCCTGTTTTTTGAGTATTTTTAACTGCGTTTCGATCGCGCCTTTGACGCTGAAAAACCACCAACGGTGCGCGAACAGATAGTCCAAATGCTTTTCTTTTTGCTCCGTTTCGTTGGTCGGGATTCTCGTGGTGATCTTTGCGATGTTCAATTCCTGACTAACCACCATAGCGCGCAAGCTGTCCCAGTAGTATTTCATAAACTCGCCGTCTTCCAGAATTTTTTTCGCCTTGTCGATCTTGGCGTTTATCTCGCAGATCGTCTTGAAATCGGCGTTTGCCAGTTGCGTCTGCCTGTCCTCTTTTTCCAGCGAAGCCGCCAGATCGACAATCTCTTTTTGCAATGGCTTTAGCTCGTCGATCGCCTTTTCGCCCGTTTTGATCATGGCGTCGATCACTTTTTTGAGCCGCTTTTTTTCCGCGCGGACTGTTTTGGGATTTGGCTGCGGCAGCGCTATTTGTTTTTTCGGCGCGCTCCTATCGACAAACCGCGCCGCAATCTCGGCAAACGGCAGATCGATCGCGCCGTCGATATGGCAGCCCCCTTCGGTGCAGTTGTAGGTTGTCGTTCGATTATTCGCGTCGGCGATATTTTGAATAAAGAAGTTTCTAAACAGCGCCCAAGTAGAGTTAGATCGCGCGCTGCCTTTGCCTCCCCATGCGGGAAAGTAGATCTTCTCTTCCGTATCCATATATTTCGCCGCGCCCGGATCGCGCGCGCCGAATATGTGATCGCTCGCGTGCGTAGTCGCGCCGTCTTCGCTGTAAGCCAAATCCTGCCCGATCAGCGCGATATGTTTATAGCCCATCAAAAACGCTATTTCAAACGCCAGATTCGCCGCGCTCATGCCAACGCCCGCGTAGCCGTGCCGATCCAGTCCGAAAACCATCATATATCCAAACGGACGCATAATCAGGCATTTTGTTCCCTTTGCGGCTTCCACGACCTTTTTGTGCGCCAGCGCGCTTATGGCGAAGCAGCCGACCTTTTTCTGAAACTCGTCGCTTACGTTTTCATAAAACTCCGCGGTCAACGCCACGCGCTCCAAACTTGTAACGATATCCGGCGCGATCTCCCGTTTTTCCAAGATCGGCAAAGAAGCGTCCACCGATATGATCGTCGCGTAATCTTGAATCTCCTTTAGCAGCGGCAGCTGTTTGGTAAGAGAGGGTCCGGTGGCGACGATGATCGCAAGCTCGCCGTTTTTTTGATTTCCAAGATCGGCAAACGCCGCGTTTTCTATCATCGTCTCGGCGTTTTGCAGAAAGTTATCCACTCCGATCAGCGCGTCCTCCAGATCGTTGCCGTGCGTCTTGACGATCTGAACGATCGCGTCGATCATCAGTTGGTTGATCGTCTCGATCATTCGCTGATAGCGGACGTATATCGGTTGAGTTACGACGAGATCGTATAGCTTCAGATAGACCAGCAGATCGTCGAATTTTACCAGCCGCATCGCCTCCGCGGAGTTAAAACGATTGGCGTCTATAACGATCAGTCGTTGCGCGGCGATCTCTTTGGAAAAATCGCAAAGGTGAAAGGCGATATAGATTGTCTCTATTTCAGGCTCGAAAACAAATATGCGGTTGATTCCCTTTGCGCCGAACAACGCCTTGAACAGGATTCCGTTGCCGATGCCGAAAAAACACAAAAACGGACGCGCCATTTTAGGCGCAAGCTCTTTTAACTTCGCCTCCGTATCGCCGATCGCGGAATCGTAAAACGGGATATTCAGTTTGCGATCGACGATATTGATATCCGCGGGATCGCTTCCGACAAACACCTCAAATCGCTCGTTGCCCTCAATCCGTTGAAGTTTTTGCCATAGATCGCCGTCGATCTTTTTTAGCGCTTCGAGGTTTCTTTGGTAACGTTCAACCATAACGGACTATTGAAGCAACCTTAACACATGCTGCTGAATCTGGTTGGCTTGGCTCAAAGCAAAACTGCCCGACTGCGCCAAGATCGACCGCTTGCTGAAGTTTGCGCTCTCCGCGCCGAAGTCCAGATCGCGAATTGTCGATTCGGCGCTTTGCACGTTGACTTGCGCGTTAGAGATATTGTCGATCGTAATCTCGATCTGATTTTGAACGGCGCCCAGATCGGCGCGAATTTCGTCGAGAAGCGCCAACGCCGAATCGGCGATATCCATCGTGATCATCGCGCCCTGTCGCGTCGTAACGCCCGTTCCCAGATATTTGCCCGCGGCCGCCGACTGCACCGCGTTGGCGTACGCGCCCCCAGCCGCGCCCTGCAACGCCGTAAAGTTGCCCAGCACGTCCTGCATATTGGTAAAGGCTTGATAGCCGCCGGAGTTGATCTTGCCCGCGAGCGATCCCGTCGCCGTATAGTTAATGTCGCGCGCGTTGCTATGCACAAGCGTTAAGCGCCCGTAGTTTTCGTGAGCCGCCGCGCTTGTCGCGCCAAGTCCCGTCAGCGATCCGCCCGCGCTGGTAGTTACATATACGCCGCGTCCGTCGCGCGAGGTAAGGTTCAGACGACCGCCTTCGTCTATGCTGGCGTAAACGCCCGTAAGCATAGTAAAAGAGTTGATCGCGTTGATAAGATTGCCGTTGCGGTCGTTATCGTCCACGTTATCTATGTCGCCGATCAGAATATCGTTGATCGACAGCGCTTTGATTTCGCCCTTTTGCACCGAGTCCGCGCCCGTGGATTGCACGTTGAAGGTAGCGCGCGCGCCGATCGCGTCGCTGTATTTATTGATCGACTCCGCAAGCGCGCCAAGTCCCGTGCCGGCGCCGTAGCTGATACGCACGCTCTCTAGTTGTACGGGCGCCGCGCCCGTGCTGCTTTGAAAGGTGAGAATTGTTTCGCTCGAAGCGGTGATGGTCGCGGTAGTCTCCAGCCGCACCCCGCCTATTTTGCTCGCCATCGTGCTGCCGATAGACGCTTTGACCGTCTCGTTTGAATAGGCGCCGATCTGAAACTCTTTGTTGACAAAACTGCCCGCGAGCAGTTTCATTCCGTTAAAGCTCGTTTGAACGGCGATGTTGTTTAACTGTTCGATCAGACGATTAATATCGCGCTGAATCGCCGTGCGGCTTTTTTGATTCTGTCCGTCCTGCGCGGCTTGAATCGCTTTGGTTTTGATGGTGTCGCATATCTTGATCTGCTCGTCCATAGCTTTGTCGGCAATCTGAATAATACCGATCGCGTCGTTTGCGTTGCGAGTCGCCTGTCCCAGCGCGTCCGCCTGACTTCTCAGACTATCGGCGATCGCCATGCCGGAGCTGTCGTCCGCGGCTTTGTTGATCCTTAAACCGGAAGATAATTTGCCGACCGATTTGTCAATTTCGCGGCTTGTGATCGTCGAATTGACCTGCGCGTTCATCGACGCGATATTGGTGTTGATCTTTAGAAAGCCCATAGCTTTGGCTCCTTGCGCGAATCTTTTGCGTTTCAAGCAGTTTTTATTCCAAAATCGAGCGATCAACGCTGATCCACATTATACGAACGCTTACCGCTATAGACGCTCGTAAATTATGCAAATTATTTGAAAACGACGGACAGATACGATCTTGTACGCGATTAGCAAAAGCGGCGATTGAAAATTCGCTTGATTTGCGAAGCCATCGTTACGAAATAAGCGAAGTTATTTAGGCTATGGGCGTTTTGAAAGCCACTCTAAAACGTCGGCTTCTATCTGGTTTGGCGCGATCGGCGCGGGCGCGATCGTCTTTTTCGCAAACAGATTTGCGATCGCGGGCGAAACGGCGAGATTAAAACGTTTGGAGATAATTTCTAACGCTTCTTTGTCGCCCTTTTGTTCGCCGCTAATCGCCTTTAGCAAGATCGGCGCGAACTTTGTCCACTCCGCGGTAGAGCAGATTACCTTTACGCGGGAAACGCCGAGCTTAAGCGCTTTGAAACAAGTGGCGGTGTGCGGATCGACGATATATCCGTCGCGCGCGCTTTGTCTCATTGCCGCAAACGTTTCGCTTTCGTTAGACCAAGCCGCCTCAAAAATCGTTTGCAATAACCTTAGTTCCGACGGCGACAGCTCAAACGCGCCGTTTTGCGCGAGGTTTTCCATAAACGTTTTTGTCCGCGCTTCTCCAAAGAGATCGAATAGTATCCGCTCCGCGTTGGAGGATTTTAGAATATCCATCGCAGGCGAGATCGTGGCGATCAGCTTGCGCTGTGTTAGATCGTATTTTCCGGCGACAATCAGATCGGTCAGTACGTTGTTGTCGTTGCTGACGACGACGATCTTGGCGATCGGTAAGCCGATTTTGCGCGCGTAATACGCGCCTAGAGCGTTGCCGAAGTTGCCGGAGGGAACGATAACGTCGATCGTTTCGCCGTTTGTTATCTCGCCGCGTTGCAAGAGCTGCAAATAGCCGCGGATATGATATATGATCTGAAACAAAATTCGCCCGAAATTAACGGAGTTGGCGGCGCTGAGTTTTCTGCCGTTTGCTTTGGTACTCTCGTTGAAGCTCTTGCTGGAGAGCAGTTTTTTAAGCGCGTCCTGCGCGTCGTCAAAATTACCTTTGATCGCGATAACTTTCAGATTTGCCGCCGTCTGCGCGATCATCTGCAATATCTGCGCCTCGCTCGCGCCGCCGTCGGGATAGAGACAGACAACCTCCGTATCGGCGCGATCGGCAAAGGCCTCAAGAGTCGCCGGTCCCGTATCGCCGCTGGTGGCGGTCAGGATCGCGTATTTCTCGCCGCGTTTAAGCGCGAAATTAGAGAGGATCGCGCCAAATGGTTGCAACGCCATATCCTTGAAAGCGCGCGTAGGACCGCGCCATAACTCTTGGATAAACAATTGATCGCCGACGCGAACAAGCGGCGTCGGCTCTTTTGGATCGTCGAAGCGATCATATGTTTTTAGCGCCTCGTCGATCGCCTTGTCGTCTAAATCGGTCTCGAAAAGTTTCAAGATATATCTGCTTAATTGAACGTAACTTAACGCTTTAAGCGCGTTTAGATCGCCGAGATCGGGCAACTCTTTGGGCGCGTATAATCCGCCAAACGCGGCTAAAGGGGACAGAATCGCCTCGCTAAACGCGATCGAGCCGCCGCCGCCTCGCGTGGGATATAATCGCATCTGCAAACCTTTGTGAAAACTTGCGCGGATTATAGCGATTAGCGTTTGAACTCCTTTTGCGCCTACGGCCGGCTTATGCGCGCAACGCTATAATTGCGCCGCGTTTGACAAATCAACTTTGGATCAACAAATTGCGCGAGAGATTCGCGGTATTAGTCGTTTTGTTTGCGCGTCAATGCCTGAAATTGGCGCGTTCCGCCATTAAGCGATGTTTCTTTATCGATACAAAACGGCGAGACAGGATCGTCAAAGCCGTAACAATTAAGCGTCAGAGTCTGTTTTTTCATCGTTTCGTCTCCTTCCTTTTAGGCGTAAAAACGTCAAACGACGGCGCGAAATATCTTTTCTGCCGTCTTCGCGGTGGGTTAAACGATATGCTCTGCCAAATTTACCTTTGCGCGACCTACGCTTTGCGCTATCGCCGCGTCGTTTGCATCGACGGCGCGGTAAGCGGGTTTTTAGACGATCTTGGTCGGTATTTCGCAGTTAGAGAGGAATTGAAAACATGGCTCAGGTTTGGCGGCATAGATTTTTTATCGCCGCCGTTTGACCGCTATCCAAAACGTTTTCTGCATAAAGTTTTACCGATTTTAGACGGGGGGTTAGCCGAATTTGATCAAAATAAATCATACGAACAGCAAGTCTTGTTTTTTACCTCCGACGTTGGCGGGGACGATTCGATAGACGCGTTATCTTTTCTCGATCTAACGCCTAACATTCGATCAAGCATAAGCAAAACCGTCCAAGATTTGGGCGGCTACGACGCTATTCATATTCGCCATAGCGACTATGAGACAAACTATAAAAAGTTTTTTGCCGAAATCGCGGATCGTTTGGGCGGCAATGTTCTGTTATGCACCGACAGCCGCGAAGTTCAACAATACGCCAAAGGTTTGTTTGGCGATCGACTAATCTGCCTATACGAGGTTCCGGACGTCGGCGGAACAACGTTGCATCGCAATCAAAATTTGGATCGCTATCAAACAAACCTCGCCGCTTTGATCGATCTGTTCGCGCTCGCAAACGCGAAAAATCTCTATATGACGCATGTCGATCGTTTGCGCGGCAACGCTTTGAAAACGGGGGGGGGCGAATATATATATCCGGTTTTGGCAGGCTGGCTAAGGCGCTAAACGCGCGTCCGGCGCTGTTAGAACGGCTGCTGACCGGAAATTGATGGCTGATTAGCGTTTGGCGGCGCGAATTTGGCGAGCCGTTTGCCCCTAAGAGCAAAAATAGCACAATAACGGGTTTAATTAGCCAAACACATAATTTACTGAAAGCCCGCGCGTGTCGTTAATTCGCCTGTCTAAATCGGCTCTTATTCATAATCTTTCGACGTTAAAAGATCGCGGCGGCAAAGCTGAAGTCGCCGTCGTGCTGAAGGACAACGCATACGGACACGGATTAAACGAGATCGCCGCGCTCTGCGCCGAAAACGGCGCGAGATACGCGGTCGTTCGCAATCGCGCCGAGGCAAAAGCGATCGCGCCGCTTTTTAAGGAGATTTTGATTCTCGCCGACGTACCGTCTTTAGACGCGCCTGAAAACGCGAGCTTCGCTATTAACGACGAACGCGACGCGGCAAAATGGGCGAGCGGAACGAAAGTGCATCTTAAAGTCGATAGCGGAATGCGCAGAAACGGCGTGGCTATCGACTCCGTTGCGAGAACGATCGACGCTTTGCTGGATCGCGGGCTGATTCTGCGCGGCGTTTTTTCGCACCCGCGCTCCGCCGATCGGTTATCTACGGAGTTATTTTGGCAGGAGAAAAATTTTGAAAAAATTCGCGCCGCCGTAGAAAAAACATGCGCGAGAAACAATATTGATCCGCCCAAATTTCATCTGTATAACTCTGCGGCGTTGTTAAGAAATGGCGCCGCCGATCAATACGATCTTGTTCGCGTCGGCGTCGCGCTGTACGGCTACTGCGATTTGCGCATCCCGTTTGACAAGCCGCCGCTAAAGCCCGTTTTGTCGCTTTGGGCGCAAAAAATCGCCGATCGCAAGCTATGCGTCGCCGATCGCGTCGGTTACGGCGGCGTTTTCGAGGCGAAGGAGGCTATGCGCGCCGGCGTTTACGATATTGGTTATGGCGACGGATTTTTGCGGCTTAACGGCTTGGAGGGTTACGAAACGCCGTCGGGCAAAAAGATTTTGGGGCGGGTTAGCATGGACAGCGTAACAATCGAGGGGGACGACGAGCTAATATGCGTTCTAAACGACGCGGAACAATTGGCGCGCCTTCGCGGTACGATCAGCTACGAAGTTCTCGTTCGGCTGAACGCTAGTATAAGACGAGAGGTTGTCGCCTGACATTTGCTCTTGATTTAACGGCTTGACGTAAAACCCAAATTAGTTCGCTTGAGAAATGTTTTACGGCTCAAACGTTAGCTTGCGATCGTTTAGCAACGCGCCAACTCAAATTTGAGTTGGCGGGCGAGCGGCGGAAAAGCGAAAGATTTGGTTTATTGCAACTCGTAGGTAATCGAGACGTTAATTAAGAGCTTTTTGTCTTTTTCGTCCCGATCCGCGTCTTGGTAATAGTCGTGGGGGGCGTCAAAGTAAACGTCCGTCGCTTTGCCAAGTTTCCGATTAAGCGCCTGCGCCGCCGCGATCGCTTTTTCATGCGACTTGGCGATCAGATCGGCGTAAATCTCCGGCGATATCTGCATGCCCGAATCGAGATCAAACTGTTCGTTGTTGGTTATGGAAATCCTGCTATAGTTTGAATTTCCAGCGTCGATGGCAAGAGCGGCGGCGTAGATCGACGCTCCAATCACAAACGAAAGTCCTAAAATCATTGCGCTTTTGGTTTGCATTATTTGTCCTTTTTGGCGTTAATTATAATCGATAGTCCTTAGACGGGCAGAACGCGCGCGCGCGCGTCGAGCTTCTCTTTCAATACGCTCTCGATCGCGTATAGCGTCCCCGTCGCTCCTGCGGAGCAGCCGGAGCACGCGCCAAGATAACGGATATAAATATCGATATGTTCGTCGGACTCTTTTATGTCTAGCAGCTCCAGATCGCCTCCGTCCATCATAAGCGCCGGGCGAATGCTGTTATCAAGCGCGTTTTCGACCGCCTTGATTTTCTGAACAAGGCTCATCGACGCGAAATCTTTAGCGGCGGCGGATTCCAAAATTTTCTCCTTTTCAATCTCGGCAAGCGTTTCCCGAAGTATATCGACCAAATAAAAATGGCGCGATTCATGTCCGCCCGGGCGAACGCAGCTTTTGCAGAACGCGCCGGCTTTGGTGTAGTCGGTAATCTCCTCAACCGTCGTCAAACCGTTAAGCCTGATAACCTCTTTGATCATGCTTCGCGTTACCCGCGCGCACTCGCAAACTATATCTTTTTCGCTGTATGCGCCGATATCCGCGTCGTTATAGATTGCCGCCGCGCGCTTGATCGCATCGTACGCCATTACGGAGCAATGCATCTTTTGCGGCGGCACGGCGGGAATGTCCGGCGCGTCGCGTAACGCGAATTCTACGTCGATGTTGGTAATTTTCGCCGCCTCGTCTACCGTTTTGCCTTCGCAAAGTTCCGCCATCATATCGCTGGAGGCGATCGCCGTGCCGCAGCCAAAACTTTTGAATCTCGCCAGCTTTATGAGGTTGTTTTGCGGATCGACCGCCCAAAAAAGCCGCACCGCGTCGCCGCAGCTCTCCGCGCCAAAATCGGCTACGATCAGACGCGCTCCAAGCCGCCGCGCCTCGTTTTCGCTTATCTCCCCGCGATGAACGGGATTGTCCATTCGCCGCGCGACTTTGTCGGAATACTCTTCCCACAACGCGCCCCCGATTAAATTACTCTTGCTCATTTTGCACCGCCGCATAACTAGTTGAAATATCGCGCAAACGTTTGATCGCGCGCGGTATCGTCTCGATCGCGTAATCGATCTCCTCTTCGGTCGTAAAACGCGACAGGCTCAAACGGATAGCGGTATGCGCTAACTCCTCGTCCGAGCCGATCGCGGAGAGGATCGGGTTCGCGGCTAAATCCTCGCTGGCGCACGCGCTGCCGGTGCTTGCCGCGATCCCGCGTTTATTCAGATCCCACAAAAGCGACTCGCCCTCCACGCCGCGCGCGCTCGCTAGTATCGTGTTGGGAACGCGTAGATTCCGATCGCCGACGACAAACGCGTCGGGTATTGCCAGCAGCGCGTCTTCCAGCTTGTCTTTCAGTCGCCGCACCTCGCCAGCCTCGTATGGCAGCGCCTCGTTTGCCAGTTGCATCGCAACGCCCATCGCTATCATAAACGGCGCGTTAAGCGTTCCGGCGCGAAGTCCGCCCATATGCTCGCCGCCGTAAATCAGTCTGACTTTGGGCGCGCTTGATCTGATATACAGCCCGCCTACGCCTTTGGGCGCGTGAAACTTATGTCCGCTGAAAGTGAGATAATCGGCTTCGACCTCGCGCGCGTCCACCTTGATCTTACCGATCGCCTGCGCCGCGTCCGTGTGAAATAGAGCGCCTCTCGAGTGCGCGATTTCGGCGATCTCCCTGATCGGAAAGATCATGCCCGTTTCGTTGTTGGCCCACATCGCGCTGACCAGCGCGGTTTTGTCGCTAACGGCTTCTTTGACGCTTTCAAGGCTGACCACCCCCTGATTGTTTACGGGCAGATAGGTTAGTTTCACGCCCAGCGATTCCAAGAAATGACAGGTTGATCGCATAGAGGGGTGTTCGACGCTCGTCGTTACGATATGATCGCGCGCGCTTTGACATATTACCTCGCGATAGATTCCCTGCAAAACGGTGTTGTTTCCCTCGCTCGCGCAACTATTTACGACCAGATCGTCCTCGTCGCCCGCGTTTATGCCCGCGTAAAGCCGATCGAGAGCGTCGCGCAAAACGCTTCTAAGCTCCGCGCCAAATTGATGCAGACTGTTTGAATTGCCGTATTTGTCGCCCCAAAACGGCTCCATCGCCTCTTTAACTTTGGGATCTACCATCGTAGTCGCGTTATTGTCAAGATAGACTCTTCGCATCGCTTTCCTTAACTAAATAAGAGCATGATCATACCCAAATCGGACAAAATTGGTATGATTTTTCAGTCGTTTGGCGGTAATTTTGCAATTTAATGTTAGGATAGAGAAGCTAAACCCAAACGTGAAAGAGGCAAAATGAGCTTCGCCGTAACGCTATGAGCGAATATCGGATTTTCGCGCTCAAATACCGCCCCCGATCGTTTAAGGAGCTGATCGGACAGGAAGCGGTAAGCCAAACGCTTTCGCTCGCGCTCGACAGCGGCAAATTAAGCCACGCCTATCTATTTTCGGGGTTGCGCGGCAGCGGCAAAACGTCCAGCGCGAGGATTTTCGCCAAGTCGCTTTTGTGCGAAAAAGGCGTAAGCTCCACGCCGTGCGAAGAATGCGACGCGTGCCGTCAGGCAAACGAGGGGCGGCATATCGACATTATCGAAATGGACGCGGCGAGCAACACGGGCGTGGACGACGTGCGCGATCTGATCGAGCAGACCAAATACGCGCCGTCGATTGGTCGGTTTAAGATTTACATCATAGACGAAGTTCATATGCTGTCAAAAGGAGCGTTTAACGCGCTGTTAAAGACGCTGGAGGAGCCGCCAAGCTATATTAAGTTTCTGCTCGCCACCACCGATCCGACGAAAGCGCCGGCGACGATTTTGTCGCGATCTCAACATTTTCGTTTCAAAAAGATCTCTTTCGAAGCTATTTTGGGACATATCAAACATATTATGGCGCGCGAATCAATTTCATACGACGAGCGCGCGCTGGAGATCATAGCGCGCTCTGGCGGCGGCAGTATGCGCGACGCATTGACTATTCTGGAGCAGGCGATCGCTTACGGAAAAGGCGCGCTGGAACTTAACGCTACCGCGGAGATGCTTGGCGTTTTAGATCCGGCGAGAATAGAGTTTTTTTTCGAGCGGATCTTTGATCGCGACGAAAGCGGCGCGCTCGCGTTTGTCAAGGATATTGAATCAAGCGACGGCGAGATGGTGATTACGGAGCTGATCGACTTTCTTAAAGAGCGGCTTTTCAAACCGCGCCCGCCGTTTAGCGCGAGCGTGATTGAGCGGTTTTTTAAGATTATCGCGGACGCGAAAAGCCTGTTGCATTTTGGCGCGGACGGCGGATTTGCGTTTGGCTTGATGGCGTTTAAGATGATCGAGGCGCTGCGTCCGGAAGCGGTGGCGGAAGCGATTGAGCGAATTGAAAACGAGCTGGCGCAAGCGCCAAGCGGTAATTTTGACGCGACGAAAGCCGCCGCGATCGCCTCCGTTGCGTCCCAGCGCGAAAGCGCTCCTTTTGGAGAGGCAAAATCTTCGGTCGTTTCGCGCGCGCTGCTTAATCAACTGCAAGCTAGGCTATACGATCGTAGCGTCGAGTTAGGCGCCGCATTTGACGAAGCGGTAACATTCGCAGCTTTTGAGAACGGGGAATTTCGGGCTGTTTTCGCCGAAAGCGGTTCTGGCATAGAACGGCTCAGAAAAGATTACAAGGTTTTTTTGCAAATCCTGCGCGAAGTTTTTGGGGCGGAGACCAAAATTGTCAAAAGCGCCGCGCCGATCGACAAAGCCGACCAACGCGACAAGTTAGCCGAACCTTCAAACGCGGCGATCGTTCCAAAGCCGAATCCCGACCCCGTTAAACGCGAAGAGTTAGCCGAACAGGCGCAAAACCCCGCCGATATTGATCGCGGCGAGAATGAAAACTTAGCGCCGCCGCAAGCCGACAAACCTGGCGCGTCGTCTTTGACTGCCGAGGGCAAAAACGTTCCAGCGCGATTAAAACCGCCGGCTAGTTCCGACGCGCCGCCTTTGGCGATGAAAGACGAAAACAACGATAGGATTTTAGATGATCCGCACGTTCTGGAGATGATCAAAGTTTTTAAGCCGTACAAAATTACCGTTGTGGACAAAAACTCTTAAGCCGCGCCGAGCGCTCCATTTCATCAAAGACTTGCGCCGTTTTCGTCTTTCGTGAGCGCCGTCTTAGATCAAGCGGCGGCGGCGCGATAACGCGCCGATTTGCTATCGGGTTTCTTTCGCCTCTCGTCAAACCTTCGAGTATCGTAGTTTTTCGTACAGCGCGCTTTTATC